>NZ_JBWYIP010000007.1:0-169049 GCF_056783825.1 Acinetobacter sp. 24-47-39
TTCCCCCGCTCGACTTGCATGTGTTAAGCCTGCCGCCAGCGTTCAATCTGAGCCATGATCAAACTCTTCAGTTTAAAATCAATAGTACCTAAAGGGTACCAATCTTGGCTCATCAATTACTGACAAAAAATTTGCTCAAATAAACTTCGAGAAATTTCTACCAATTATCAATGATAATATATATCGATCAATCAACCAGTAAAAATCCACACAAGTTGTTCTTCATAATCTCTTAATGATCTTCTTAATGCTTCGTCAGCATCAAGCTAGGTCGGCTATATTACCCTTTCTCTTCAGAAAGTCAACTAGCAATGTTAATTTATTTTCTAACTCATTCTCAAAACTTAGATCCAACCTATTCAGCTAAACCCTTGTTTTTCAACAAGTTTTAATCAACATCACCGCCGATGGATGTGCATTCTACAGCATTCCTCCCCCAATGCAACCTCTTTTTTAAAATTTAATTATATTTTCTTAATAAGTGATTATATTTTCTACAAAATCACTCTTTTTTCACGGTTAATTCACATTTTTTGTGCAAATATACTTTAGTAAACTGCTTTCAACTCTCGCTATAATGGCGTTATTCTGTTCGTACTTACTATTTATTTAATAAGACTAATATTCAGCTTTTATTCTAGGATGTTTTTATGCAGTACTCTCAACTTATTTGGGTCAGTATGTTAAGTATTGGTTTAGCAGCACCCGCTTACGCCAAACAACCTGAGATTGCAGGCAATAAAATTGCTGACGATACTGCATTATCAACATCTGATAAGTTGTCTACCTCAAATGATAATAACCAGCCTTTAAACAACGATATTGCTAAGGCTTCACAACCAGCTTTAGAAAATTCAGTTAACACCAATGGATCTATCAAAGATTTAAAAAATTTAAAAATTGATAATTTCAAAGTCAATGCAACAGCAGCATTACCTGAAAATGAAAAAGATCCACTTCAACCTTTAAACAGACAAATCTACGCATTTAATGATGTTGTCGATCAAAATGTCTTGCGCCCCATAGCCGTGCAGTACGCTGATAAAGTTCCAGAACAAGTTAGAGATTCAGTACGTGGCTTCCGAGACAATTTGGGTGAGCCATGGAATGCTGTAAATCAGGTTGCTCAAGGTCGCTTTAAACGTGCCGCACAAACGTTTGGTCGTTTTACATTAAATACAATTACAACGCTTGGTTTCGCTGATCCTGCACGTCGCTTATCTCTCCCAATGGAAGATGAGGATTTTGGAACTACTCTAGGCTATTACGGTGTCCCTTCTGGTCCTTACCTCGTTCTTCCTTTTATGGGACCAAGCACCCTCCGTGATACTGTTGGTCGCGTAGTGGATAGTCAGGCACGCCCTCAAAAATATTTACTCGATGGTCATGATCGCATCTATTATAGTGACTGGGCACTTAGCGCATTAGATACACGTGCTCAACTTTTAGAGATTGAACAAGTCTTGCAAGGTGACAAGTATGCAGCAATGCGTGATGCCTACTTACAACGAAAAAACTATGTTATTGCTGAAAAACGCGGTTTAGAAACGGGTTCTGGACTATTTATTGAAGATGATTTTTCAGATGATGAATCCTTCATGGATGAGTCTATGGAATCCGAATAGAAACCATATGCAAGTTAAAGTCTAAATCTTGTGTTTTTAGACTTTAACTTGGCGTTCGATATAAGTTCGTCTAAGATAGTTTTATAAATAAAGCATTTAGGATTGATTCTTTCATCTATGTATTTCATTCAACCCACTCGTGACATCCATCTTCTAGATAGCGTTCTAGAGGCTCTGCCGAGTTTACAAATGATTCATATAGATGATCTTCATCTTTACGATTCAACCATCATTGCCATTAGTGATGTTAATGATTTTCTGCAATATAAATGGCCCCTCCCTACGATCGTGATAGGTCATGCAGATGAGGGACTTCAACTCTCGCAAGCATGGGAACTTGGTGCACTCGCTGGCTGGATTTGGGATCGTCTTCCAAAAGACCTCGCAAAATCGATTGCTAAAATTGAAGCAAAATACAAACGTAATCAGGACAGCCGCGACCTGCCCTCCGCAGCCGAATTACAAAAAAAACTATTACCCAACCCAATCGACCTACTTAATTATAAAGTCGAGACTTTATTTCAACCGTCAGCTTACTTATCTGGTGATTGGTATGATTATTGGAAACTCAGTGATCGTGAAATCTTATTTTATCTCGCTGATGTTTCTGGACATGGTGTAACAAGCTCACTTCTTACCTCTTGGATGGCTGCATTTCACGGTAGATCGAAAACCCCACGAGAACTCCTCAAAAAACTTAATGGCATGCTTTTACAAGAGAACATCGAAAAGCATATTACAATGATTGCAGGCACATTGAATCTAGAGACCCACCAGCTTAAGTGGTCAAGCGCAGGGCATTACCCTCCAGCAATTATCTTTGAACCTAATCAGGATGCTCGCATCCTCAACACCAGCAGCTTTCCCTTAGGTCTTACTGAAGATCTCGAAATTGAAGAGTTTGAATGTACGTTGAATCGTGGAGCTCGTTTTATTATTTGCTCAGATGGTGCACTTGAACCTTTTGATGGTGGATTGAATGAACAATTCACACAATTGGTCTATCACTTGCAAAATCAATCATTCGAAGTTCCTGAACATGTTGCAGATGATATTGCAATACTCAGCTTCCAACGTCTAAATTAAGTTAATAATCAATAGTGTAGCTGTTTATAAATCGATCTACGACTGAAGACTACTTGAGTATCGACTTGCGCTATGTGATAATTTTAGCATCCTTTCTGCAAATGGCATTTATATGTCAACAGGTCATGTTGAATATGCAAGCTTGGATGGTACGCACATTTTCAAACTCATTGGAGAAGTGCGCGCTCAATCTTGTATAAGCCTTGATAAATTATTATCTCGGATTGAACAACAACAAAACGTCGTAGGCGCAATTGTTGATTTAACCCAAACTACATTCATAGACAGTACTGTGCTTGGAATCCTCGCAAAACTTGGATTAAAGCTCAAACAAGTGCATCAAGTTCAAGCTGTTATGTTATCTACTAACCCAGATATCACTACACTTGCGAACAGTATGGGTCTTGGTCAGGTTTTCGTAATTTTAAACTATTGCGGAGATCCGAATGTGTGCACGCGCGCTTTATTGGACGAACACATCACACATAATGCAATGCTTTCAACTGTATTAGATGCTCATCGTACATTAATGAAATTAAATGCTGATAACCAAAATATGTTCGAACCTTTGGTTAAACAATTAGAACAACAACAAGATACCATCGATCACAGCATCTGATATTCTCTTAAGCATACTGAGCGCTTAAGGAGAACCTCATGACAACCTTACTTTCTGTCACCCAAATGAACTCCCAAAATGATATTGAAAATAACTTTCAAGTCATTGAATCATTGTTAGCAAAAAGTAAGAATCAAGGGGCCTCCTTGATCGTTTTCCCGGAGAATTTCGTTTGTTTTGCGGCAGGCAAACAGCGTGAGACTGCTGAACGATTTGAAGAAATACAATCTCGTTTAGAACAACTTGCTCATCAATATCAAATGTGGATTGTTGCTGGGACACTCCCCTGTCCTTTTCGCCCAGACGGCACCATTGTGCCAGATGGTCGTGTCAGAACAACCAGTCTTTGTATTAGCCCTGAAAAGACAGAAGCACGTTATGACAAGATTCATTTATTCGATGTTCAAGTCGGTGATGCGGTAGGTGGATATCAAGAATCTAAGTTTTTTGAACCAGGTGATCAAACCGTCATTGCTAAAACTCCATTTGGCAATATTGGTTTAATGGTCTGCTATGACCTTCGTTTTCCTGAACTTGCTTTAAAGCTGCGCGCACAAGGCGCAAATATTTTAACAGCACCTTCTGCTTTTACTTACACGACAGGTCAAATGCACTGGCAATTACTTTTACAAGCTCGTGCCATGGATAGTCAATGCCAAGTTTTAGGCTCAGCTCAACAAGGGTGGCACGGTGAAAAAAGACAAACCTGGGGTCACTCTGGTGCTGCGAATTCTCGTGGTCAATTGTTAGATATCATCTCTGAAGAAGGTGCTCAAATGATTACAGTTCCGTTTGACATCGATGAACAGAAAAAAATTAGAGAATCGATGCCATTAATTCAGCATCGTAAACTTATTCAGCTTTAACCTGCTCACACATAAAAAATTGAATACCAAGCTTTACAAAATTACCGCTTATCATTCCTTTTAAATCAGAGAGTATAGATATTCACCTATACTCTATCTGGAAGGAATCATGTCATTAGAAAAAGTTGTTTATACCGCACATGCAAAAGCTACTGGTGGGCGTGATGGTCGTGCTACATCATCAGATCAAATTTTAGATGTTCGGCTCGCTGTACCAAAAGAAATGGGTGGTCCCGGTGGTGGAACAAATCCAGAGCAATTATTTGCTGCTGGTTATTCTGCATGTTTCTTAGGTGCGATGAAATTTGTTGCCAACCGCGATAAATTGAAAATAACACCAGATGCTTATATTGAAGGTGAAGTGAGTATTGGTCCTATTCCAACTGGTTTTGGAATAGCAGCCACTTTAAATATTCATCTGGAAGGCTTGGATAAAGAGCAAGCTCAAAAGCTAGTAGATGCTGCTCATATCGTCTGTCCATATTCAAATGCAACACGTGGCAATATTGATGTGACCTTGAATGTGATTGTTTGATCCAGTTGTTTCAATCCTAAAAATCACGCTGATATGCATATTGCATCTCAGCTTTTTTAGCGTTGTAGGTTAAGTTCATGTTAGAACCCATTTAAAATCAGTTATTTAACCATATAAAAAAAGCCCTTTTCATCTCCGATTGGGCTCTTTTGTTGAATCCTCAGCTTTCGGGCTTAATTTCAAATCAGTGCTTCTTCGTTTTATCGAGAATTATTAAATCATCTCTGAATCACTCCGCCGCTTCGTTTGTTACTCGAAGTACTTCCTCTAATGTACTCTTACCTTCAAGCACCTTTCGTAATCCATCATCACGTATCGAACCTGACTGCTGGCGAGCATAGTTTTCAACTTCAAACTCTGCAGCATTCCCGTGAATCAGACGGCGCATTCCATCATCAACAGGGACGATTTCATAAATGGCGGTACGACCACTAAAACCTGTATGCGCACAATGTTCACACCCCTCTGGTTGAGGCAGATTGAGCGCAGTACCATCATGGACATTCTTAAAAATTTCTTTTTCAAAGTCATCCGCGGCACGCCAACTATGACAGTGCGAACACAAAGTACGAACCAATCGTTGCGCAATCACACCAATTAAAGAACTCGACAGAAGAAATGGCTCAATTCCCATGTCTTTTAAACGCGTCACTGCACCAATCGCAGTATTGGTATGCAACGTCGACAATACCAAGTGACCCGTCAAGGATGCTTGCACAGCAATTTCTGCAGTTTCTAAATCTCGGATCTCCCCCACCATCACCACATCTGGATCTTGACGAAGCATCGCTTTCAACGCACGCGCAAATGTCATATCCACTTTAGTGTTAACCTGAGTTTGTCCAATACCTTCAAGTTGATATTCAATTGGATCTTCCGCGGTCAAAATATTCTTAGATCCGTCATTTAAATCCGAGAGTGCAGCATAAAGTGTCGTCGTTTTACCAGAACCTGTCGGTCCGGTCACGAGAATGATACCGTGAGGACGATGCACTAATTGGGTTAATCGCTCGTAATCATCTTTCATCAGACCCAAATGGGTCATATTTAAACGACCTGCTTGCTTGTCTAAAAGACGCATTACTACGCGCTCACCATGTGAAGAGGGTAAAGTCGAAACACGGACATCCACCTCACGACCTGCCAGTCGTAAAGAGATACGACCATCCTGAGGAATTCGCTTTTCAGCAATATCAAGTTTTGCCATTACTTTAATACGTGAAACTAACAATGGGGCAAGTTCACGACGTGGTTGCACGATTTCTCGAAGTTGCCCATCAACACGTAAACGAACCGATAACTTTTTTTCAAAAGCTTCAATATGTATATCTGATGCACTCACTCGAATGGCTTCGGACAATAATGCGTTAATCAATCTAACAATCGGAGCATCGTCTTCCTGATCCATCAGATCTTCTGCTTCAGGTACTTGATCGGCTAAACTTAACAAGTCAGGATGATCTTCTAAACCAGCAGCCACTTGCTGAGACTCGCCTGTCTCGCCAGCATAACTTGAACTGAGTAACTGACTAAAATCTTGTTCAGTCGCCAATTGATATTGGGCTGTACGCCCCACGTAACGGCGTGCTTCTTGCAAAGCAACCAAAGCAGTATCTTGACGACGGACAATAAAAACTTGATCCCCTTCATAACGCAACAAAACGCCATGCTTTTTTGCAAAACTATACGGTATTTGTATTTGTTTAAGTACTTGCATAAGGGATGATAATCATGATTAAAATTACCTCGAGTGTACTCTAAGCATTTGACAGCGTGAAGACAGTTTTTTAATGAATTTATTTAAGGATATTCCCTATTGTCACTAGATCAGAAACTTGAGCAAAACCCTTCGACTTTAAGATGGTGGGGTGAGCAGCATTTTGAACTCAATCAAGTGCGTGCTTGGCAATTTGGTTCATTGCTCTTTCGACTCACTCGTGGCTTACAAGAATGGCGCATGGAGTACTACCGTCCTCAAATTCAATACGACTACGAACAAAAGTGGCAGGAAATGGATGACCCCCATTTTTCATTTCCTCGTCCAGTACATGTTGAACGTTACATGTTCAGGGAAACTCACCCTAAAATTCAATTGATACCACGTCTTGCAGATCGATCTGTGGTGATCCGTCCTGTAGACCCAATTTACATTCCAGCTGGTCAACGTGGCACGCTTTATATTAGTACCCCTCTGTGGCTTTCAGGTTATGTCGAAAGTCAAAAGACCCCATTATTCGATATACCGGTCATTATGCCTAAAGATACATGGTTCGGTCCTGATCAACGCAGTGGTGAAATGTGTTACGCCACTTCAGTCGATGGTCGCACAGAACTCAAACAACTTCGTCCACGTGCATTTCGTGCGGTCACTCCAATTGACTTTCACAATGTCAGTGGACATCAACTCCGTTTCGATCGAATGAATGTACCTGTTCCTGCCCTGCCTTTGTTTTATAGTGAAAGTACAGAGCGATTATGGACATCACAAATTAAAGTCATTCACGAAGGGATGGATCGACCAGCACGTATTCGTATTGAAAATCGCACCCCACCATTGGCAGGTGATGTAATTTATGTCAATCCAGCACGTGCCCCAGGTAGTACTTTATTTAACATGTTTGATTCATTCTTCTAAGGGGGGGGCATATGGCAGATAGTCTTACCAGCACCATTGCTGATAGCCTCAAAAGTATATTTACCAATATCAATACGGATCGCTTAACTGAAATTATTATTGCGATTGTGCTTTGCTTTATTGGATTCCTTTTTGCTCGAGTCGTTTCCAATACTTTTGTGAGAACGATCGGCGCCAAATTTAATGCTCATCAGCGTTTGGTATGGCGGCGCGGTATTTTTTATTTTATTTTCCTCATCTTTGTGATGGCGAGTTTAAAAGAAGCAGGTTTTAAATTAAGTGTATTTCTAGGTGCCGCTGGTATTTTGACCGTAGCGCTGGGTTTTGCATCTCAAACCTCTGCGACGAACTTGATCAGCGGTTTATTCTTGATTGGTGAAGGTTCTTTTGAAATTGGTGACACCATTCAAATTACGTTAATTCGTGGACATACCATCGAAGGTGAAGTGATCTCCATTGATTTACTGTCTGTCAAATTACTGACTCAAGATAATGTCTATGTCCGTTTACCTAATGAGCAATTAATTCGTGCTCCCGTACACAACCTTTCTAAATTCCCGATACGGCGCATCCCCATTACACTTGCAATCAACTTTCATGAAGACATCATTAAAGTACGAGAAGTTTTATTAAAAGTGGCAAACAGCTATCCTTTAGTGTTAGCAGATCCCAAACCTGCTGTAACGGTAACCGCATTCCGTGAATCTTCAATCGAATTGTTATTCGCCATTTGGTGCCAACAGGAAAACTTTTTAAAAGTGCGTGATGAAATGCAAGAGCGGATTCGAAACGGTTTTGTTGATCACCATATTGAAATTCCTGTACCTAAAATGGGTTTTGTTGATCGCCCTCCACAACCCTCGTTAACAGATGAGGAAATAGACCAATACGCCAATGCTAAGGAAATCAAAAGAGAGCCTAAATTATAATGAATTAAGGTTAATGCTTGATCTCAGGATCAAGCATTAGTCTCTTCTACTCGATTTTGCTCTGGCGCTGGGGCGATGTACGCAATAATCAGCATCAATCCTCCCGCGCCTAAAAATGATAAAACTCGACTTAGAGTGCCGATATGGGATAAATCTAACAATACCAATTTAAAAGTCACGATCGCCAAAATACTTGCACCAAACATCCATACCACTCGATTATGGATGACAGCGGCATATTTCATCACAATGAATGCCATGACCACCCACAATAATGTCAACGCCAATTGCACTGCAGAATCTTGCCAAATGATCCACTGGTTATAAGGTGTAGCAAAATAAAAATGTAAGGCTCTAAGAAGTACATAACTACTTACCCATAGCACAGCGAGTAAGATCAAGAATGCGCCAAGTGTTCGCTCTAGCCCCATTCTGATTTGACTGCGAAGCACCTGAATAAGAACCCACAAACCAGCCAGACTGACGACATCAATAGGATTTAAGATTGGGATAAAATATTTCCAAAAAGGTTCTACCACCCAAATTTGTGAGCTGACAATCCAGCACAACAATAAAATGAGGCTGGTCTTTGTTAACCAAAGCTTATTCAAGTCTGGTGTTTTAAAAATACTATAGCCATAAAGTATCAACGGTAAAAGGACAGCTCCCATCATAGGTGACATTGAAACTACACCCACGCTGGCACAAGCTAAAGAAGCGAGTCCACCAAAGGCGATCCATTCATTTTCATACTGAGCATTTGAAATTGGTTTTAACCACAGATAGCTCAGGCCCAAACAAGCCAAGATAAACAAGCCTTGCTCACCAAATGACTGCCAGACGATGACTCCTTGAGTGTATTGATCGATCAGCATAATAGCTGCGAACATTACAATAGGAATCAGCCCCAACCATTTTGGTAATAACCATGACCATGAGACTACTTGACGCGGTTGTAAGACTAAATTAGCAGCAAAATAAATCGCAGTTGTGAATGCAAGTGTGTAGATTAATCTCATCGGTTCACTAAAACTTTCCACACCTTGATAAAGCAGTAAAAGACTCGCAAAAAAAGAAAAAATAGACAGGAAAATTTTATCTGACAGTGTCAGCTGTTTTTGATAACGCATAACAACATTGGAGACCGCAATCGCAAGGATATAACTTAGACCTAGTAACCATGGGATGATATTTGGAATTGATGCTAACTCGATCAAATAGTATAAATACGAAAATAATCCAACTGCTAACAACGCATAACCTAATGTTCGCCCTACCCTAAACTCACGATGCAAGCCCCACATTAAAATAAGCAGTCCTTCAATGATCCACCCGATCACACTCCATGCTTGTGGAATCAAGATCGGCGGGATAAAACTTAGAAAAATAAAACCTAACATTAAATAATTTTGTTTAATCGCCGTATCAAATTTTGCGTGCTGCACAACTTTAAAAATCGCAAAGTGAGTCAATGCAAAACCCAAACACAAGGCAATTTGAACCGATGTTTGATCTAAATACATGGGATGTAAAAATGCATATGCGACCAAGGGACTGACATAAATCAATGCGGAGTCAATAATACGCTGACCTAAATGAGCCTGATTTTGATGTGTAGCGAGCTGGTTAAATCTGAAACCCAACCAAATAAATACACTCGCATGTGCAATAACTAGACAGGATAAAACGAATCTCTCTGCAACACCGCCATTCAAAAAGGCATAACCACCACCGATAACAACAATGAGCAGCAACGCTATTTGAGTGAGTATTTTCCATGGATGTAATGTACAAATTACACCTACAACACTATTGACCGCTAGATAATAAGACAGTAATTGAGCTGAGGAAAAATCTGCATGAGGTAATGTGAACGGTGCAATATAAGCAACCAAAACTCCCATCTGGGAAAGCTCCACTGACCGCTGTTTTAAAATCAGTATGACCAACGACAGCATGCTCAAGCTGTAAAGCGTAATCGTATTAATGAGATTTAACAGATCATAGTGATAAGCAAATAGAATACTTAATAACAATCCCGCAAAACCCAGTCCTTGTAAAGCAAGACCAAAGCCGCGGTTTTTTTTCTGTATATGATAACCAAAGGCAACACATATGACGGCGATGACAGCAACAGCCAAAAGTTTGATTGAAAGACTTAAGGTCCAATGTTCAACCATATATCTCAATAATAAGACGACCCCAATCACTAGGACGGTAATCGCAACTTTGAGAACAGGATTACCATGAAAGATCCATCGTCTGATTTGCATCCCAAAACCCAAATCATGCTGCTGATTTGTCTGGATTCCCTCTGAATCTTGTAAAATACTTGTGGTGCTGGTCTGATCGTCTCGATCTAGTTTTATTAGCTTTTCCTGCAAAGCACCGATTTGAATTAATCGACCCTCAAGTTGTCGCAACCAGTTTAGAAAAAAATAAATCCAGAATGTTAAACCTAATCCAACCAACCATGTCCAATCGAACAAACTACCAATTAGTGCAAAAAATGACGAAATATATAAGGGCAATCGTGATGTATTCTGCTTCGAATAATGAGTCTGTTGCTCAATGTTGGTAAGCGGTTTTTCAACATGATGGGCATATTGCATAACACTTATGATGAATGCAGCAACACATAAAAACGTAATGATCGGCAACGCTAGAACCCAAGTACTGATCGCTACTATGATGAGTAGCATCAACCAAATCATTTTTATTTCACTATATTGCTTCAGCATACACATCATTCCTTTTTAGCTAGATTGATGATACCTCAGCAAGAATTAGCATTTTGCGTTTTTCATCGCATATTCTGTACACTTGATTGCAAATCTTGTATCAGCGCAACTGCTGAAAATCACGTACAATGAAAAAGTTAATTGGATTAGGAACGTTTCAATGCCACCATTTGTCTTGGTCGATGGGTCATATTTTTTATTTCGTGCTTATCACGCACTACCACCGCTAACGACGTCAACAGGTTTACAAACCAACGCAATTCGCGGAGCTATTTCTGCTATCCAAAAGTTAATGCGTCGTGTTCAACCTACACACATGGCTGTCATTTTTGACACACCTGAACCAACTTTCCGTCATCAACTTTCCCCAATATATAAAGGGGATCGACCGAGCATGCCTGACGAACTCGCTCAACAAATTCCGTATTTACATAATTTAATTCGTGCTTTAGGTATCCCACTCCATGCCATACCTGGTGCGGAAGCCGATGATATCATCGGTACGCTGGCAAAACGTGCAGAAAAAGAAGGCTATCAAGTCTTGATTTCCACAGGCGATAAAGACATGGCTCAATTGGTCACGGATAAAGTGACACTTGAAGACAGTTTTAAAGACAAGCCCATGGATGTGAATGGCGTTTTTGAAAAGTTTGGTGTTTGGCCGAACCAAATTATTGATTATTTAACCCTCATGGGAGATGCCTCTGACGGCATCATGGGCGTTCCTGGTATCGGGGCAAAGACTGCGGCTAAACTGCTGAATGAATATGGTTCAATTGGCGGCATTCTTGAAAATGTAGATAAAATTAAAGGCAAAGTAGGCCAAAATATTAAAGACAATGCAGATGGTATTGCGCTAGATCATCAGCTAGCAAGTATTGTTTGTGACTTAGACATGAATCTGACCTATGATGATCTTAAACTCCGAGATCCAAATGTTGCAGAGTTACGTCAGCTTTACACCGAACTTGAGTTTAGAAATCAACTGCAGTCTTTAGATCATCCCAACAATCCAAATAGTGCTGCGTATAAACAATTGAGTCAAGTTGTCGCAAAACCGAGTACTGCAACATCGAAAATCGAAGACCAAGCGGTTCAGACTAGTGTAGATGATCAGCTTGGCGAGGCAACTTACCATACCGTTTTAACACCAGCGGATTGGGAAAAACTCTTTCAAAGATTGACTACTGAGAAACGCTTTGCTTTCGATACTGAAACCACAAGTTTAGATTATCGTGTTGCAGAGATGGTAGGCTTCTCTGTGGCATTTGATGCCCAAGATGCATATTACGTTCCGCTTGCTCACGATTATGAAGGTGCTCCAGAGCAATTGGATCGCGACGCTATTCTTGCGCAAATCAAACCAATTTTAGAAAACGCTGAGATTGAGAAGATTGGTCATCATTTAAAATATGATGCTCATATTCTCGAAAATCATGGAATTCATTTACAAGGCTGGTACTTTGACACCATGCTCGCCTCGTACGTGCTCAATGCTGTGGCGACGCGCCATGGTATGGATGACGTTGCGCGCGTTTATCTTAGCCACTTAACCACCACTTACGAACAAGTGGCGGGCAAAGGTGCTAAACAAAAAACCTTTAATCAAATTGAAATCGAAACAGCAGCGCATTATGCCGCTGAAGATGCCCATGTAACCTATCGTTTGTATGAGGTATTGGAGCGTAAGCTTAAAGAAATCCCAGAGCTTCTCAATATTCTTCATCAAATCGAAATGCCGACAGCTGCAGTTCTGACGACGATGGAAGAAAATGGAATTCAGCTCGATTTGAGTTTCCTCGATCACTTGGGTCAAGAATTTTCTAATACAATTCTAGAGTTAGAAAATCAGATTATCGAAATCGCGGGTCAACCTTTTAATGTCAGCTCACCTAAGCAGGTGGGTGATATTCTTTTTGATAAGTTAGGTTTAAAAGGTGGTAAGAAAACTTCAACAGGTCAATACAGTACCAGCGAAAGCATTCTTGAGAAAATTGATCACCCGATCGCTGCACTTATTTTAGAATATCGTGGCTTGTCTAAATTAAAAAGTACCTATACTGACGGTTTAATCAAACAAGCCAATAACGAAAGTCATCGTGTTCATACCAGCTACCATCAAGCTTTAACCGCAACTGGACGATTATCTTCTACTGATCCTAATCTTCAGAATATTCCAATTCGTGAAGAGATCGGTCGTCAAATCCGAAAAGCTTTTGTTGCACCTGAAGGTCGGGTCTTACTTGCTGCCGATTACTCACAAATTGAACTACGTCTTATGGCACATTTTTCACAAGATGAGGCTTTAGTTGACGCGTTTAATCACGGCCAAGATGTTCATCGCCGTACTGCTGCAGAAGTATTAAATATTGCTTTGGATGATGTAACCAATGATCAACGTCGCCAAGCCAAGGCAGTCAACTTTGGATTACTTTATGGCATGTCTGAGTTTGGTTTAACACGTCAGTTGGGATTCACACGCGAAGAATCTCAAAATTACATTAAACAATATTTCCATCGCTATCCTGGCATTTATGAATATATGCAACGCACACGACAAGTCGCATTAGAACAAGGCTTTGTTGAAACCATTACAGGGCGACGCTTATACACCCCAGATATCGATGCGCGCAATATGATGATTCGAAAGGCAGCTGAACGCGCTGCAATTAATGCGCCTCTTCAAGGTTCTGCTGCGGAGATTATCAAAATGGCAATGATCGAAGTAGATAAAATTTTACCTAAAGCTCAGGCCAAATTATTATTGCAAGTTCACGATGAATTAGTGTTTGAGGTAGATGAAGCGATTGCTGACGAGATCGCTATTAAAATCGCAGATGCAATGCAAGGTGTTGTTCAACTCTCTGTGCCACTTGTTGTTGAAGTCGGCAAAGGGAAAAACTGGGGCGAAGCGCACTAACTCCTAAGATTCTTAAATTATAAAAAAGGACTCATTTGAGTCCTTTTTTATAAAATTGTTAAAATCCGTAATCTAGATTTAACCAATTGATTTCAACATGATTTCAGCAATATAAAGTGTAAAAAATGCAAGGATTGGAGATAGATCAATCATCCCTAAATTTGGCATTACTTTACGGAATGGTGCCAACATCGGTTCAGCTAATTCTTGAATCACTTCTATATACGGTGAACGTGTTTGTGAAAACATCAAAATCCAACTACATATGATGTAAGCGAACAGTAAATATTTAAGAATTGAAATTAATGCCTGCAACATTGAAAGTACTGTTGAACCAATAAAGTACAATGCATCGCCTGTTGGTAAGGCATTTAAATATTTATAGCCAAATACCTTAAGAAAATACAACAACACGATCAGCACTAAAGCTGCTAGGTTTACACGCCCCTGTGCCACAGTTGGCAAGATTCGTCCAAATACATCTACGATTTTAGTTGCTTTCACTGTGGAGAGCACAACAGGATTATATGGACTGACTGCCGCCAATTGCATTAAAAAACGGAAAAATACCAATAAAATCGCAACATTAATGATAATGTCAAAAAATAGCGCAGAGTTCGCACCCATACTTCAATTTTCCTAAAATTTAGTTATTTAGAACTATCACTTAATTCCTGAGCGAGCTCCTGACTGCGTTTTTTTGCAGCCGCAAGAGCAGCCTGAATATTCTGTGAAATTTGCGCTCGATCAAAAACTTCCAAGGCTGCTTGAGTTGTACCATTTGGTGATGTCACATTTTTACGCAGTTCAGATGGCGTATTAGAACTGGTGATCGCCATTTGCGCAGCACCGAGAGCTGTTTGTAGCGTTAAGGCTGTTGCAGTTTTCTCATCCAAGCCTAAATTTTTCCCAGCACGAATCATACTTTCCATCATATAGAAGAAATACGCTGGACCTGAACCCGATACCGCAGTTACTGCATCAATTTGCTCTTCTGAGTTTACCCAAAGTGTTAAGCCTGTTGCAGCTAAAATCTGACTTGCCAATTCACGCTTTGCTTGATCAACAACGTCATGTGCATATAAACCATGGGCACCTGTTTGAACCAATGCAGGTGTATTAGGCATGACACGAACGATAAACTCCGTCCCCGTTAATGCAGCAATCGTTGCAATTTCAGCCCCTGCTACAATCGAAACAATTAACTTATTCTCAAATTTACCTTTTAACGGTTTAAGGACTTGTGCCAGTACTTGTGGTTTCACCGCCAGAACAACAACATCAGCATTTTGGATCGCGTCTTCATTATTGTCTGTAACTTGAATTTCTTTTTCTTTTAATAACTCTCTCACACGTTCTACAGGATCGGAAACTGTAATACGCGTTGTTGGTAAACCACGACTAATCAACCCTCCAATTAGGGCTTGAGCCATATTACCACCACCAATGAAACAAATATTACAGTTTAACGCAACACTCATGAACGACTCTCAACCTTGATTTTATAGCGATGAAACTAACTTTGGCTGCCAACCACCGACTTCACAATACTCTGATTCAGCCAGCCAAAACCCTTTTGGCGTGAAAACACCAAGCATAACATTATCTAAGCTTAAAATTTGAATAGTATGACGCTTCCATGGAAAAATTTGTGCCTCTTGAATTGCTTTTTTTAATGGCCATTTCCCCACACGTCCATGCAAATGGACTTTTTCCCCACCTTGACGATAATGCAATGTCAAAGGCTGATTTAAAAGTTCTATACGCAGACCATACTCTTCCTGATGTTGGCAGATCTTAAATTGACCCGAAGCTAAATTTACAACATGCTGGATTTCAAATTTTATTTCTGAATCAGTTGTATTTGATGCTGCTAAGTATTCATCCTTAGGAACTCGATATAAGATATTTTGGAAACGAACATAATATTGTCCATTCCAATGCAATGCTGCTTGTGCATCAGGTTTCGCCAAAATAACTTCTTCAGTCAACCGCTCTACCATCTCAAATGCAGGACGGTATTGGTCTTGTCCTTTCATCCAATTGGATAAAAGTTGTCTTCTTCTTGCTAAACTTAATTGATTGAGTTGTCGTAAATCTAGATGATCATCATCGCCACAGAATGCCAAATCCTGTTGTAAAACCTCTTGCAAAATTTCATTCGCATCTTGCATCAGCACACTGGTTCTCACAATCGCCTGTTGCATTTTAGGGAATCGGCTTTGCAAAATATTCCAAAGCTCATGACGACACCAAGCTCGATCATAATGCGTATCAAAATTGGTCGGGTCATCCACGTAGGGCAATTCGAGTTGCTCTACCCATTGGCAAATCTGCTCACGACTTAGATTCAATAATGGTCGCCAAATAATGATGTCTTCACGTGAATCTAATAATTTCATCGCGGACAACCCCTGTATTCCAGCACCAGAGAACAAACGTAATAATACGGTCTCAGCTTGATCCTGCTGATGATGTGCCAGTACTAAAATATCTGTGTCGGATAAATGATGTTTAAAAGCTTGATAACGTGCTGCTCGAGCTTGCTGTTCCAAATTCCCTTCAGCAACTTGAACTGTCTCGAGAACCACAGGGATGTGCGCTGCCATACAAAATTGATGGACGAATTCAGCCCATTCCTGATTTGCAGATTGCAACTGGTGGTTAATATTAATCGCACGGATTTTTTGGGGAATTAATTGAGACATGACATACAGCAACAGCATGGAATCCATGCCGCCACTGCATCCCACTAAGAACGTGTGTTCATCACCAAATTTGGCAATTTGTTTTAAGAAGCTAGACCTGAATTGTCGCTGCCAAACTTCATTAAACGTTGGTAACGTGCTTCGCATCTTGCATTTGCATCCATTGGAACAAGCTCATCAAGTGCAGCTTGTAACACATGTTTTAATTTATCCATGACTAGGTCTGGCTGAAGATGAGCACCCTCACCTTCATCTACAACATACTCAACAATACCAAGTTCTTTCAGTTTATCTGCAGTGAGTGCAAGTGCTTCACTCGCTTGCTCAGCTTTTTCAGCAGTTTTCCAAAGAATTGAGGCACAACCTTCAGGTGAAATCACAGAGTAAATACTGTGAGAAAGCATAATCACACGATCTGCAACGCCAATGCCTAATGCGCCGCCAGAACCACCCTCGCCTAGAACAGTCGCGATGACAGGTACTTTTAAACTTGAGAGTTGAGCTAGACTCGTAGCAATTGCTTCTGCTTGTCCACGCTCTTCAGCACCTACACCAGGGTATGCACCCATGGTGTCAATAAATGTGAAAACTGGAAGATTAAATCGTTCAGCCATATCAAGTAAACGCTGAGACTTGCGATAGCCTTCTGGATTACTCATCCCAAAATTATGCTGTAACTTTTCACGTGTACTACGACCACGATGTTGACCAACCACCATCACAGCCTGACCATTAAAACGTGCTAAACCGCCAACCATTGCACCATCATCACCATATAAACGGTCACCATGAAGTGCATCAAATTCTGTAAAAATTTCGCTCACATAATCTAAAAATTGTGGGCGATCTGGATGACGCGCAATTTGAACCGTTTTCCATGCTTTAGATTGAGCAGCTTTATTTTTCATAAGTCGATGAATATCCCTAAATTAACTATGACGTAGTTAACTAATAAAATTCGCTTATCAGCTTCTGTTAGCCAATAAATTGTTCCGACTGAATATTCAAAACGATATCCCAATGTTTAAATTGCACCTGCTCATCATGCAGCTCTGCAACCAACAAAGGCCATTGTTTTGCATCACCAGAAACTTTCAGTTGCCATTGTTGCTCATCTAATATCTTTAATTCAATGGCAGGAAGCATCTCATCGCTTCGGCTGTGATTCAGCAAAATTGCGAGACGAAGGAGCAAACATAGATAGACAAGTTTAATTCCACCGACTTTCGTCACATCATTTTTTGCTTCAGCACGCAATTTACGGCGATGATGAGCGACCAAATGTGACAAATGATTTTGATCAATTTGTGAAAAACCAGCAATGTCAGAATGCTGAAGCAAATATGCGCCGTGACGATGATAACCACTATGACTAATCGCTAAACCTATTTCATGAAGATAAGCTGCTCGACGTAGCAAATCACTATCGTCATTATTTAGACCAAGCGTTCCTGCCACGCTATCAAATAATTGTTGAGCCGTTTCAACAACACGCTCTGCTTGTTTTTGATCAGCACCATAACGCCCCATCAAGGCTTGTACGCTACGATCTCGAATATCTTCATGCTGGAAACGCCCGAGTAAATCGTACATTACACCTTCTCGTAAGGCGCCATCTGAATAGACCAGCTTATCAACTTGAAGAACTTCAAATACAGCGTATAAAATCGCAATACCCGCAGGTAGGACTGCACGACGATCTTCCTTAAGACCCTCGAATTCCATGTCTGAAATATGCTTGTATTTGAGTAACTTATCTTTAAGTTTTTCCAAGCCTTCTCGCGTCAAGTTTTCCTGATCATCGCTCCAACCCATATTTACCGCAATTTGACGACAAGCTTTAATGGTTCCACTTGAACCAACAACAGTATCCCATCCTGCCGCACGGTAAGTAGTCGCGATACCCGAGATTTCTTTGCGTGCGGCAGTCACCGCACGATCGAAAGCTTTTGGATTAATATCGCCGTCTGCAAAATAGGCCTTCGTAAATGCAACGCATCCCATTTGCACGGATTCAGTATGAATTGGCTCAAACTCTTCACCAATGATTAACTCGGTCGAGCCACCACCAATATCAATGACCAAACGGCGACCGCTGTTCGCCATAGTATGTGATACACCTAAATAAATTAAGCGTGCTTCTTCACGACCAGCAATAATTTCAATAGGTTTAGGCAGAATTTCAGCTGCTTTTTGAATGAATTCATGCCCATTTTTAGCTTGGCGCAAAGCATTGGTGGCCACAATTCTTAAACGATTCGATTGGACTGAACTTAGGCGCCCTACAAATCGAGCCAAGCATGCTAAACCACGTTGTTGAGCAGCTTCTGTCAAATTTTTATTTTCATCTAAACCTGCGGCCAATTGGACCTTTTCAGACATCGATGCGACTTTTTTTACCTCACCATGATCAACTCGAGCAATCGCCAAGTGGAAGCTGTTTGAGCCCATATCAATGGCTGCAAGGAGTTCTTCATCAATCAAAAAATCAGACATTGTTGCGCTAAGTTCAACCAGAATTGTGCCTAGATTAATTCACATAACTGTAATTTAAAAGCCATTTATTTAGTCAATTTAACGACTATTTAAAAAATCATCATATATGACAATTGTGTTACACCGATCATGGAAATCGTGAGCATCAATTAGACATTTACAGAATTTAGTCCGAAAATAAACCCTATCCCCTACTTTGTTAAAGTGGTCTATGTAATACTTATATACATAGATAGACCGTTTTCAAAAAATTATTCGGAGCAAATTCCATGTCTGCTAATATCGTTAATACAACTGATGCTAATTTTGAAGCTGACGTTTTAAATTCTGACACGCCAGTTCTTGTTGATTTTTGGGCAGGCTGGTGTGCGCCATGTAAAGCTATTGCTCCTGTACTTGAAGTTTTAGCAACTGAATACGAAGGTAAAGTTAAAATCGTAAAAGTTGACGTAACTTCATGCGAACAAACTGCTGTAAATTACAATATTCGTAATATCCCAGCTTTATTGATGTTCAAAAATGGTGAAGTTGTTGCTCAACAAGTTGGTGCAGCTCCTAAATCAAAACTTGCAGCTTTTATTGAAGAAAATATCTAATTCTTTCAATTTTAATGGCTTTGAAAGCGTCAAATTTTTGGCGCTTTTTTTGACGGTAAAATTGACAAAGAGCCATATCTCACTTATATTGCATGATCAAGAAACACTTGGACAATTTCTCCTCGTTTCTTACAATACACAAAACATAAGATCGCCGCTCGGCTAAAGAAATTGTTTACACATTTCTCCTCGAAAGAACTTACTAGATTCTGAGTTTGTTATTGTGCAAATCAATTGCTGCTCTTTTCTTGCACTGCGGATGTCTTTTGCTTCTATTCTATCTGTGTTCCACACTTCCTTTTAATTCAATCGACCATTTATGAACTTAACTGAACTCAAGAAAAAACCGATAGGCGAACTCATCAAAATTGCTGAGTTCATGGGCCTTGAAGGAATGGCACGTAACCGTAAGCAAGACATTATTTTTGCCATTTTGAAACGCCATGCTATGAATGGTGAAGAAATTTTCGGCGATGGTGTTCTTGAAATTCTGTCTGATGGTTTCGGTTTTTTACGTTCTGCAGCAGGGTCTTACCTTGCGGGTCCAGATGACATTTATGTCAGCCCTTCTCAAATTCGCCGCTTCAATTTGCGCACTGGGGATACGATTACAGGTACGATTCGCCCACCAAAAGAAGGCGAACGTTATTTTGCACTTTTAAAAGTGAATCAAATTAACTACGACACGCCAGAAAACTCTCGCAATAAGATTCTTTTCGAAAACTTAACGCCTTTATTCCCAACTGAACAATTAGTGATGGAGTTAGGAAATGGTTCGACTGAAGATTTAACTGCGCGTGTTGTCGATTTAGTTGCTCCAATTGGTAAAGGTCAACGTTCAATTATTGTTGCACCACCCAAAGCTGGTAAGACAATGTTGATCCAAAACATTGCTCAATCTATTGTTCGTAATAATCCTGAATGCTTCCTAATCGTTCTTCTCATTGATGAGCGTCCAGAAGAAGTAACAGAAATGGAACGTACCGTTCGTGGTGAAGTTGTTGCTTCAACATTTGACGAATCACCTGCACGTCACGTTCAAGTCGCTGAAATGGTGATTGAAAAAGCTAAACGTTTGGTAGAACACAAAAAAGACGTTGTTATTTTGCTTGACTCAATTACACGTTTAGCACGTGCATATAACACGGTTATTCCATCATCAGGTAAAGTTTTAACTGGTGGTGTTGATGCCCACGCTTTAGAACGTCCAAAACGTTTCTTCGGTGCTGCACGTAATATCGAAGAAGGTGGCTCACTTACGATCATTTCTACTGCTTTAATTGAAACTGGCAGTAAAATGGATGAAGTCATCTACGAAGAATTCAAAGGTACAGGTAACCAAGAGATTACGCTTGATCGCCGTATTGCTGAGAAACGTGTATTCCCTGCGATGAATATCAAGAAATCTGGTACACGTCGTGAAGAACGCCTCATGGATGAAGATAAACTACGTAAGGTTTGGATTTTACGTAAGCTTCTCCATCCTATGGACGAACTTGCTGCGATGGAATTCTTACTTGATCGCATGAAGGAAACCAAGACTAATGATGATTTCTTCGATCAAATGAAACGCAAAGCTGCCAACTAATACGCAAAAGGCCATCATTTATTGATGGCCTTTTATTTAGGTTGACACCATTTACATAAATACACAATACCGACTTTTGAATGTAACTTTTTTTGCAAGTATGTGATTTTTATCATCTTGTATTTTAATTCCCTTTATTTTTTAAGTATTTACTTAGTGTTTATCCAATTCAAAATGCAAAAATGATTGTAATTTTCTGTTAAAAATAGGGTCAAATTTCTCATTTTTTAAGCATTTTTTCATTTCGCCTAGTAGTAATTCAAAATACTCAGTGATAGCATGTCGGCATACCAGTTAGGCTGCTCCATGCGTTATTAACCTTACTAACGTTAGGAATAATAAAAGCACACAACAGACTAACCGGGTTTTTTGTCTCAATTTATTTTAATGAGAGTGATGCCATGTTATTCAAAAAAATTGCTATTGCTGCTGCCGTTGCTACTACTTTAGCTTTCGTTGGTTGTGCTAAAAAAACTGAAGAAGCTGCTGCTGACGCAAACGCTGCTGCATCTGAAGCTGTAGAAGCTGCTTCTGAAGCTGTTGTAGCTGCTGACGCTGCTGCTGTTGAAGCTTCTTCTGAAGTTGCTGCTCAAGCTGACGCTGCTGCTGCTGAAGCTACTGACGCTGCTGCTGAAGCTACTGACGCTGCTGCTGACGCTACTGCTGCTGCTTCTGCTGCTCAATAATCTAAACTTTAGATTATTCGAAAAAAAGAGAACCAAAGGTTCTCTTTTTTTATGCGCTGAATTCTATGAATTCGCATAAAGTTAAGAGCATAAAAAAACC
The DNA here is from genome assembly GCF_056783825.1 of Acinetobacter sp. 24-47-39. NCBI lineage: Bacteria > Pseudomonadati > Pseudomonadota > Gammaproteobacteria > Moraxellales > Moraxellaceae > Acinetobacter > Acinetobacter sp. 24-47-39. Next base: position 22,131 of record NZ_JBWYIP010000007.1, read on the forward strand.
TGAGCGGAGCTCAGGTTTTTTTAAATGTTATTTGATCAAGCGATTAATCGACTTGCTCTGTCCCTACACGCTGTCTAAACTTTTGACCAGCACGGAAGGTCACTACACGGCGAGCAGAAATAGGAATCTCCTCACCTGTTTTTGGATTACGCCCTGGACGCTGACGCTTGTCACGCAGTTCGAAATTACCAAAACCCGATAATTTGACATGTTCACCTGCAATTAATGCCTGGCTAATTTCATCAAAAAACAACTCAACCATTTGTTTAGCTTCACGACGATTTAAACTCGTCAGCTCACTCAAATGATCAGCCATTTCTGCTTTTGTTAATGCTGTCATGAGGCCCTCAATGTCGCTTGGTAAGTGTTTTCTAACACTTGTAAAATATTATCCATACCAGATTTAATTTCAGCATCCTCAAGCGTGCGACTCGGATGCTGCCATAAAAGTGCAAACGCCAATGAACGTTTACCCTCTTCTACACCTTGACCCGTATACACATCGAATAACCAAGAAGAATCAAGTAACTCTCCTCCAGTTTTTTCGATAAGTTGCTGAATTTCACTAACATTAATCTTATCACTAATTAAAACTGCAATATCACGTCTCACTGAAGGAAATCGTGATAATTCTGTAAAATTAGATACATAAGTTTGCAAAACAGACGATTGATCGAGTTCTGCTACCCATGTCGTTGCGAGATCAAGCTCATCTTCAAGCGATGGATGTAAACGACCAATATAACCAATCGATTTTCCGTCCACTAAAATTTCAGCAGATTGACCTGGATGTAACCATGAACGCTCTGAACGTACATATTCTACTTGAACTCGCCCAGCTGCCAATACAGCCTCAATTTCACCTTTAAAATCGAAGAAATCCATTGGCTGAGGTTTAGCATGCCAAGATTCCTGATTCTTCGCACCTGTTGCCACAATCGCAAGTGTAGGTATTTGCTTAAGATCATGAATACTGGTTGCTTCTTGATAATCAAAACGTAAGCCAAGCTCAAAGAAGCGTACGCGACTTTGTTGACGATTAACATTGTATTGGACACAAGGAATTAAGCTTGAAAGTAAAGTCGAACGCATTACAGCCAAATCACTTGAAATTGGATTTGCCAATGCCAAAGGATTTACACTTGGATTTAACTGTTTTTCAAGTTTTAAATCAGCAAAACTAAAGCTGATTGCCTCTTGGTAACCAAGTGCAACCAAAGTTTGACGTAATTGTGCAACTTCAAATTGATCTTGGTATTTTGCAAGTTTCACATCAATCACAGGCAAGCTGATTTGAATGTTGTCATAACCATGAATACGCGCAACCTCTTCAATTAAGTCTTGGTAGATTGCCATATCATAACGATGTGATGGCGGTACGACAGACCATTGACCTTGTGCTTTAATTGTTACCTGACAACCTAGACGTGTTAACGCATCAGTAATAAAGTCAGAGTCAACTTTATAACCAAGAAGTTGATCAACTTGCGCCTGCTCAAGCTCGATTGCTTCGCGTGTTGGCAATACTGTTGGATTTTCTGCTACAGTAATTGGACCAAATTCACCACCTGCAAGCTCAGAAATCAACTGAGATGCACGGTGCATTGCGATCATTGGAAGTTCGAAATCCACTCCACGCTCATAACGCTGAGACGCATCTGTATGTAAACCGAAGCTACGCGCACGACCCGCAATATGAAGTGGTGCAAAGAATGCTGATTCAAGGAAGATTTCAGTCGTTGCGTCTGTCACCGATGAAGACAAACCACCCATGATGCCCGCAATTGCTAATGCTTTTTGGTCGTCTGCAATCACCATCACGTTGTCTTGCATTTCAACTTCTTGCTCATTCAATAGAACAAGTTTTTCACCTGCAGTTGCTTGACGAACGTGTACCGCACCTTGAACTTTACCACCATCAAATGCGTGAAGCGGTTGACCCAACTCCATCAATACATAGTTGGTAATATCAACCAAGATACTGTGCTGACGGATACCAGAACGAGCCAGTGCACGCTCCATCCATTCAGGAGTTGGCGCTTTGGTGTTGACATTTTTGATCACACGACCTAAGTAACGTGGGCAACCTTCAGTAGATACAACGACCTTCTTTTCATCAGCAATCGTTGCAGCCACTTCTTTAATTTCAGGCGCAGTCACAGGAAGTTGGTTAATCACACCAATTTCACGTGCAATCCCACGAATACTGAAACAGTCACCACGATTTGGTGTGATACTAATATCAATCACGTTGTCATCAAGGTCTAGATATTCACGTACGTTTACACCGACTGGCGCGTCCGCAGGAAGCTCAAGTAGACCATCGATTTTATCTTCTAAATCAATTTCAGATGCACCGCACAGCATACCTTGTGATTCAACACCACGAAGCTTACCTTTTTTGATTTTAAAATCACCCGGTAATACTGCACCAATGGTCGCTACAGGTGCTTTCATACCTGCACGTACATTTGGCGCGCCACAGACGATTTGTAATGGTTCACCAGAACCAATGTTGACAGTCGTTACACGTAAACGATCTGCATCTGGGTGCTGTTCTACCGTAAGTACTTCACCTACAACCACACCTGTAAATGGTTTTGCAGCAGGAGATAAATCATCTACCTCAAGGCCAAGCATGGTCAGTTGGTCAGATAAAGTATCGCTATCGATGGCTGGGTTAACCCATGTGCGTAGCCAATTTTCGCTAATTTTCATTGATATAAAACCTGTAATTCAAATCTCTAGAATCCTCCCTCTAACCCCCTTTGCTAAGGGAGAGAACCCCAAATAATTCTGTGGAGTTCCTCAAGTTAGGAGAGGATTTAATAAAAAGTTTTAAGCAAACTGGCGTAAGAAACGCACATCATTTTGGTAGAACATACGCAAGTCGTTTATGCCATAACGAAGCATTGCAAAACGTTCAACACCTAAACCAAATGCAAAGCCTTTGTACTTATCTGGATCAATACCCGCTGAACGAAGAACATTTGGATGCACCATGCCACAACCTAATACTTCTAACCATTTTCCTCGCTCATCCATGATGTCGACTTCAGCACTTGGTTCTGTGAATGGGAAGTAAGATGGGCGGAAACGTACTTTCAAGTCTTTTTCAAAGAACTCATTCAGTAAATTAACCAATAATCCTTTCAATTCAGCAAAGCTCGTATTTTCTGCAACGTACAAACCCTCAATTTGGTGGAACATCGGAGAATGTGTTTGGTCTGAGTCACAGCGATACACACGACCTGGACATACAATACGAATTGGTGGTTGCTGTGTTTCCATCGTACGAATCTGTACACCAGAGGTATGCGTACGAAGCAAATGGTTTACATCGAAGTAAAAGGTATCGTGCATTGCACGCGCAGGGTGATGACCCGGAATATTTAATGCCTCAAAGTTGTGATAGTCATCTTCAACCTCTGGACCAGTCGCAACAGAAAAACCTGCTTTCGTGAAGAATTGACAAATACGCTCTTGTACTTGGGTCACTGGGTGGATACTACCCACCTGTTGACCACGACCAGGCAACGTGATGTCTATCTGTTCACTTGCTAATTTTTGTTCTAGTGCAGCTTTTTGTAATGCAGTTTGACGCTCAGTTAATGCACCATTAATCGCTTCTCGAACTGAATGAATCTGCGCACCAAAGACCTTACGCTCTTCCGGATCCATTTTACCCAGTGCTTTCGATTGTTCAGCAAGCTGGCTTTTCTTACCCGTAAATTGCACTCGAACCTGATCGAGTGTTGCAAGGTCTTGAGCTGCTGCAATGGCAGCGAGCGCTTCAGTGGTCAGGGCTTCCAGTGACATAGTAACTCTCAAAGCAACAAATATAAAAAATAATATAACTGCGCATTCTAACAGCTTTTATAGCTCCGTATGAAGATCAGCAAGTGTTAAAATTGGATGTGGAATTAAATTGGAAATTACATTTATAAAAAGTTTAAGATATCCTCAATGATCATTGAGAAGATATGTCATGGCATTAGATCAAATTTGGAAACAACAGCTCACACTCGTGACTTATGGCAATGAGTTTTTAAGTCAGGATTTAAGTTTTCAACACTGGAAAAATCATGCGATTTTTAATCAGCACCATTTCCTTTTTCGAGATTTAAATACACAACACTTATTGGCACAACACTTCCAAGTTTGGTTAGAAAGCTTAAAACGTCAGGGTGTCACACGCTTAAGCCTACATAACTCAAGTTTATTAATCGATGAAAAAAATCCCAATCCAAATGTTGAACTTTTACCATATCCCCATTTCATTGTCAGTCATCACCGTAATGTAAAAACAGCATGGATCTGTGGTAAAGAACTTGCCGAATGGTATAGCTCTGAACAAGACTTCGACATACCAAACAATCAAACACTCCCCGCACGAATTGAAACATTTTGGCGTTTTGATCTATCCACCCAGCATATCAAACGTGTTGAGGCAGATCTTCAAGCACCTAATTGGAATGATATTCACGACTACACAGAGAATGAGCTGTTCGATCGCGCATTAGCACAAGGTGTGCAATCCGTTGAGCGTGGTGCAATCTTTTATGGTACTGACGATCAATCGCCCTGCAACATTGGAGTTGCCTTACCATTACTGCCACAAGATTATGCAGCACCTTATGCCAATGAAACCTTAGTGCGTTTCATGCATCTAGAACAACATTTAAATATTCAAAAACGAAAACTTTTGGAGCAAGATCATCAAGAATCTCTTGAGGAAGAAAAACAACTGAAGGTATTTCAACAAAAGTTAGATGACCTGAGTGCAAAATTCATCACTAAAGTAGCAAATCACTATAAATCTGCTCATTTAAAAAGCTCCGAAATTCACTCCCCTTTGGATGAAGCCTCAACACATACTCAACATGGAAAACGCTTTTTTTACAATGATTCCTCTCCTCACCAACCCACACCTAAAACAGGTAAATCAAATGTGTTTGCCCTCATTTTAGTCACTGCAATAATCTGTTTCTGCGCTTACTATTTTGGACTGTGATGTTTTAAAAATTCATCTAATTGTTCAGATTTATGAAAATGTAGCCACTTTATATGATGATATTGAGTGGCTTTCATCATCTGCGAATATTTAAGTCTATTTTTCCCATGCGTTTGGACTACCCACAATATTATTGAGTCTTTACTTAACAATTTCGCCCAATGTTCTCTATTGTTAGAATTTTTCCATATTTTCTTTTGGCTAATCACACGATATAGCGACCTCTTAATCACACGATAAAGATTTACGCGTAGTGAAAAATCCAACCAAATCACAGTGTCGATCTCACTTAAGATTAAATTTTGAATCAGGGAATAATTACCATCAATTACGAAGCCCTTATTCATAGACCTAACACGACTTATAAATTTTTCTTGAAATTGTATTGAAGATGACTCAGTCCAGTTATCCAACCAAAAGAGATTATCAAGTTCAATATGATCGACTTACAGTTGAGCAGCCAACTTACGTGCAAAGGTTGTTTTCCCAGATGCTGCTGTACCGACGACCATAATTTTATTCATGCTGATCTCTTGGCTTTATTTGGTCGTAAACAATGAAAATAAAAAAGACCGCTAAAAAGCGGTCTTTTTCTCATCTACGATGATTAAGCAGCTAATGCGCCTTTAGCTTTTTCAGCTAAAGCAGCAAATGCAACTGCGTCATGCATAGCGATGTCAGCAAGTACGCGACGGTCGATGATCACTTGAGCTTTTTTCAAGCCATCGATCATACGGCTGTACGACAAACCATTTTGACGTGCACCAGCATTGATACGCGCAATCCATAAAGCACGGAATTGACGTTTCTTTTGACGACGGTCACGGTAAGCATATTGACCTGCTTTGATTACCGCTTGGAACGCTACGCGGTAAACGCGTGAACGAGCACCATAGTAACCTTTAGCGCGAGCAAGAATTTTTTTGTGACGGCGATGAGCCTGTACACCACGTTTTACACGAGCCATTTATAATCTCCTTAGATGTACGGGCACATACGACGAACTGAAGCAACGTCACTTACGTGAACCATTACACAGCCGCGCAATTGACGAATACGCTTAGCAGATTTTTTGGTCAAAATGTGGCGTTTGAACGCTTGTTTACGCTTAAAACCGTTAGCAGTCGCTTTGAAGCGTTTTGCTGCACCACGGCGAGTTTTCATCTTAGGCATAACAACCTCTTTTGAACACCTGTTCGGCTCGTTTGCACCATTACAATACGACCTGCAGGTAAGGGAGCGAGTATTCTATAGCATCTTTGCGCAAAACAAAAGCACCGTTAATCTTGATTCAGACAAATTAATCTTGATGAGTTTTACTCTACGAAAATTTACAACAAACCAAGATACACCCAGTAGATAAATAGATATCGACCTGTTTTCGCTATACCCACCACGAAGATAAATTTCCAGAATTTTTCTTTCAAGATTCCTGCAATTAAGGTGATTGGATCACCAATGATAGGCACCCAACTTAAAAAAAGTGACCATGTACCATACTGCTGATAAGCCCGTTGAGCACGAATCATTTGATCTGACTTAAATGGAAACCACTTTTTGGTTTTAAACTGCTCTATTTTTAAGCCCAACCACCAATTAACGCATGAACCCATCACATTCGCTACACTTGCAACAAAAATAAGCATCCACGGCGAAAATTGTTTTAGAGCAAATGACCCCAACAATACTGCTTCGGACTGTAAAGGCAATAAAGTGGCGGCTCCAAAGGCACTTAAAAACAATAAAATCAGATTCATTTACTGGACTTGTTCGCTGCTAAAAGTTTCTGCGTTTTGCGATATTCTTTTATCGACCAAGCAATTGCCAACACTACTATGATGGCACGTAGCACCGTATATTTACTCGTAATTGCTGGAATCACCTGTTTTAATTGATCCCTAGAATCTGGTTCGATTGCTGCAATGATATTTTGCACATGAAATATTTCGACGATATAAGAAGCAACACAGAGTAAAATACCAGCAATAATTGCCCAGTATACTTTTGAATTAGATTCAACAATTTTGCTGAAATTTAAAAAAAAATCCTTCATGGCAGTTCTCCATAAAAAAACCACCAAATGGTGGTTTAGATGTATAGAGTTTAGCACACTTAAATCCGTGATCTACTTAAGTAGTGCAAGCGCCTTTTGTACCGCTGGTCTCTGTTGGATACGTTGAATATAAGCTTCCACTTCAGGAAACTCTGCTAAATGAATACTTTGCCACTCGTGCCGCATCAACCAAGGGAAAATTGCCATATCCGCAATAGAGTACTCGCCTGCCACATAGTCTTGCCCAACTAACTGCTTATTGAGCACTCCATATAATCTTTTGGTTTCTGTCATGTAGCGCTCGATCGCATAAGGGATTTTCTCTTTAGCAAATTTAGCGAAATGATGATTTTGACCTAACATCGGTCCTAGACCACCCATTTGCCACATCAACCACTGCTCAACCTGAATCCTCGCGATTTCGTGCTGAGGATAGAATTGTCCCGTTTTACGTCCTAAATATTGCAGTATTGCACCAGATTCGAAAATCGAAATTGCTTGATTATTTGGTCCATTTTGATCAACTATCGCAGGAATTTTATTATTAGGAGAAATCGCAAGAAAGTCAGCTTGGAACTGATCATTTTCTAAAATATTGATTGGATAGATTTGATAATCTAAAGCCATTTCTTCGAGTGCAATTGTTATTTTTAATCCGTTGGGTGTTCCCCAATAATATAAATCGATCATTACAGTTCAGGCTCCATATGCCCTTTGTTGATTGATTTATCCACCATAAATCATTTCAAACCAAACAACAAGGATAGAAATTTTTTATTTATAAGTTATAAAAAATCAATTATTTATAAAATATTTTTAAAAATTTTTTGAATTTATTATTGAAAAATTTCGGTCTGAACCTATATAAAAAATTGCCAGATTTATGATGATCATCTGATTCTGTTGATGATAGTCATGACAGAACAACATTCTTATTTTTATGACTTTGCTGACCTCAGGAGGTTTTAATCATGAGTAACTTAAATCTTCATCCATTGTTTCGTCGTAGCATTGGTTTTGATCGTTTAAACGATTTTATTGATTATGCAATGCAAAGTGATGCTCCAAACTACCCACCTTATAACATTGAAAAAAAAGGTGAGAATAAATATCGCATCGTGGTCGCTACTGCAGGCTTTAGTCAAGATGAGTTAAATATCAGTCTTGAAAATCAGCTTCTCTCGATCACAGGAAAACCAGAAGCTATTCAATCTGAACAAACCGAATATCTTCATAAAGGAATTGCGCGTCGTTCATTTAAATTATCGCTTCGCTTAGATGAACATATTGAAGTTCAACAAGCAGATTATGAAAACGGCTTATTAGTGATCGATTTAGAGCGTATCATTCCAGAAGAGAAATTACCTCGACAAATTCCAATTGGCAAAAAACTTCTGTTAGAAAATACAGAGTCTACTGAAAAAACAGTTCATGTCGAATAAAACATCGAAGTTGATGAGTCACAAAAAAGCCGATGCAAAAGTATCGGCTTTTTTTATAGATCAAATCTACAGGTGCTTTGAGCAACGAATTTCCTGATGTGCTAATGTGCTAATGTGCTGATGTGCTGATGTGCTGATGTGCAATATAAAAAATCCTTTTTGGGTCATCTTTCAAGACAGTAAACACTCTAAACCTATTCAGTTTTACCATCCATCTAGAATTTTCTATGCATAAGTACGAGTTTACCTGTCGAAATAACTACATTTTTTACTCAAGCCACAAAATGATTCGAGAAGTTTAAAATATACGTTTATTAGACTTCACTAAAGTACTGCCTGATGGAAATATTCAACTGATGATTTATACCCCAACTACAGTCGTTCCTCTCTTTACTAACTCAGGATGTACCTATATTCCTTCAATCAACATATAAAAAAAGCCCTGCATGTGCAGGGCTTTTTCTCTAAATCGGTTTTACTTTTTCTTTTTAGGACCAAGTAACATACCCATTTGACGGCCTTCCATTTTTGGTGCTTGTTCCACTACACCGATTTCAGCCACATCAGCTTCAATCTTTTGTAATTGAGCAAGACCCAATTGTTGGTGAGCCATCTCACGACCACGGAAACGTAGAGTAATTTTAACTTTGTTGCCTTCTTCAAGGAATTTCAGAATAGCACGCAACTTAACATTGTAATCACCAACGTCTGTACCAGGACGCAACTTGATCTCTTTAACCTGAACTTGATGCTGCTTTTTCTTAGCATCTTTTTGCTTTTGCTTCAGATCAAATAAATGCTTGTTGTAATCCATGATTTTACAAACAGGCGGCTCTGCATTCGCAACGATCTCAACGAGGTCAAGATCAACTTCTTCTGCAGCACGCAACGCTTCAGCAAGTGAAACGATGCCTTTTTGTTCTCCGTCAGCGCCAACGAGACGTACTTCTTTCGCACGAATCTCATCATTTAATGCAGGACGATTGCTTTTAGCACCTTGTTGTTGGTTACGGTCAGGCTGTTTAATCTTTCTTACTCCACAATATACCGGCCGCGTTCGGCTACGGCTACTTTCACTAAGTCAACGAATGCATCGATAGACATAGTACCTAAATTTGTTCCAGAGCGAGTACGTACATTCACTGTACCTTCCTCTACTTCTCGATCCCCAAGCACCAATAGGTATGGAATACGCTCTAAAGTACGCTCACGAATCTTAAAGCCGATTTTCTCATTTCTCAAGTCTGAAATCGCTCGAATGCCATTTTCTTGCAATTTAGCGACGACTGACTGACAAGCATCTGCTTGAGAATCGGTAATATTCATCACACATGCTTGAATTGGTGCCAACCATGGTGGCATAAATCCAGCGTAGTGTTCAATAAGTATACCAATAAAACGTTCAAAACTGCCAAGAATTGCACGATGAAGCATTACAGGATGATCACGATCGTTATCTTCAGTGACATAAGATGCATCTAAACGTAATGGCAAGTTAAAATCGCATTGGATTGTACCGCACTGCCAGATACGACCTAAACAATCTTTCAAAGAAAATTCAATTTTAGGACCGTAGAACGCACCCTCACCAGGTTGTAAATCCCAAGCGAGACCCGCTGCATCCAGTGCGTCAGCTAAAGATTTTTCAGCAACATCCCAAAGCTTATCATCCCCTACACGCTTTTCTGGACGTGTTGAGAGTTTCATTTGCACTTCTTCAAAACCGAAATCTTTATAAACATCTAAAGTCAGTTTGATAAAGTCAGCAACTTCTTGACCAATTTGCTCAGTTGTACAGAAAATGTGTGCATCATCTTGGGTGAAGCCACGAACACGCATAATCCCATGTAATGAACCCGATGGTTCGTTACGGTGACATGAACCAAATTCAGCGAGCCGAATTGGTAAATCACGGTAAGATTTTAAACCTTGGTTAAACACTTGAACATGACATGGGCAGTTCATTGGTTTAACGGCATAGTTACGGTTTTCAGAATGTGTAGTAAACATGTTTTCTGCATAGTTTGCAGCATGTCCTGATTTTTCCCAAAGACTAAAATCGACCACCTGAGGTGTGCGAATCTCTTGATAACCATTGTCCTGCTGAACTTTACGCATGTATTGTTCTAAAACTTGATAGATCGTCCAGCCATTTGGATGCCAGAACACCATGCCTGGTGCTTCTTCTTGCATGTGGAACAGATCAAGCGCTTTACCAATTTTACGGTGGTCACGCTTTTCAGCTTCTTCAATACGTTTGATATAAGCAGCCAACTGCTTCTTATCCGCCCAAGCCGTACCATAAATACGTTGAAGTTGTTCGTTTTTCGCATCACCACGCCAGTAAGCACCTGACATCTTCGTCAACTTAAATGACTTTAAGAATTTAGTGTTTGGTACGTGTGGACCACGACACATATCCACATATTCTTGATGATAATAAAGACCCATTTGAGTCTCATCTGGCATATCTTCGATGAGGCGTAATTTATAATCTTCACCACGCTCAGTGAATACTTTGATCACTTCATCACGAGGTGTCATCTTTTTAATGACATCATAATCTTGATCGATGAGCTTTTTCATACGCTCTTCGATGGCAGCCATATCATCTGGTGTAAATGGTTTTTCACTGTAGATATCGTAATAGAAACCATCTTCAATGACAGGTCCAATCACCATCTTTGCTTCGGGGAAAAGCTGCTTCACTGCGTGACCAACTAAATGGGCACAAGAGTGACGAATAATTTCAACACCTTCATCATCTTTAGGCGTAATGATCTGCAACGTGGCATCATCAGTGATTAAGTCACATGCATCAACTAGATGGCCGTTTACACGACCTGCAACCGTATTTTTTGCAAGACCTGGACCGATGCTTTGAGCAACTTCCATGACAGAGACAGCTTGATCAAATTGTTTTTGATCGCCGTTTGGCAAAGTAATAATTGGCATAAAAAATCCTTAAGGAGTGATGCCCCGTACAATGGAGCATGTCACCGCGAGATTATGATCGAGGCGAACCTCAAAAGATAAAAACGGTGGATAAATAAAATCGCTAGAGATTTTACACGTGTCACGTTGTTTAATAAACCGTTAATCGAGCATTAGGCGATAGCAGTTTTAATTATGACAAAAATAGTTAAAATATATTCCCAATTTGATATTTAAATTACTATTATCCCAATTATAGAAAAATAATCTTTTATGCTTTCTATTAGATGATCAACATACTTTTAAACAAATAAATATAACCCACTGAAATCATTAGGCAGGTCATATGAAATCTCACCCACTAATTGCTTGGTCTACACTCCAGCCGCTTAAACCCGCATATGCTTTAGCAGCCAATGTGGATCTTGTTGTTCTTCGTCTTGAAGATCATGATGAAGAAAAAGTCGTAGTCATGTATGGTCGTTGTCAGCATCGCGGAGCACTCATGTCCGATGCCCATATTCAAGGCGACAAAATTGTATGTGGCCTTCACGGCTCTCATTACATCTATAAAACTGGCATTAACCCGAGATATCTAAATAAAAATCTGCAAAAATTTAAAGCTTGGATTCATGATGATCATGTCTATGTTGACTTAGAAGAAATCGAAGCTTGGGAAAAAAGAAATCCACAGCAATTCAACCGTGATCGTTATCAAGGACTCTACGCAGATTCTCAGCCTGCTCCTGAAGAGCCACACAATAGATTCATCTTAGAATTAGCTCGAAATGGTCTAAAAAATTTCGGTCATCATGGTCCTACCGCAGCCATGGGTGTGCCTTTTGACAAACTTCCAAAATGGGAAGATATCCAACTGGTCACAGCTCAACTTTGGAAAGTTCCTCTACTGGATGATGCCCCCGTTGCAAGCGAAGTGATTATTGGAGCAAATGCAAAAAAACCATTGAGACTCAATATTCCATTATTTGTTTCCGACATGAGTTTTGGAGCTTTATCGCAAGAAGCAAAAACTGCACTGGCAATGGGTGCGGAAATGGCAGGTACTGGCATCTGTTCTGGTGAAGGTGGAATGTTAGATGATGAACAAGCCTCGAATTCACGATATTTTTACGAGTTGGCCTCTGGTCGTTTTGGCTATGACATTGAAAAAGTAAAAAAATGCCAAGCTTTTCACTTTAAAGGTGGACAGGCAGCAAAAACAGGAACAGGCGGACATCTACCCGGGCATAAAGTGGTCGGTAAAATTGCAGAAGTACGTGGTTTAGAAGAAGGACAATCTGCGATTTCTCCCGCAACCTTCCCGGATTGGACTGAACTTTCACAGTACAAGGAGTTTGCAAACTATATACGCGAGCAGACAGGTGGCATTCCGATTGGCTTTAAACTGTCTGCACAGCATATCGAAAAAGACATTGATGCTGCGATTGCGATAGGTGTGGACTACATTATTCTAGATGGTCGTGGTGGTGGTACAGGTGCAGCACCAACATTATTCCGTGACAATATTTCAGTGCCGACCATTCCTGCCTTGGCACGGGCACGTCGTCATTTAGATCGTTTAGGACGTCGTGACATTAGTTTGGTCATTACAGGTGGCTTACGTGTCCCTGCTGATTTTATTAAAGCCTTAGCGCTGGGTGCAGATGCCATTGCCGTGTCTAACTCTGCCATGCAGGCAATTGGTTGTTTAGGAATGCGCGCGTGTAATACAAATGAATGCTCTGTCGGTATTGCAACACAAAAAGATCATTTGCGTCGAAGACTCGAAATAGAAAAATCAGCACAGCAACTCGCCAACTTCTTCAATGCTTCAGTCGAGTTGATGCAAGTAATGGCGCGTGCTTGTGGGCATGACCATTTAAGTAAATTTAATTTGGATGACTTAACCACTTGGAAAAAAGAAATCAGTGAATTAACGGGCATCCATTACGGCGGCGTCCAATAAATTTCAAACCAATGCTAAAAAGGGATGATTAACTTCATCCCTTTTTTTCTTTTAATCACTACTCTCTAAAATTTTCCCAAGGTTCAAATCTACTCGTTTCCAAATCAGATGAATTCCACTCATTTTCTTTTCGATAAAGGTACGTGCGATTGAACTGCGGGATGACCACCTCACTCTGGCTCGGTCGAATAAATACATAGTCATCAGGATGGATATCAATTTTACGATCGACACAAATCATTTCCTGGTTGGTGCTTCGTCCATACAATAAATGAGGATGAGATTTTGCTGGATAAACATATTGACCCATCCAATAGCCACCGTAGATAAAAACCGCTTGATGCTTCTGAAAGAATTTTATTTTTTTAAATGAAGGTATCCCTGGCAATGAGACTTCGTCTAATACTTTCAGTACGGGACTCGCAATATATAAAGCGGGTTTAAGCAAAGAAAGATGTTCAGAATCAAAATCGCTGGGCTTTAGCAACATTGAGCCAAATGACAGATCATTACACACACTATGTTTCACGTGAAAACTAAAGGTTGGACTTCCTCCTCCGTTAAAACACAGCTGAGCATGATTTAAATCTGGGAATTGGTGCTTTAAGATGTGCTGATAATTTTGATAAATATGTTGAGACTCAGCATAAGCTGTTTCTGGACGCTTCACCATCTTAGGTAGTTTAGTAACATGCGCATCGTAGCCCATTAAACCACTCAAATTTAGCGTTTTTTGATGCTGCTGAATATAATTGAGCATTTGTATAAATTCAGCAGAATTTTGAACGCCTCCACGATGTAATCCCACATCAATTTCAAGATTGATATTGAAGCTAAATCCCAGTTGATCAGCCAAGGCATGATATTGTTGCAAACGAGCAAAGGAATCAATTAACCAATGTATCTTGCATTTGATTGGCGTGTGATGGTTTTGATAAAACCTTTCTACTGCACGAATTGGCATCGGCTTGCCAAAGAGTAAATCAGCTTGATCAAAATGATTGAACATCAATTGTAAGTGATCAATATGAAATACCATAAAGTGTTGGGTGTCTAAATCGAAACTTAGCTTTTTTAACAAAGGCAAACAAGCCAAAGATTTAACGACTAACCGCGGTTTTAAGTGCTTTGCCGAAGCTAGCTGCTGTTTTACATAAGCAATATTAAAGTTTAATGCATCGTCATCGATCAAGAGCATAGGTTGACCTAAACCATGTGCCCGCAAATCATCATTCATTTGATTAAAAAAACTATTCATCTCTCATCCTTGTTGCCCAAGTAATAGTTTTTCAAGATAGGGATTGAGAAACTTTCGATGGGGATCGAGCGCTTCTCTGATTTGCATAAATTCATTCCATTTCGGATAAAGAGCTGGAATCTCTTGGTGAGACAGTTGATGCATCTTAGCCCAGTGTGGACGGCCTCGATATTTTTGAAAAATCGGCTCAATAAGATCAAATACTTTTTGAGGTGACTGCTTATAATATTGATGGATGGAAATCGAAATACTGTCCTGCTGATAGAAAGGACTTAGCCAAATATCATCCCCTTTGACCACGCGAAATTCGATAGGGAAAAAAGAATTTATCTGATATTTTCTAAACGTTGCAATCACTTCTTTGATGCATTGAATACCATTCTCAATTGGAATTTGATATTCCATTTCATTGAATTTGGTATTCCGAGGTGTTGCAAAAATATCACTCGACCAATCAATGAATTCTGTTGGCTTCACAAAAACACCGACTAATTTTTGAAGATATTTCGTCAAAAAAGGGGCTTTTTTAGAAATTTCACAACACCATGTTAAAAGTTGATCCTCAGATGGCCAAGAAGTTTCTCTTGGCTTCACCTCACCCTCTGTAACATCAAGTGTTTTAAAAATTAATTGATCTGTAAAAGGGAAAATAAAATATTCCAAATGCCGATGTTGGTGCATCAATTGGAGAAATTGATCAAGGCTTTCTTCTACAGGGGCTAAATGAATTTTCTCTTTCAATTTATATCTAGGGCGGTTTTGCATGGTTATTTTCGTTAATATCCCGAGCGATCCCAACGATACTCTACCTGCCTGAAAAATTTCAGGGTTCTCCGTCTTTGAGCATTGGATTAAATCCCCATTTGCCTGTAATAGCTCAAAATCTTCTACATAGCCTGAAATAGAATATAGCGCTGCACCTGTCCCGTGTGTTCCTGTAGATACAGCACCAGCTAAACTTTGTTGATCAATATCACCCTGATTCATAAGCGACTGCTCATAAGGCGCAAGATGCTGGCCTAAATTGAATAGTCGAGTACCTGCCCATAACGTCGCTTGGCATTTAGCCTGATCAGCATTTAAGACACTTGAAAATCGGTCTAAAGAAATAATAGACGCATCCGTTTTTACCAACGGAGTAAATGAGTGCCCTGCACCAACCACACGAACTTTAGGATGTTGAATCACAATATCCTGTAATTCATGTAATTGGTCTGGATATAAGATATGTTGCGGGTTTGAGTGGCAATATCCCGACCAGTTAGACCAATAATGATGTGTCAGATTACTCATGTTGCCAACTCCTTTTGTGCAACGGCGGTTTGAACATTTCCCCGATTGGTTCTTTTCTCTAATTCTTTTTGAGGTACTGCTTTAGGTACGCAATTTGATAATTGACGTTGTTCAGGTGGCAAACAAATCTGTTTAGCCAAATGTTTAAAATAGGTTTGAAAAGCTGCCAAAGTCCATTGACCAAATAAAGTGTGTCCACCTTCATAGGCTTGTTCTTGATATTCTTCGAATGTCGTGACATAGCCCATATAGTCATTACAATAAGATGCAAACCAAATTTTTGCGTTAGGAAATGTCGGTAATACACTTTTCTGAATGGTATTTAATACGCGCTTACCTGAAGTTGTTGTAAACTCTCCGGGAACACATACCAAAAAAAGTTGACCGATTCGAATGAGCTGAATTGGCACAATATGTGGCACTAAATCGCTTTCTTGAATTGCGCCAGCGTGAACTTGAGCATTCATTTCAGCAATGAGTGGATCTAAAACACCAGGAAGTGAACCTAATTTTTTTCCTAATATCCGATGCTGACCCGATTCAAAAATAATATTTTTGGGTCCTTGAGCATGATAAAGCTTCTGATAATAAGCACTTTCCACTGGATCTTTTGAATTCAATTTACTTCGTTTGAATTGTTTTGAAAGTAAATTCATAGCCATGATCAATGGCTTTGCAGCACCCACACCATCGACTGGTGTGCCCGCAATAAATGCTGTCCCATGACAAGCTTGGCTTGTTATCGCATTGCTATATCCACCTGAAAACTCTGGATCAGCCACAGTATTTGCCATATCCACATACTCGAGTACTGCATCCAAATCTTGATATTGGATGTTTTGATTCTGTTTCTCAAGTAAAGCGGCTAAAGCATACTCACTCTGTATACGACCATTGTTTCTCGCATAGATGTATTCTGCTTCTCCTTTTATCTTTTTTCTGATCTTAGTCTGATTCTTTCCATGGAAGTGTGGTGACACATCGCCTGCTGTTGCTTGCGCAAATATACAAACTGGTCCATACACCCCAGCAGCACTTAAGGTCTCTTCCGAAAGTGTTGCGGCATAGCCTTTATTATCACCATCATGAGCGTCTAATTGATTGCCCAAACATGTCGCATGCACACCAAACAGTGACAACAGAGAATGAAGCTTTTCCCCACGATAAAAGCCAAGGACTTGCATTTGTCGATTGATTGCTTTGTAAGTTTCAGATTCATCGACGAATGCAGTATCGAGATTTCGATTATACGCTTTTATCGAGCGATTCCATGCCACAGGGACTTGCTCAGGAATGTCAATTGTCGCTAATCGAATCTCTGTAAAATCGCGATTGGATAATGCCTGTTGAATACTGGATTGCACAGCATCCACAACTGCATCAAGGTGCTCAGGCACAAATCCTGGTGTCGGCATATTATAAAGAGCTTCATAACCACAACCGCCTGGACCTGAATGGGTATGCGTTGCCATTAGAACCAAACGATGCGGATCGAAACAATCCCTCAACGTTTCATTCAAGCGTTGGATTACATTGATTCGAATTGCTGAAGTAATACAGCCAAAATCTAGACAACATAATATCAATGGGGCATCTTGATCTTTTTGAATGGTCACTGTTCTCGCATACAGCGAAGTTCTTTTTTTATAGGCACGGTGATGCCACATCCCATAGCCAAACATGGCATAGCCTTTGGGTTCGATGTTAATTTCATCTTTCCCCCACCCAACAATATACATATGCAAAATCCTTTTGCTTTTATTATTCGATTTTGAAACTTAAAATCTGTTTAAAATTTACCCCATTTCTCGATCAATTACATTATTCAGCACAAATAAATATCACCAACTTCACGAATAAATCGCAATAAAATGAAGTTAAAAAATATGAAATTTCGCCTAATTGACAAAATGTCACGTTTGCTCGACTAAAGGATAAATGTATTCCGTTTATTTTTTGCTTATCTTTTACTCAGGATTATAAAAATGAAGATGGATACTAAAATGAATTTAAGTCCGTATGACGAACTACCTAGAACGCCAGCAAATTTTGTTGCCCTTTCTCCACTCAGATATTTAGAGCGTGCGGCCTATATCTACCCTCAGCAAGATGCAATTATTCATGGTACACGCCGGATTAGCTGGAAAGAAAAGTACAAACGTTGCCGTCAATTTGCCGATCAGCTGCAAAAGCTTGGTATTCAAAAAAATGATACTGTGTCGGTATTACTTCCAAATATTCCAGCCATGATCGAAGCGCATTTTGCAGTGCCTATGGCAGGCGCTGTACTCAATACATTAAATACGCGCCTAGATGCAAAAACACTCGCATTTATGCTTGAACATGCTGAATCAAAAGTACTTTTAGTTGACCCTGAATTCTCAGAATTAGCACAGGAAGCTTTAGCACAAGTTCCTCAGGACATTTATGTTATCGATGTTGCAGATACTGAATATGAATTCAATGATCAAGCGCCCCGTATTGGAAAAATTGAGTATGAATCTTGGCTTTCACAAGGTAATCCTGAGTTTGAGTGGCAATTACCACAGGATGAATGGGATGCCATCAGCTTAAACTACACCTCAGGCACAACTGGGAATCCAAAAGGTGTGGTCTATCATCATCGTGGGGCTTATATTAATGCAGCGAGTAATATCATTGCTTGTGGTATGACACCCCGTGCCACCTATTTATGGACTTTGCCTCTGTTCCATTGTAATGGATGGTGTTTCGCTTGGACCATGGCCGCCAACGGTGGCACAAATGTTTGTCTTCGAAAAGTTGATCCAGCACAGATCTATCAATTGATCGCGGATCATCAAGTCGATTACTTCTGCGGTGCACCAATTGTATTGTCCATGTTGATCAACACACCAAAAGAGCAACAACGCGAAATTAATCATCGAGTCGAAGTGATGGTTGCTGGTGCAGCGCCACCAGCTGCCATTATTGAAGGTATGCGAAATCTAGGAATCAATGTTACCCACG
The DNA here is from genome assembly GCF_056783825.1 of Acinetobacter sp. 24-47-39. Taxonomy (NCBI): domain Bacteria; kingdom Pseudomonadati; phylum Pseudomonadota; class Gammaproteobacteria; order Moraxellales; family Moraxellaceae; genus Acinetobacter; species Acinetobacter sp. 24-47-39. The sequence continues at coordinate 41,079 of NZ_JBWYIP010000007.1, forward strand.
TCTATGGTCTCACTGAAACCTATGGACCATCAGCGCTATGTGCTTCGCAAGCAGGCTGGAGTGATTTAAGCATCCAAGAACAAGCTCAACTACATTCACGCCAAGGTGTACCTTATCCACTTCAAGATGGGATGAAAGTATTGGATCCTGAAACGATGCTGCCTGTACCGAACGATGGTCAGACCATGGGGGAAATTATGTTCCGTGGCAACATTGTCATGAAAGGTTACTTGAAGAATCCTGAAGCCACCGCTGAAGCATTTGCTGGTGGATGGTTCCATACTGGCGATCTTGCCGTATGCCAGCCTGATGGTTATGCCAAAATCACAGATCGCTCGAAAGATGTGATTATTTCTGGTGGTGAAAATATTTCTTCACTTGAAGTGGAAGAAGTACTTTATCAACACCCTGCCGTGCTGACAGCTGCAGTTGTTGCAAAACCTGATCCACGTTGGCAAGAAGTTCCATGCGCATTTATTGAATTGAAGCAAGGGCAACAAGCTACACCTGAAGAAATCATTGAATACTGCAAACAACATCTTGCTCGATTCAAGGTACCTAAAGACGTAGTGATTACTGAAATCCCTAAAACTTCAACAGGTAAACTGCAAAAGTTTGTGTTGCGAGATTGGGCAAAAGATCGTGCTGCACTCTAAATATTAAGCATCTAAGAAATAAAAAAGGTCTGAAATATCAGACCTTTTTTTTGACCATCAACGATCAGAGATAAGTGCAACTTGCTGAACGTAATTCAGCAAATTTAACTTAGATTGTGCAACAGCATCCTCACCTAAGTTTTTTTGAATATCACGTTCAATACGAAGTAAATGCTGACGTATTGCATGATGCTCTGCAGCATTGTAAGTCTTCATAAATTCTTTAATAACAGGCTCACCTTGTGCAATCATACGATCGACCCAACGGTGCAATTGTGCTGTCTTTTTCGCCCCTTGTTGAGGTGTCAAATAAGATAAGATCATGCTCTCGTCTTCATTGCGTAATAATTTACCAATACGCAAAAATTGACGACGACGAGCCTCACCTGATGTTATCAATTGAACATCCAATAAAGCTTCAATTAAGCGCTCTTCCACAGGAAGGCTTTCAATCTTTTTTTTGGGTAACTCAGCAAGTTGAGCCCCTAAAGCAGCCATACGTTGTACAGCTTTCTTTTGTTCAGTTTTACTTGCACGTCCTTCTAAAGACTCAAAATCATCTTCAGTAAAACGTTGCGATCGACGTGCCACGATTATTCAGCCTCGTAAAATTTTGCTGCGAATAATGCTTGAACTTCAGACAAAGCTTTCTCTTCATCTGCCCCTTCAATCACTAGTCTTAATGTAGTTCCTTTGCCTGCACCGAGCATGAGCAAAGACATAATATTTTTGGCATCGACTAATTTATCGCCCTTACCAATTTTAATCGAACTTCGAAATTTGGTAGTGACCTCAATGAGCTTGCCTGACGCACGCGCATGTAATCCTAATTTGTTAATTACGTCAACAGTTGTGTCAATCATGACCAGTGCTTCATTTCTCTATGCAAGACCTGAATAGACCATTGTGCCTCAAGCGCCTTTTTGAGTCTATCCACAATAAATACAGAGCGGTGCTGACCACCTGTACATCCAATCGAAACCGTAATGTAATGGCGATGCCCTTCTGCAAAGGCAGGCAACCACTTCTCTAAAAATTGCTTTAAATCCTCAAACATCATATTCACTTGGTCAAATGATGTCAGGAATTTTTCAATGGGCTCATCTAAACCCGAATATTTTCTAAGCTCTAAATCCCAATGTGGATTGGGTAAATGCCGCACATCAAAAATAAAATCAGCATCCAACGGAATACCATGCTTATATCCAAAAGACTGTAAAATAACAATTAAGTTATCTACCTGCCCTAAGCGGGATAATAATGTATCTTTAAGATCATGGACACTTTTATCTGATGTATCAATCTGTACAGTTGCTCTTAATTGAATCGGCAACAGTAATTGTTTCTCTTCCTGAATGCACTCATTCAGACTTTTAAAACGATTCGCCAGTGGATGAGGTCGACGCGAAGCACTAAAACGAGCAATTAACTCTTGATCTTTGGTGGTGAGATAAATCACCTCGACCTCACCATGTTTTTCCAGTTGCTGATAAACTTGCTCAAATTCTTGCAAATCAGCGCGTGTACTCCGAACATCAACCCCTAAAGCCAATTGTTCTAAATTATTTTCTTGATCTAACTTTCCAACGATCTCAGGAAGTAATGCTAGCGGCAAATTATCGATACAGTAATAACCTAAATCTTCGAGAACCTGCAATGCAGATGACTTCCCTGAACCGGATTGTCCTGTAACAATAAGAATTCGCTTCATGCACCACACCTGACGATCATCATCGAGTTTAATCCTGTTTTAAAGACTGATTTGTAAATTGTCGATCAAGCGTGTCGAACCAATTTTCGCAGCAACAAATAACACAATATCTTGGTCAAATTGCTCTACTGCCTGCAACATTGGATTACGTGCTTCAACATAATCCACGACAAAGCCAGCATCACTTAAAGTTGATTTTATCTCAGCAAGAACCTCTGTAAGCGCTTGACCTTGTTTTAAATTTGTTTCAGCAGTTTTTAAAGATTGATAAATAACTGGTGCAATTTGACGATGTTCAGCCGAAAGATAACCATTACGTGAACTTAATGCCAAACCATCTTCAGCACGTGCAATTGGCACACCAATAATTTCAATCGGCATGTTCAAGTCACGTACCATTGTCTTAATCACAGCCAACTGCTGGTAGTCTTTTTGACCAAAAAATGCAAAATGTGGTTGTACGATATTAAATAACTTCGTTACCACTACCGCAACACCATCAAAGTGCCCCGGACGTTGAGCACCACATAAATCATTGGTAATTTGACCGACACTAATGTTTGTTAAGCGAGGTTGACTGCCATACATTTGCTCAACTGAAGGTGCAAAAATAATGTCACAACCCTCTTCAGCCAACAACTGACTGTCTTGATCAAGTGTGCGTGGGTAACTGTCATAATCTTCATTTGGGCCAAATTGTATCGGATTCACAAAAATACTGACCACAACCACATCACATAATTTACGTGCTTCACGTACTAAATTTAAGTGACCTTGATGTAGATTCCCCATGGTCGGGACAAAACCAATAGTCTTTCGTGCTTGACGAGCAGCATGAAGTGATGCGGTTAAACCATGGATTGTTGTTTCAGTTTTCATGATTAAAGCTCAACTTGGAACGTATGTTCTTTAGCAGGGAAAGATTGATCTAGTACAGCAGCATGATACGATTTGATTGCATCAAGAATGGCCGTTTCACCAGACTGTTCTTTCATAAAATTACGTACAAAACGTGCAACACGACCGAAGTTTAATCCCAGCATATCTTGAACAACCAGAACTTGGCCATCGGTTTGTGCCCCAGCACCAATACCAATCACAGGTACATGCGGAAATAGTTCTGTAATTTCTTGACCCAATTGTGCAGGTACACACTCTAGCAGTAACACTGCAGCCCCAGCCTCAACAACGGCTTTACAATCAGCAATCAGCTGATCCGCAGCTTCACGCGTTTTGGCTTGTAATTTATAGCCACCAAATACATGAACGGATTGTGGCGTTAATCCAAGATGGACACACACTGGAATACCATTGCGAGTCAATACTTCGACCGTTTCAGCAAGCCAAGCACCACCTTCAAGCTTGACCATTTGTGCGCCAGCTTGCATCACTTTTTTCGAGTTTACTAGTGCATCATTGAGTGTGGCATAACTCATAAAAGGCAGATCAGTTAAGATGAAAGCATGGTTATTTCCACGACGTACAACTGAGGTGTGATAGACCATATCTTCCACATTCACAGGCAACGTTGAATCATGGCCTTGAATAGTCATCCCAAGCGAATCACCAATTAAAATGGTATCTATTTCAGCAATTTCCATTGCCTTCGCCATACTGGCGTCATAACAAGTCAGACATGAAAATTTTCGACCTTGCTGTTTGAATTGTCTTAAATCGCTCAGACTGATCATAAGATGTCCTCTAACACAGTTCCTTAGAACATTTTAAAGTTTAAATATTGATCCAAGATGAATCTGCTAAAACATCCAATTGGCTGTGTTTTGCAATATTCGTTTCTCGAATTTTCTGTCCATGAATTTCTAATTCGACATCCAGATCTAATAACGGCAGTATGACAAAATCTCGCTCAAATATCCCGATATGCGGAACAGTTAAGCGATCATTTTGAATCGTTTGATCACCATATAACAATAGATCTAAATCGAGTGTGCGTTCACCCCAACGACGTAAACGCACCCGCCCTGCTTCATTTTCTATTTTTTGTAATTCATCCAATAATTCAAGCGCCGTTAGACTCGTATCTAAACGAACGACCGCATTGTGGTAATGTGGTTGGTCTTGAGGACCCATAGGTGGACTATGATAAAGCCTTGATGCTTTCACCATACCCAGCATTGCCAGTTTCGTATAGGCTTCTGCCATCAACTGCTGAGAATCACCTAAATTACTTCCCAGTCCAATATATGTTCGTACTGTCATTGGATAGGACCAAACACCACTGTATTTAAATCGCGTTTGACACGTTTACGCTTCAAAATAGGATGATCAGCTGCAATACCATTATCCAAAGCGATACTCGCATTTTGCTCTGTTCTTCGCTCATTCGCTGAAGCGGCCTTACGACTGCGGCGGCTACGTGACTCCGTTTCTTTAACTAGCGGTTCAATCTGCTGAGGCTTTGTTTCCGCAACATCTTCGGTCACGGCAACTTTACGTCGTGATTTAGTCCGTTGACGATTGTACTGCGCAATCACACGCTCTTTTTCGTCCAAAGACATCAACTGATAAGCATCCCACCATTGACCCATGCCATTGGTCGTCTGATCTCCAGACTTTTCACGCAGCAACATAAAGTCAAAACCTGCTCTAAAACGAGCATGACCTGAGAGTGCTTCAATTTGCTGAGGTTTTGGGTTCAACAAACGAGTTTGCATTTCCCAAACTTCACGAATAAATGTTTCTGCAAAACGCGGGATAATCGTGCGTGTCGCTTGGCGCTTCAGCACATCTAAGCCAGCTTGAGCACGTGCTTCAGCTGCCACAACACCTTTGTGCATATAAAAATCACAACGCTCAAGGAATGGTTTCCACAACAATACCGCATAGAAAAATGCAGGGTTGATCGTTTTACCAATTTGAATTCGCTGATCTGTATTTTTCGCTGCACGTTCAATAAATGCATCAATATGAGGAGGAATATCTGCAAATAATTGCTTCCAGATTCCAAACTCAATCAACATCGGGAGCACACGATTCAAATGCCCCATTGTGAATAACTTTTGAGATTCATCATATAAACGATGTGGTGATACATCACGTAAAAGCAAGGTTGCTTCAGGTGTAAATACGTCTAAAATTGCATGATCAATTTTAAAGTTAAGTTTCGCAGCAAATCTCAGTGTTCGTAACATACGAACTGGATCTTCTTCAAAGCGTAACTTTGGATCACCCAATAAACGCAATGTTTTTGTTTTTATATCATCAATAGCGTTACAGAAATCAAGAACGATACCCTTACGCGGTTGGTAATACATCGCATTGATTGAGAAATCTCGACGAGCAAAATCTTCCTCAATTGAGCCCCAATTATTATCTCTTAGAATCATCCCTGCAGCAGAAGTCACTGCTTTTTTAGGAGGAGCTCGGAAAGTGGCCACTTCAATTATTTCACGACCAGAATAGACATGAGCCAACTCAAAACGACGACCAATAATTCGGCAACGACGACCAAATACTTCTTTGATTTGTGAAGGTGTCGCATTGGTTACAGCATCGAAATCTTTAGGCGCAAGTCCAAGCATCAAATCACGGACACCACCACCGACGATATAAGCTTCATAGCCGGCTTTAGTTAAAGAATCAATAACATCTAAAATGGAAGAAGGTAATTGTGCAGTGGATAAACCGCACTTTGACGCGTGCAAAGTTTGCAAAAGACGCTGTCTCCTACGTCAGAACGTAAAATCATAATTGTGCTAATCATAGCTCTAACACAATCAAAGGGCAATTTTATTCTCCAAGATTCACCGTCAAAATTGATTAAATTTCAACACCCCTTAGTGCCATTTGACCTCTATAAAAATGTGTTAGAGGGCTAACTGGTTGCGATTCTTTTCGATAAACTTTGGACCTATTCCTTTGACATTTTGAAGTTCATCTACTGACTTAAAACTGCCATGCTTTTGCCGATACTCAATAATTGCAGCAGCTTTCTTCTCACCCACTCCTTTAATCATTTGTAGTTCAACCATTGAAGCCGTATTAAGACGAACTTTAGTTGATTGCCCGACACCACCAGCTGATTGCTTTGATGATGTATTTACGGCTGGTCGAGATAAATAATGGTTCGCACTTTGCCGGTTAAGTCGTTGATCATGAGCTTCTTGCTCTGCTTTCCATTTTAAGTAAGATTCATCAAACTGTTGTGGATATGCCGAACTGATTAAACTCACACATGCAGTAAATATCAGAAGAAGAAAAGAAATGATGCTATTCATGTTGAACCTGAATTTTATTGTTATGTTGCTTTAGATACACTTTTGCCTGATCCCACAATTGGTCCATTTCTTTGAGACTCATATTTTCAATGGGCGTATTTCTATTTTTTGCCTGCAACTCAATGTATGAAAAACGTTGTTTAAATTTGTGGATGGTTCCAAGTAGAGCCATCTCACTTGAAATGCCGATTTTACGTCCAACATTGATTAAAGAAAATAAACAATCTCCAAACTCCTCTTGTATTTCGTCGGAATTTTGATGGTTGAGCGCCTCTCTCAATTCAGATAACTCTTCATCTAACTTTTCATACGCTTGCTCAACATTTTCGAAATCAAATCCAATCTGAGCTACATTTTTTTGAATTTGTTCGGCTTGATCTAAGGCAGGACCCGCTTTAATTTCATCTAAACGTGATTTAGTTTTGTCTTTTTTCTCTTCAGCCTTAATTTTTTGCCAAAGTTCACTCACCTGCTGTTCATTCAGTTGTTCAAATTGAGCCGATTGAAAGACATGAGGATGTCTTCGAATCAACTTGTCGCACAGTGTTTCCACCACATCATGAAAATTAAATGCTCCTTGCTCACTATACATTTGCGATTGAAATACAACTTGCAGCAGAAGATCTCCTAATTCCTCTTTTACATGCGCTGTATTTTGTGATCGAACTGCTTCTTCAACCTCATAAGCTTCTTCAATCGCATAGCGAGTCAAGCTTTCAGGCGTTTGTTTTTGATCCCATGGACATTTCGCACGAAGCTCTTGCATGATATTTAAAAGTTTTTCCATGAAAGTTGATCTCTAGTGAATGATGAGTTTAAAGTTATTGTTGATTCAATGAACAATCTTATGCTCAACTAGGAACATAAAATGATGTAAAACAACAAGGATTTTCGATGACATCTAGCATTTTTATCAGTGGCGCAGCACAAGGGATTGGCGCAGCTACCGCAAAACTATTCTATCAGCAAGGTTATAAAGTCGGTATTTATGACATCAATCTCGAACAAGCTGAACAATTGGCTCGATCTTTAGGGCCAAATGCTAAAGCGGGTTTGCTAGATGTTTCCCAATACGACCAATGGCAAAGTGCTTTAACTGAGTTCAACGAATGGGCTGGTGAAATAAATATATTATTAAATAATGCTGGCATCTTATATTCAGGGGCATTCGAAAATACAGATATCTCATCGCATCATCGAACATTTAATATCAATGTTAACGGCGTTCTCAATGGCTGTCATGCTGCGCTCCCTTTCTTAAAACAGGCCTCCCACGCACGTATCATCAATATGTCCTCTGCTTCTGCTATCTATGGTCAAGCTGATTTAGTGTCCTATTCAGCAAGTAAATTTGCTGTTCGCGGCATTACAGAAGGTCTTGATGTTGAATGGCAAAAATATGGAATACGCGTATTAGACATCATGCCATTATTTGTTCAGACTGCCATGGTAAAAGGCATGGATGCGGGTACGATTCAAAATATGGGAGTCAGTCTCAGCGCCCAAGACGTTGCTCAGGAAATTTACCGTGTCGCACGTTTAAAAAACCATCACTTAACCGTGACTCACCATACGGTTGGCATCAAAACTGAACTGATGTATCACCTGTCAAGATTCAGTCCTCAATTGATCAATAGAGTGACAAATTTAATATTAAGTAAAAAGAAATGACAAATTAGTCGCATTTGTGTAATATTCCCTCGCCCCAACAGGGGCATTTATAACAATGCGTTACAAATGAGAATATATAATGAAAAAAATTTTAACTTTAGCTATCGCTACTGCTTTAACAACGACTCTTGCTCAAGCTTCGGGTGAACTACCAACGAAACAACACTCAACTGCTGAACTCAAGGCAATGGATTGTGCAACACTAGCTGTTGAAAAAGCCAATGCTAAGCGTAACTTAGAAAATGCTGATAAAAATATTGCAGCTGCTGCAACCCAAACGCCAGCTAAATCATTGAGCAAATGGGCGGGTATGGCAGGTAATGCATTATCTACTTTCGGTGGCAACTCAGAAAAAGCAACAAAAATGGGGCAAGTTGCAAACTCTGTAGCGGGTGAAAGCGATACTTCTGATGCTGCAAATATTCCATTACAGCAACAGATCAAAGCTGCATCGCAAGCAAACATCGATAATATTGGAATCTATCAAGGTTCTAAAAAATGCAAAATCTGATTTAACTCTATTTGAGTGATCAGTCATAAAAAAGCCTGCTAAAGCAGGCTTTTTTTTAATTTCCTTGAACCAAACGTCTTGCGCTAATGATGCCTGGTTGCTGTTCCAATCGAGCCAACAAGCGAGACAATTGAGCCAAACCTTTGACCTCAATCAATAGTTTCATATTGGCAATACCATCCGCTTCGGAAATGGTATTCACTTGGCGAATATTAATCTGATCTGAAAAAATCACTTGGGTTAGATCCTTCAGCAGTCCTCGACGATCATAAGCCTCAACCACAATTTGGACACTCTGCCCTCTTGTCGGTTGCATTTCCCAATCTGCTTCAACAGCGCGTTCAGGTTCTTGGCTGATCATACGTACATAATCCGGACAAGCCACCTTATGAATACTCACCCCACGATTGAGTGTGATATATCCAGCAATCGACTCACCATGAACAGGCTGACAACATTGTGCAATATGTAGTTCAACATTATCCAAACCGTCAATCAGAATCCCATGCGCTGATAATGTATGACTCGCCCGTGGATTTAATGCTGGCTTCAGCACTAACTCAGGCTCATCTTGATCCAAGTGCATATGACGATTGACTTGATTAATCAATGCATGAAGACTGATATCTCCACTCACCAAGGATACAAGAATGTCCTCACCTGTTTTAACGTTAAAATGAGCACAATAATCACTCAAATCAATACTTTTTGGGTGAATTGCAAGACGTGATAATTCCTTGGTGAGAATCTCTCGACCGACTTCTAAGTTCTTACTACGGTCTTGCTGTCTGAACCAATGGCGCAACTTGTCTCTTGCACGTGCTGTCTTGATATAACCTAAAGAGTTCACCAACCAATCACGATTTGGCTCACGATCTTTCTTGGTCAAAATCTCGACTTGTTCACCTGTTTTTAATGTATAAGTCAGTGGAACATAACGTTGGTTTACACGTGCTGCATAACACTTGTTGCCAACCTCCGTATGCACATGGTATGCAAAATCTAAAACGGTTGAATTACGCGGTAATTCTTTGATGTCACCATCACGACTAAAAACATAAATTTTTTCAAAATCTTCAAAATCTTGAAGCTGATTGAAATTTTCAGTTTCGTCTTCATTCGGATGCGCACCTGCTTCATTTCGTTCTTGATAATGCTCAAGCACCGAACGTAAAGAGTGTAAACGATGATTAAATGAATAATCTGTAGTTTTCGCACCTTCCTTATAATTGAAATGAGAACAAACGCCTAACTCAGCTTCTTCATGCATTTCAGTGGTTCTGATTTGAATCTCTAAAGATTTATTTTCAGCAATCACTGCGGTATGTAAAGAGCGGTAACCATTGGCTTTCGGGTTAGTGATGTAATCATCAAACTGATGGGGAATATGACGCCAGATTTGGTGTACGATCCCCAAAGCGTGATAACACTCAGATACATTCTGAACCAGTACACGAACAGCTCGAATGTCATATAGCTGATCGAAACTTAAGTTCTTGCTTTTCATTTTTCGATAAATCGAATAAATGTGTTTCACACGACCTGAGATTTCAGCCTCAATACCATGCTTCAGCAACTCACTTTTCAGTTTATCGACCACGAATTGAATATATTGTTCGCGCTCTAAGCGTTTTTCATTGAGCAAAGATGCAATTTCTTTATAGCGCTCTGGTGCTAAATAACGGAATGCAAGATCTTCAAGTTCCCATTTTAACTGCGCGATACCAAGACGATGCGCCAAGGGTGAGTAAATGGTTAAAATTTCTCGTGCGACACGCTCTTGACGCTCTTTTGGAGAGTTTGCCAACTCACGCAAAGCCAGCGTACGCTCAGCCAACTTGATTAATACAACGCGAACATCCTCTGTTACTGAGATCAACATCTTGTAAATCCCAGTTAAATGTTCACGCTGATTATTATTGAAATGATCTTCTAAACGTTTATTTTTTTCGATCAGCTCTGACAACTTACCCATTGCCAAAGTGCCTTTCACCAAATTGTAGACACTTTCACCAAAGCTTTTACGAATCTCCTCAAGCGACGTCATGCCCTCACGCACACTACGATAAAGCATCGCTGCTGACAAAGTATCTTCATCAACATGTAGGTGAGCCAAAATATCTGCCATACCTAAGCCAGTCGCGAAGGTATTGGTTTTATGATGGTGATCAGAAGTCAGTTCTTTTTTTAAAACACTAAGAGCGACTTCTTCTAATTTTTTAAGTTCTGCACCGTCTAAAATAATCCGCGCACGGTCTAGCCAAGTTGCTAAACCAAGTTGCGCTTCAGCGGCATGTTCTACAGTCGTTTCCTCAGACAACTCAGTCAGTCGTCCAGGTAACTGCTCACGTACTGTGACCATACCCTTCTCCTTTTTTAAATCTAATCTTCATTTTATTAAATCAACACTTAGCACTAGCTTTTTTCAAATAAAGCAATAGATTCAACATGGCCTGTATGACTGAACATATCCATCACACCAGCTTTCTTCAACTGATAACCATGTTGTACTAAAATCCCTGTATCACGTGCTAATGTAGCAGGATTACAGGAAACATAGACGATTTTTTTTGCACCAAAATTTGGCACATAGTGCATAATTTCTTCAGCTCCAGCGCGTGGAGGGTCTATTAAGAGTGCATCGAACCCTTGATTTGCCCAAGAATGTTGCGAAAAATCTTGCGTTAAATCCTGAGCATAAAATTTTACGTTTGTGATGCCGTTTTTCAGTGCATTTTCTGTCCCACGCATCACCATTTCCTCACTTCCCTCCACCGCGACGACCTCACCCCGTGTTACAGAACGTGCAAGTGGCAATGAGAAATTCCCTAAACCACAGAATAAATCAAGAACACGCTCATTTCCGCTCAGGTCAAGCAATTCACATGCCAGCTTCACCATTTGTGGATTAATGGTGGGGTTAACCTGAGTAAAGTCAGTCGGTTTAAATCCAAACGTCACGTTAAAATCCGGTAGTGAGTAATGTAATCGCTCAGATAGGTCACCATCCGCACGATGAACACTACTTACACCAGCTGGTTGCAAATAAAGCTGCCATGATCTTTCTAACGCAAATTCACGCAGTTGGTTGACATCATTTTGCAGTAATTTGTTGGTATGACGTATCAAAAGTGCAACCTCTTGATCTCCTTTCGCCAATTCGATATGACCTATATCTGCTTTTGCTTTTAGATTTTCAAGGAGTACCTTGAGGTGAGGTAACGCAGCATCTAGCTCTGCATCTAAAATTTTGCAGGTTTTAATTTCAGTAAGCTGATTAGATTGAGCCTCACGAAAACCCATGACTAATTTATTTTTTTTAGCAATGTAGCGAACGCCAATACGAGCCTTGTGACGATAATCTTCACGTGTCGAACGCAATGGTTCTAGCCACGACTCTGGAAGAGCACCTGCAAAGTGGGTGAGATGCGACTCTAAAACTGATTGTTTTAAACGAATTTGTTCATCTAATTTTATGTGCTGCATATTACAGCCTCCACATTTTCCAAAATGTGGACAAACTGGCTGTGTACGAATTGGACTCGGCGCCCCAATCAACTGCACACAATCAGCTTCTTCTAATTTTTTTGCCTGATGGGTAATTTGAGCTTCTACTGTTTCTCCTGGCAGTGCAAAACGAATAAAGACCTTTTTACCCAATTTGTCTTGAGGATGTTCCTGTCCTTGAAAATGTGCGATCCCTCGCCCTTCGTGTGAAAGTCTCTCAACTGTAAATGTATAACGAGGAAGTTGAGATGAGCGATGTGCGGCACGTTGTTTCAAAGAGATAACCTAATGTTGAGTTGATTTAAAATCCGAAGCGGTGAAGTCAGTTTTTTCAGCAGTTTCTTGCCAAATACGCAAAAATTCTGTTTGCTGTGGTTGACCTTGAAGATAATGAATCGTCGCTTGAATCCAGAGACGATGATCTTCAGGCAAAATCTGTCCTTTTAACAATACATAGCGCAGATAGACTAACCATGTGTTTAAAACATCCCCTTCACAATAACTGGTTAATTCTATCCAATTATTGTTACGAACATATTCAGGGATAAAATAACCTGGTGTTCCGCGCTTACCCGGGTAACCGAGCATATAGGCGACATCATCCAGTTTTTGGAAGTGACGCGCATTAAACATTGCCATAAAATCCATCAAATCAATATGACGATGATGGTAACGATTCTGGTAGTTATTATAGCGCTTTTGTGTATCAATTTCGCCTTGATCAAACAGACTTGGCGCAGACAACCCATGATACATTGCTCTATACATAATAACAGGCAGATCAAATTGGGAGCCATTCCAACTGACTAAAGTCGGATTACGTTTATCAAAAATTGATAGAAATTTTTGTAAAATTTCAGGTTCTGAATAATGTTCACGACTGAATGAAAATAATTTCATTCCCGCCTTTTCATCAATCCATAGTCCTGAAATACAGACAATTTCATGTAAAGCAAGTCGCTGAAAGTCAGTGCCCGCTTCTTGACGTCTTAACTTACTCAGCGCTTGTTCAATACTATCTTCTGGTAAATCTAAGCCATATAGATGCGCTCCTGATTTAAGATCGGTCAATGTTTCAATATCAAACACTAAAACAGGTAAGCGCATATAGATTTACTCGAATTTATTGTTCATCTTCTACAGAGAATAAACCCGTAGAGAGATAACGATCACCACGATCACACACGATACATGCAATCACAGCACCAGGATGTTGTTCAGCGATTTTTATTGACGCCCAAACTGCACCACCAGAAGAAGTACCAGCACTAACTCCTTCCTTACGTGCCAATTGACGAGCCATTTTTTCAGCTTCAATTTGTGGAATATCCATAATTTGATCAACACGAGAAGCATCAAAAATCGTCGGTAAATATTCTTGAGGCCAACGGCGAATACCTGCAATATTCGACCCTTCAGATGGCTGTAGACCAATAATTTGAATATCTGGATTTTGTTCTTTGAGGTATTTTGAAATCCCCATGATGGTTCCCGTTGTTCCCATCGAACTAACAAAATGCGTAATTTTACCGCCAGTTTGTTGCCAAATTTCTGGACCAGTTGTCAAATAGTGTGCTTGGACATTGTCTGGATTACCAAACTGATTGAGCACCAAACCTAGACCATCTTTTTCCATTTGCAATGCGATATCACGAGCTTCTTCCATATTCTCGGATTCAATAAGCTCAGCACCATACGCACGCATTGCATCTTTGCGTTCTTGGCTAGAACTTGCAGGCATAATCAATTTCATTTTATAGCCACGCATTGCCGCTACCATGGCTAATGCAATACCTGTGTTACCGCTAGTCGCTTCGATCAGCGTATCACCTGGCTTAATGTCACCACGTTTTTCAGCTTGCATGATCATGTTATATGCTGGGCGATCTTTAACAGAGCCCGCTGGATTATTCCCTTCCAGTTTTGCCAATACAGTCGCTTGAGTATGACTTGCCAGACGCTGTAACCTAACCAATGGGGTTTTACCCACATAGTGGTCTAATAAAAAATCGTCTGATTGAAAATCTACTTGTGTATTACTCATTATTTGCACCCATATTGAGGTGCAGGTATTGTATGAAAAAAAGTATCTCACTGCATCAATTTCAAAGGCTTTTTAATGAGGGTGATTAAAGCACCATCATTTTTTTAAAGCGTGCTAATATGCCCAACATGGGGAATGAGTCACTCTGCACATGTCGAATTTGAATAAAAAAATCTTCAATCGCTTAAAACTAAACCATGCTTATGGGCAATTGATTGCCCTCATTTTTGTACCCATTGCGGTACTGGCAAGCGTCGGCTCTGCACTGGTGCTCACAGAAACGTCTAATTCCGCAAAATCAGAACAACGCTTTGCCGCAAATGCAATTTTAAGTCGTTATAAATACACGACAGAAAACCTACTTATTGCGCTTGAAAAAAACCCCTCACAAGCGCAACAAGACCGCGCTAAAAGCATCTTACAAAAGATGTTTAATGAAAAGTATTTACTCAGTGTCGCAGTCCTAGACCAACAACAAAAACCTTATTTTGGGTTAGGCTATCGCAATGAAAAACCTTGGCCTAGCTTCCCGACCAATGTACAAACATTTGGTCCGATTAAAGATCAACATAATCATATTTATGGCTTAGCATTAAATACGCCTGATCAAAGTAAAAAATGGCTTGTTATCGAGCTAGATAATCAACCTCTAGCCATTTCTCAATATCGTGTTTTCATTGTACTGATCACGACGGGTTTGTTGACACTTTTACTATTATTACTGTGCTTGAACTTTTATTCACGACGTTGGATTGCACCTATGTACGAAATACGTATGCAATTACAGCGACTCAATGCAGACACACTCGACCAACACATGGTCATCAATAGTACTGGCGAGTTAAGGTTACTCCAACGTGATATTGCGAATGTCGTGAAGCGTCTACATTTCAGCTTTTTAGAGCTGAAGGAACATACCGAGCAGACCGAAGACGATTTAAGACGTACGCTTGATACACTTGAAGTGCAAAATATTACTTATAAACAAGCACGCGATCAGGCCATCTCATCCAATCAGGCAAAATCTGTTTTTCTTGCCAATATCAGTCATGAGTTGCGTACCCCGCTGAATAGTATCGATGGTTTTATTCACTTGTTATTGCGCCAAGAGAATCTCAGCAATGATCAAAGCCTGTATTTGCAAACGATTCGCAAATCATCAGCACATCTTTTAGCACTGATCAATGATGTCTTAGACTTTTCAAAAATTGATGCCGGTAAACTTGAATTAGAAACCGCATCATTTGATTTAGAAGAAGCGATCTTCGATGTTATGGACATGTTGTCGCCATTAGCCGCCCAAAAAAATATCGATATGGCCTTCTACTATGCCGATAACATTCCAAAGTATGTGATTGGCGATGCTTTACGTTGTAAACAGATTTTGACTAACCTGATTTCAAATGCCATCAAATTCACTCCTGATGGTGAAATTATTGTACGTGTTCGCATGGAGCATGACGATCTAGAACATTGCCTATTGCATTTCAGTGTTCAAGATAGTGGTATTGGATTAAGTGGTACAGATCGTAAACGGTTATTTGAATCATTTTCTCAAGGCGATGCTTCCGTTACTCGTCAATTTGGTGGCACAGGTTTAGGGTTAGCAATCTCAAAACAATTGGTTAATCTGATGCATGGCCAAATTGGCTTTGAAGATAACCAAGAACGCGCCCCAACTGAAAAGGGTTCAACATTCTGGTTTACTGCGAAATTTGCGGTTGATGAATATGAAATTATTCATCCGCAATTCCATGACATGCGTGTCATCTCCTATTTAGCCCACCCTGCAACTGCGAATGTTTTACGTCATTATTTAGAAAATTACGGTGTTGAACACACAGAAGCTCAATCCATTCTAGATTTATTCAGCCGTCTAAACGGTTTGACACATCAACCTGAAAATACGTGGTTGATTGTAGATCACAGTGGTGATCCAGAGGCTTTATTAAAAGAGATTCGCGGACGTTATCAAGGTCACTTAGCCGTATATGGCTATCAGATGGCGCTCGACCTCAACATGTTGAATGAATACAAAGCGAGACCACTGTATCAACCTCTGAGCCGTTCATCATTAATTCAGCTTTTGGAAAATCAGCCAATATTTGAAGTAGAACCTCATGATAACTTTAAAGCCCTTAATTTACATGTACTTGCAGTAGACGATCATCTACCAAACTTAATCGTTTTAGAAGCTTTGCTCGGCGAAATTAATGTTCAAACAACTAAAGCGCAAAGTGGACAAGAGGCACTACAAATTTTACAACAACAGATTCAAAATGATGAAAAGCCGTTTGATCTGATATTTATGGACATTCAAATGCCAGTGATGTCTGGCATCGATACGACTCGTGCGATCAGATCGTTAGAATCCACCATCGAGGGACGTCACACACCAATCATTGCACTCACAGCACATGCTTTAGCAGATGAGAAACAAAAATTACTTAAAGTCGGCATGGATGACTATGTCACCAAACCAATCCAAATGGATCAGATTATTCAGATTCTGACGCATTGGAGCAGTGATAAGTTTATTCATCCAATTAAATCCCAAGAAAAAACTTTACGTATCGAAACCTTAGATCATCAGGTTTTAGATTGGAAACAGTGCGTTCAATTGGCAGCGAATAAAGAAGATTTAGCACAAGATTTATTGAAGATGTTGGTGGACAGCTTCCCGAATGAACTTGCTGAAATAGAACAACTCATCGAACTTGAAGATTATCCGCAGCTCGAACATGTATTACACCGTTTATATGGGGCAACACGCTACGTCGGCACTCCGAATTTACAAAGCATCACAGGTGAATTTGAACAGTTCGTTTCAACGCTGCGTAAAGAGCGTAGAAAAGCAGATGAGCAATTTATTGAAAATGTGATGAAACTGTTGGATGAATTAAAACATGCGATTGGACAAGTAAAAGAAGCAGCCGAGTCTATTCTGAATCATTAATAGACGATCAACACCCTGTCTTAGGCAATACGTGATGACTCTAGTGTCACGACAGTCTATTTTGGACATGTTATGCTTAAAACAAGGAACAATAAACTCGAGTCACAATAATGGCTGTAATACGTGTAGAAAAAAATAATGGAATTGTGACGGTTTTTCTGAACCGTCCCGACAAACGTAACGCGATGAGCTTTCAACTTTTGAAAGAGTTGGTGCAAGTCGCAAAAAAAATTAAATCTGATCGTACTATCCGCTGTGTCATTCTCACTGGTGAAGCCAACGTATTTAGTGCAGGTATTGATTTAACGGACCTGAATAATCCACAAAATCGTGCTTATGCCGCATGGGAACTTATCAAGCCTGGTCAAAGTCTATTTCAAAAAGCTTTTTTAATCTGGCAAGAGCTCCCTGTTCCAGTCATTGCAGCTATTGAAGGGTATTGCTTCGGTGCAGGTATGCAATTGGCTTTAGCGGCTGATATTCGAATTGCTCACCCCAACACCCAAATGTCGATTATGGAAACCCGTTGGGGCTTAGTTCCAGATATGGGGTTAACGCGCTCAATCAAAGGTATTATTGGAGTCGACCTAGCCAAAGAATTATCATTAACAGCACGTGTATTTGATGGTCAATATGCCAAAGAAATTGGATTGATCACACATGTTGATGACGCGCCGATGCAAAAAGCTCAACAGCTTGCCGACGAAATGTTGCAGCGCTCACCTGATGCCTTAGCCGCAGTCAAACAGGTCTTAGATGCGATGGAACACGCACCAAAAAAATCACTTCGTCTTGAGAAAATTTGGCAACTCAAATTACTCCTTGGCAAAAACAGTCAAATTGCGCGTAAAAAAGATAAAAATCCAGATTTGGAATTTTTACCACGTCAATTTAAATAAATTGGTTTTCAAAACTTAGATCAGGGATTAGCTTCAACAATGATTAACGGTCAAACTAAAATCGCGTTCTTAGGTATGGGTTTAATGGGTAGCAGAATGGCGACTCGATTGATACAGGCTGGGTTTTACACTGCTGTTTGGAACCGAAGCCCCAGCGCATGTGAGCCGTTAATCCAGCTTGGGGCACATCCCCTTCAACTCTCTGAGATAGCACAATTTGATCTGATCTTAACTTGTTTAGCCGATGACAATGCGGTAGAGGCTGTTTTTTCTCAAATTGAATCACTGATTCAACCCGAGCAGATTATTGTGGACTTCTCGAGTCTATCTGTGGATAAAACTAAAAATCTTGCACAACGTGCCGCTGCGAAATCAGCGCATTGGATAGATTCTCCTGTGTCAGGCGGAACAGCTGGTGCCGAAAATGGCAGTTTAGTTATTTTTGCTGGCGGACCATCGAGCATCATCGGATCTTTACAACCAATCTATCAAGTTCTTTCACAACGTGTAACCTGTATGGGTGGAACTGGGACAGGACAAGCCACCAAAATTTGTAATCAACTCATCGTTGCTGCAAATAGCACACTCATCGCAGAAGCTGTTGCTTTAGCAGATCAGGCGGGTGTTGATACTCAACTGCTTGCACCCGCCTTAGCAGGTGGATTCGCCGACTCTAAACCTTTTCAAATTTTAACACCACGTATGGCAACGCATGAGTTTGAGCCTGTGCAATGGAAAGTTCAGACGCTGTCTAAAGATTTAAATAACGCCTTGAGTTTGGCTCGACAATTTGACCTTAATATTCCTGTCGCTCAACAAGCCTTAGAACAATTGAAAGCGCATCAATCCAACGGCTTTTCTGAATCAGACCTTGCCTCAGTCATTCTGCAAGTTGAACAAAACAATAAATAGGTTGCATTCAATATGAAGCTCGCTGTCAATTTATCGATGATCTTTACAGAAGTTCCACTCATTGAACGCTTTGCGCTGGCTGCTGAATATGGGTTCCAACATGTAGAAATTCAATTTCCATATGAGCTGAGTGTTAAGCAAATTCAGCATGAACTTAATGAACATCAACTTAGCTTGTGTCTCATCAACGTTCCTGCCGGAGATTTAATGCAAGGCGGATGCGGATTAGCGAGCATCCCAAGTAAAACTGATGAATTTAAACAAGCTGTTGACCTTGCGATTGAATACGCATGTTCACTCAATGTTCCTCGAGTGAATATTTTGGCTGGCAAGCAACCAAATAATGTTGAATATCAGATCTGCTATGAAACCTTAGTCTCAAATCTTAAATATGTCAGCGAGATCTTCACAGCGCATGGGATTCAACCCGTTTTTGAGATGATTAATGGCTTTGATATGCCAAATTTCATGATTCAAACAATGCATCAAGCCAAAGAATTACTGAAAGACGTCAATCATCCAGCTTTAAAAATGCAATTCGATTGCTATCATATGGCTAGAATGCAAGAAGACCTGATTCTGTCACTCAAAGAAAATATGCAACACATTGGGCATATACAATTTGCAGATGTACCAGGTCGACATGAACCACTCACAGGGACAATTGACTATTCCACTATTTTTGAATGCATTGCAAATAGCATGTATGAAGGATTTGTCGCAGCCGAATATCGCCCCCAATCTCATTCAACAAATTCTTTCACATGGAAAAATAAACTTCTTTAATATCATCATATTGTGGTATGAAATTTGTTCAAAGTTTGAATTTTCAAGCAGAAAGCGCTATAGTGAAAGATGAGTTATAGTCAGGAAAATACACTTCTCATGAATTTAGAACCATCGCCCGGCGCTTCTAATTCTCACGAACTCTCTTTGAATTCTCCAAAACAAGACGTTCAAGCTTGCTTAAAAGTTGTTCAAGAAGCATTGCTTGACGTTAAAGCAAAAGAAATCACAACGATTGATGTTAGCGAAGTGAGCAATGTTGCAGATGCAATTGTCATTGCTTCAGGTACTTCTACACGTCACGTGAAAGCGCTTGCAAACAACGTCGCTGATGAAGCACGTAAAGCAGGTTTTCGCCCTATCGGTATTGAAGGTGAAAGCGATGCAGAATGGATCCTTGTTGATCTTGGCACTGTTGTAGTACATCTCATGTTACCTACAGCACGTAAGTTTTATGATTTAGAAAACTTATGGCGTAATGCTTCAACTACAGAGTCTGTAGCATAAACATATTAAAGCGACCTTCTGGGTCGCTTTTTTATACTTTGCATTTTATATTAATAACAATAAAGCCAACAAAAACACAATCACTGATTTGGTTTACCTTGATATGACCATGATAAAAGCCACAAGAGCAGATCACGATGCATTAGTCGAAACATTAATGCAATCCTTTTGGAACGAAGAGTTTTGCAACTGGGCGATCCAAGCTGAAAAACTGAGCTTCCAACAAAAACATGCAAAACTTGAGCAATTTTTTAGTATCCAATTGAAAGATATCGCTCAACCATATAATGAAGTCTATACCAATCCCGATCGCTCAGTTGCTGCACTTTGGATTCCGCCAAATCAGTGGGATTTAAACCTCATTCAGCAGGTTAAACTCCTCCCTCAATTAACGAAGATTATCGGTTTAAGACAACTGGTGAAATTTATTCACATCATTAATCTGGTGCAGAAACATCATCCCAGTGAGGCGCATTATTATTTACAACTCATAGGTGTAAGTCCTGATCACCAAGGACAAGGCTTAGCCAGCAAAGTCTTAACACCTATTCTCACAAAGAGCGATCAACACGGTATCCCATGTTATTTAGAAACTGCAACACCAAGCAATGTTGGACTCTATCGTCATTATGGATTTGAAGTGATCTTTCACCTTCGCGATCTGCCCTACGATGCACCTGAAATTTGGGGAATGTGGCGAAAACCTACACATGAAAAATAAAAAAACCACCCGAAGGTGGTTTTTTAAAAACAAGCTATGAATTAGTGACCTGTACCGTTGATGGCTTTCGTCATATCTTCAACAACTTTCTTCGCATCACCAAAGATCATCATTGTTTTGTCGTTATAGAACAAGTCATTATCAAGACCCGCATAACCTGTCGCCATAGAGCGCTTGATCACCATAATGGTACGAGCTTTATGTGCTTCAAGAATAGGCATACCATAAATTGGTGAGTTTGGATCATCTTTCGCTGCAGGGTTAACGACGTCATTCGCACCGATGACCAATACCACATCTGTTGCTGGGAAGTCTGAGTTAATCTCATCCATCTCTAAGATGTCTTCGTACGGAACATCTGCTTCAGCTAAAAGAACGTTCATGTGACCAGGCATACGACCAGCCACTGGGTGAATCGCAAAACGTACTGTTACACCTTGCTCTTTCAATAAATTTGCAAGCTCTTTCACCGCATTTTGAGCACGACCTTGCGCCATACCATAACCCGGTACAATAACAACACTGTCTGCATTTGACATTAAGAAGCCAGCATCATCAGCAGAACCAGAACGGTAGTTGCGTTGAACTGCTGCACCAGCTGCTGCTGTCGGTGCTGCAGCACCACCCATTGCACCACCAAACAATACGTTGATGATTGAACGGTTCATTGCTTTACACATAATGTAAGACAGAATTGCACCTGATGAACCTACAAGCGAACCTGCAACAATTAACATGTTGTTTTCAAGCGTGAAACCAATCCCTGCTGCCGCCCATCCAGAGAATGAGTTAAGCAAAGACACCACAACTGGCATATCACCACCACCAACAGGTGCAATCCATACCCAACCAAAGGCTAAAGCAAGTGCTGTCATTGCCCAGAAAGAGGTCATGTTACCCGTCAAGAAAAAGTGAATCCCTGCTGCTAGCATCGCAATAAAAATCAAAGCTTGAACAGGTTTAACCCATGCACCTGAAATCGTTTTTGCCCATTTCTTTGCCGCCAATTTACCATAAGCAAATACCGATGCAGTGAATGTAATGGCACCAACGAAACATCCTACGAATAATTCGAATAAATGTACGCGACTCATTTCATGGAAGTTCACACCATTTGCAGCCAGTAAGTCTGGCCCAAGCTCGACGAGCTTGTTGTTGTGAATAATTGCAGCGATCGCAATCAACACTGCAGCAAGACCCACGAGTGAGTGCATGAGAGCAACTGTTTCTGGCATTTGTGTCATAGGCACTGTACGAGCTCGAGCAATACCAACAATCGCACCCAATACCATTGCACCGACAATCATCCATACCACAGGATTATCAGCAACAAAGAAAGTTGTTAACACGGCGATTGCCATTGCAATCATACCGTAACGGTTACCTGCAATTGCTGTCTTAGGACCAGACAAGCCACGCAAAGTTAAGATAAAAAGAACGGCACCGATTAGGTAAAACCAATCCGCATACTCACGAATAAATTCCATGTATTAACCCTCTTTTTTCTTTTGCTTTGGCTTAAACATTTCAAGCATACGAGCGGTTACAGCGAAGCCACCGAAAATATTAATGCTTGCTAAGAAAACAGCGATCGCACCTAATACACTCACCACATTGATGGTTTGAAAATCAACAGCCCCCTCAACACCCATAACAGGTAGACCAACAGTTTGGATCATCGCGCCGACAATAATAATTGAAGACAATGCATTCGTTACGGCCATCAGAGGCGTGTGAAGCGCAGGTGTCACTCCCCAAACAACGTAATAACCTACGAAGATTGCGAGGACAAAAATTGTAATAGTTTCAACCATGATCAGTCTCCTTAACCACGCTTCAACAGCACTTGACCACCATGAGTGACAAGCAATGCTTTTTGGATTTCGTCTTCTTGATTGATACTGTAGTTTTTATCTTGATCAAAAAGCGTTTCAACAAAGTTATAAACGTTACGTGCATATAGCGCTGAAGCTTCTGTAGAAACGGTCGCTGGAATATTTGGGACACCCAAAATTTTCACGCCATTATCAGTCACAACAGTTTCGCCGCATTTTGAACCTTCAACGTTTCCACCAGTTTCAACTGCCATATCGAGGATGACTGAACCTGGTTTCATTTTGGCAACTGTTTCAGCTTTAATTAAGCGCGGTGCATCACGACCTGGTAAAAGAGCCGTCGTGATCACGATGTCAGCATTCGATACCGCTTTGTCTACAATTGCAGCTTGGTCTTTAATATATTGTTCACCAGGCATCCAACCATAACCATTTTTAGCAGCTTCATCAGCACGCGCTTGTTCTTCTGCTGACATTGGTACGTCCAACCATTTACCGCCTAAAGATTCAACTTGATCTTTGGCTGTCGGACGTAAGTCTGTCGCTTCAACAATAGCACCTAAACGTTTGGCTGTTGCAATCGCTTGTAAGCCTGCTACACCAACACCCATGATGACTACACGAGCTGGTTTAACCGTACCTGCCGCTGTCATTAACATTGGGAACATACGTTGGTACTCTGCCGCCGCAAGAAGCACAGATTTATAACCTGCCAAGTTTGCTTGTGATGACAACACGTCCATATTTTGGGCACGAGATAACGTACGTGGTAATAACTCAAGTGCAAATGCAGACACTTGCTGAGCAGCGAATTGATCAAGTTCCATATTACGGTACGGATCAAACATCGCAACCACTGTGGTGTTTGGGGCTAATTTTTGTATTTCTTCGCCTTTAGGTGCGCGAACTTTTAAAACCAATTGACTGCCGGTATAAGCATCATCAACAATTTTTGCACCAACCTGTTCATAGGCACTATCAATATAAGCAGCTTTAACACCTGCATTACGTTGGATAACGACACTGTGACCAGCACCAATTAACTTCTTTACTGTTTCTGGTGTCGCAGCTACACGACTTTCACCAACTACAGTTTCGGTAGGGATTCCGATCTGCATGAGCATTCCTCAAGCTAATTTTTCTTAAAGTAGATATCGCATTCCTGCGATATACCCCTGGATGTATTCATGTGAATTTTTTGAATTCTAATTGAACTTTTTTAAATTACCACCCAATATTTATTTAATAAATACCCTCATTTTGAACTCATGATTCACAATCATCACAAAATTTCATGGTATTTGATCTATCATTTTCATAAAAAATAGTTCCAGATTCGTTTAATTTTCGATCCATTTTTTAACAAAAAAGAAACTTTTTTCTAATTTATCGTCAGTATAGGGAGCTTGACTTTATTAAGCTTTGATCATTCTGACATTTTTTAGCTTTCTTTTTATCCCTTTTGATTGTGTTAAAGCGCCGTGCATGTCACATTTTTAGTTGCTTCTTTCATTCTCATAAATCTCAATTTGCCGAATTGACAAAAAATCAGACTAATCGATTCAAATTCTCACGACATTCTTAAAAATTATAAATAAGACAAAATTTAGATAAATCTAGGTTTACACATTGGGCTTAGATTTTGGCTTAAAGATGAAATACAAGATGACAGATTCTTGAAAAGAATGCTTACAAACCGTGCAAAAAAAAATTGAAATATTTTTTTGATGTATTTTTTGGGTTGATAGACCACTGTTTTTTTCATATTACGCACCACAATGATGCATTTAAACAAAAAATCAAAACTCCTTATGTCGCTAGGTAGGTGATTAAGCGAAAATTAGAGATTGAATTTTAGAGCTTAAAATGAAGATTGGCTTATACTTTCATTATTTAAAATTGATTTTAACATTTATGGTACTTAAGCTGACTCCCACTCAGTTAGGGAGTTTATGTGCGCTGTTGGCAGCATTCTTGTTTAGTAGTAAAGCGATCTTAATCAAACAAGCTTATGCAGTTTCTGAAGATGTTGATGCAACATTGCTGGTTGCCTTAAGAATGCTCAGTGCCTTACCCGTTTTTCTTTTTATTTGTTGGTTGAACCGACACCGTAATCGTGGATTTTCAGCGCAGGATTGGGCCCTACTCCTCGTTGCTGGTTTAATTGGATATTATTTTTCAAGTTGGCTCGATTTTATGAGTCTGATGTACATCAGTGCCTCTTTGGAGCGTATTATCCTATTTCTATATCCCACCATGACAGTAATTGCATCAAGTGTAATTTTCAAGCATCCTCTTTCACTGAAGACTATTTTTGCAATTGGACTAAGTTATGGCGGCACGCTTATGGTGATGCTCCAAGAACAAAGCAATGTGCCTCATGAAAGTAATTTTTGGCTAGGTGTGAGTTTAGTTTTCGCAAGCGCGATTTGCTTTGCGAGTTATCTATTGATGACTCCAAAATTAATTCAAAAATTTGGATCGTGGAATTTTACGGGCTTAGCGATGTCTATCGCCTGCTTAGGGACGATTCTTCACTATTTTATTGCTCAGCCAAGCCCTGTATCCAATATCCTTGAACAACCCATGGAAGTAATCGGATATGGTGTTGCATTAGGCATTGGGGTAACGGTGATTCCAACTATTCTCATTGCGCAAAGTATTGCTCGTTTAGGTGCCTCTCAAACAGCCATGATTGGTTCACTCGGACCAATTCTGACCATTATATTGGCAACTATCTTTTTAGGGGAATCAATGAATATGATTCAATGGTTTGGTTGTGCGCTGAATATATTGGGCGTGATGATGATTACGCTTTCCAAAACTAAACTGAAATAAAGACAACATTAACCTCACAGTTCAAATTTCAAAATAACGCTTCACGATCAAGCTTAGTCTTCATAGTGAATTTCTATTTTCCCTTGATCATCGTCAAATTTAATGTCGAGTGGAACAAAGTGGGAACCCGACGATGTAGACCCCATTTGATCATTTTCATTTCTTAGGGGGCATTCAGTTAAAGATAAGCACCCACAACCAATGCACCAATCCAGTTGTTGACGAAGTTGAAGCATATTTAAAATTTTCTGATCTAAAATTTTTTGCCATGCACTCGATAATGCGGTCCAATCTGATTTAGTCGCGGTTTTATTCTTAGGGAGTATGTTAAATGCTTGCTTCACTTCAGAGAGTGAAATCCCAACCTGCTGTGCCACTTTGATGATGGCAATCCTTCTCAGCATATATCGAGGATATCGCCGTTGATTTCCTTCCGTCCGCACACTCCAAATAAGTGCTTTGTCTTCATAAAATCTGAGTGCTGCGACCGATACACCACTTCGAGCAGCTAACGCGCCTATACTGAGCCACTGTTGTAATTTTTGTTCTTCCATGCTCTTGACCTCAAGTTAAGTTGAGCTTTCATAATTCTTTTCTAAGCTTAATCCAGAGAAGATAGAATGACAAAACCAAATAAGCCACCATTTAGTTTAACCACTAAAAACCCACCTCAGCTTTATTCTTCAAGGCAATTTGGATATAGCCACATCTGTGAGGTCAAACACTTCAGCACAGTCGTTCATATATCAGGTCAAGGTGGTGAAAATGCCGAAGGACATTATTCCACTGATTATTCAGAACAACTCAACCAAGTCTTCGAAAATCTCAAAATCGCTCTCAGTTATGCACATATCGACTTTTATAACATTGCTGTTCTACGCGTTTTGATTGTCAATTTTGACCAACAAAAACATCACCTGTTAAATCTGAAAATGAATACAATATGGAAAGATCAAAATTTCCCAGCATGCACACTAATCCCTGTGTCTCGCTTGGCATTAGACGCCATGCAAATCGAAATCGAAGCCACAGCTTACTGCTCCTCATCCACTGAGCCATTTATTCATGTATAACGATCTTGACGATTTAAATAAAAAAGACATCACGAATGACACTGCTTTACTTTGGTTGATGGCCATTGCTTGTGGTATTTGTGCAGGTGCTAATTATTATTCGCAGCCCTTAATTCACTCTGTTCAACTTTACTTTAATGCCCCTGCAACAGATGTGGCATTAACTGTTACTTTGGCTCAAGTCTCTTATGCTGTCGGACTGCTTTTTATCGTACCACTTGGTGATATTCTCAATAAAACGAAATTAATCCCATTTTTAATGTTCTTTGCAGCAGTGGGATTATTTATTTGTGCTTTTTCGCTCAACCTTTATATGTTATGGGCTGGCACAATTATCACTGGGCTTTTCTCAGTTGCAGCACAAATTTTAATTCCGTTTGCCACGATGGCGGTTCGACCAGAACGAACAGGCGAAGTCGTCGGGTTACTGATGAGCGGATTATTGGTGGGTATTTTGATTTCGACCAGTTTAGCTGGCTTGTTATCCAACCTATTTAATTGGCAGCTCATTTATATTGTCAGTGGAATTTTGATGTTAATGGTCGCTGTGGTACTCAATATCCGTCTGCCTTATATTCCTAGCTCTAAAATTAGTTATTTTGCTGTGTTTAAATCGATGGGACTGCTACTTAAAGAAGAGCCTCGTTTAATCTATCGCTCTATCATTGGTGCCTTTGCATTTGCAACGATGAGCATCCTCTTCTCCACCATTTCTATTTTACTTAAATCCTCTTTTTCTCTTGAAGATGTCATGGTGGGTTTAGTCACTTTGGTTGGCGTATTTGGCGCCTTGTCCACCAAGAAAATTGGTAAGATCGCCGATCGTGGTTACGTCAAACAAATCACTTGGTTTGGCATTTTAATCCTAGGTAGCGCATGGATATTCCTTTATTTAGGTGCATTCTATTTAAGTTGCTATATCATAGGTTTTGGACTGATGAATCTCGGGCTAGCATTGGTGCATAGTAGCAACCAGAATGTGATTTTTAATTTAAGACCGGATGCTAAATCTCGTGTAAATTCACTTTATATGACCAGCTATTTTATTGGTGGCGCAAGTGGTTCCGCGCTAGGAATTTATGCTTGGGATCATGGTGGATGGGCAATGGCGTGTATCGTAGGATTAATCCTGGTCAGTTGTACTGCACTATTCACGCTAGTGGATCAACGTTATCATCGAACCCAACTCAGTTAACTCATAAAATTCCATGTTAAGCCTCTATAAATGGAGGCTTTTTCAACAATTTAACCTCTGCAGTCATCATTCAGTCCTCTAAAGCTGTGTATCTCTTGTGCGTAATCACACACACTGTTCACTATCATTATAAAAAATATTCGTGGACAAGAATGAAAGCTGTTGTATGTCATCAAAATGAATTAACACTTGAAGATGTCAGCCATCTAACACCATCACAAGGACAAACTTTATTAGAAGTTGTGCGATGTGGTATTTGTGGCAGTGATTTACATATGCAACATAGTTGTGACCATATGCATGAACTTACGGCTAAAGTGGGTCTAAAAGGTGTTGCAAAGTCAACAGACCGTTTTGTCATGGGGCATGAATTTTGCGGTCGTGTTCTAGATTATGGTCCTAAAACTAGAAAAAAATTTAAAACAGATACCTTAGTTTGTGCGATGCCACTCTTGAAAGTTGATCAGTGGGGTTATCAAGCAACGGGTCTTTCCCCTCAAGCTTCTGGTGGTTATGCCGAACAAATCTTGGTGCAATCTCAACTCATGTTTGCGGTGCCAAATGGATTACATCCCGATCTTGCGGCAATGACCGAGCCAATGGCGGTTGCTTTACATGCAGTACGTCGGAGCAGAATAAAGAAATCAGAACCCGCAATTGTTATTGGTTGTGGTCCAGTAGGCTTAGGTGTCATTTTAATGCTCAAAGCGATTGGTGTGAAAAAAATTATTGCCAGTGACTTTTCACCAAATCGCCGTCGGCTGGCTCAACTTTGTGGCGCAGATGTCGTCATTGATCCTAAACAATCCTCGCCTTTTGAGAGTTGGAAAGAATACGGTTTATTGGGTGATGCTTCTGAAGCAATTAACTACGGAATCGGTATTTTTGAAAAGATTCAGTCTATGCATATTCCATGGTGGCATGCGTGGCGTGTGGCTGACAAATTAGGTACTTTACCCAAACGTCCTGTGATTTTTGAATGTGTCGGGATACCAGGCATCCTTCAACAGATTATTAACGGTGCGCCATTATTTTCTAAAATTATCGGTGTGGGTGTATGTATGCAATCCGACAGCATCGAACCCGCTTTGGCTTTAAACAAAGAAATCGAAATCCAGTTTGTGATTGGTTATACGCCACTGGAGTTCAGAGACGCGCTCCATATGATCGCTGAAGGTCAAATTGATTGTTCTCCTCTGATAACGGGCGTTGTAGGTCTTGCAGGAGTTAAAGATGCTTTTCAGGCCTTAGGTGATCCTGAACAACACGCTAAAATTTTGGTCGACCCCAAAAAGATCGGATCTGATATCAGTGCACTTTAGATATTCTTTAGGTTCTATACGATATCAGTGCTCATGGAATTTTAACTAGAAGATTCAGACTTCATCAGATTCCCTCATTCATCCTGCATGATACTCAATCGAACTTTAAATTTTTAATTTCATCTATGAATAGATCTTAAATAAGGAAGTTTTATGTCAAATTTAAATCACATGCCTTTCAATGTTGAAGCAAGTTGTTCTTGTGGCGCAAATACTTTTCGCTTTTCTCATGCCCCTATCGCACATTTTATTTGTCACTGCCAAGTTTGCCAAGAATATACAAGTAAGGCATTTTCAGATGTTTTAGTATTCTTGAAACAAGATGTTTGTGATTTAAATATTGAACAGACTAATTTTAAACGTTTGAAATCACCACCCAATATCCGTCGTGGGATATGCAAACAATGTCATTCCCCTTCTATTGAATTTGGAATATTAGATCAGTTGGTATTTATTCCTAAATGGAACTTAAAAGACTTCTCGCAAGTTCCCCCTGAAAATATGCATATTTTTTACCATCGTCGTGTGCAAGATGTAGCTGATGATTTGCCAAAATATACTGGTTTTATCCAGAGTCAAACTCAAGCAGCTAAGTTTATTTTAAAAGGGTTAACTAATAGAATCCTAAAATAAAATCACTAATAAAATATGACTTCACTTGAACACTGTTTAAACCAATGATTGAAAAATTTAAATTAGATCTCTTTCATAAATCAAAAAAAGATCTATCCTTTACTGATTATTTGTACCGAATAATTTTAAATATTCATACATAATTTGCGAATGAAATACATCGACTCAAAGAAGCTTTCTGAAACACATTTTAAGCGATATACATGCATCTCATGGTCAACCTTTGATTTAATGGCTGAACAGCTAAAAATGCTTGTACCTGCTAAAGGTAGACCATCTAAGTTAAGTGTAGAAGATCAAATCCTTCTGTGCTTAAGTTATTGGCGTGAATATCGAACATTGTTTCATGTCGCAACAAGTTATGGTATGTCAGAGCCTACTGCTTCAAGAATCGTCCTCCACGTAGAGGATTGCCTGATCAAGTCCAATCTATTTAATTTACCCAAGAGTTTGCCTGAAGGCTAAGGTATCGACTGGAATGTGGTGATCGTAGATGCTACAGAAATTCCAATACAAAGACCTAAAAAAACAGAAGAAAAGCTATAGTGGTAAGAAGAAAGCTCATACTTTCAAAGTACGAGCCCTTATCCATTATAGAACACAGCAAGTTCTGAGTTTATGCACGAGTTGTGGTGCTGTACATGATTTCGAGCTTTTCAAACGCAACATGAATCAAATTCCTAAAGGGTCTTTTATCCTTGCAGATAAAGGCTATCAAGGGATTTATACGGTGTATCCAAATAGTCTATTGCCATTAAAAGCAAAAAAGCACTGTAAACTAGAACCTGAGCTAAAAGTTTACAATTAAGAAATCAATAAAAGAAGAATTGGAATTGAGCATGTATTTGGGACTTTGAAGACCTTCAAAATACTTGCTGAGCGATATCGCAACCGTGGCAAAAGATTGGGATTAAGATTCAGTTTAATCGCAGGGATTTATAATTTAGAACTGAGTAAAAATGATTTATGAAAGAACCCTAATATTTATACCAAGCAAAAAAATATAATAACCAAGAGGCTTTGTTTCAAACAATAATTCATAACCGCCTGATTCAAATCAATTAAAATAAAAAATTATATTTCCTATAATAAAGATTTATTCATATAAAAAAATTTATATAACAAAGCCAAAGCTTCTGATAATATTTAAATTAATATTGAAAATATCCAACCGCCTATAACATTGATATAAGAAAAAAAATACCATCTAATTTTAAGTAGAATTAATTTAAATAAAAAACTAAATATCCAAAAAAATGTATTTAAAGCAAAACATATACAAAAATAAGTGAGAATTAATGTTAGTTCCCCAAAAAATGAATTCTGATAGTGATCAAACAACAATTCAATACTGAGTACAAATGGAAGCGAGCCAATTACAATATTCCAGTTCAATATCTTTTCTCTTTTCTCTTTTAATTGCCAACCAAAGAGAGTCAATGTAGCCTGAAAAATAAAAAAATAAGTCAAAATGAGTAAAAAGTCTCCTGGGTTTTTAAAACCACTCATCATTTTGAAAACCCACATTTGGCTTCATAGCCCATATCCACACATCCTTTATCTATTCGATAAAGCAGTGTATTAAACTTCCTCAAAGTCTGGCTAAATATACCGTCCAGTTTAATACATGACGCCACATCACTTTGACCAATAAGTATTAAACATCTCTTTGATACCATCATCATCTTCCATATATTCCTCAGGTGATATTTTTAAAGCTACACCACTCAAATAAATTATTGCTTTCCATAGAAGCTCCTCTTCAGTAGGAGGATCAAAAAACAATTCATTATGGTCAAGCGCATTCATCCTTATTCTTGCCCACTCTTCAGCTTCCTCTCGACTGATTTTATGGGTCAATAAGCCGCTGAATACTTGTTGTACATCTGATAAAAATATTTTCATAACACCATTTCCCAGTATATTTCCCATTCTTATCAAATAAATAATGTGTTTTAGTTCCATTAGGCTTTGTTTCACAAAGCTATTCTTAAGGGCTTCTTCAGCCATATAATTTTCAAATGAAAAAGCCTACACATAATCTACCGCACAACCAATTGGCCCGCATATAACCGAGCACTCATTAATCGCGGAAATATTGCCATTTGGTTTGATCCTACTACGCAATGGTATGCTCTATCAAAAGGCAAACAAGGACGAAATCAAACCTACTCCGACGCAGCCATCCAATTCAGCTTAATGATTAAATCCTTATTTCATCTGTCTTTACGTATGGTCACTGGCTTTGTGCAAAGTCTGATTAAACTTTGCGGATTAAATTGGACAGCGCCAGATTACAGTACGCTTTGTAGAAGACAAAAGTATATTGATATTGCAATCAGCTACCAAAAAAGTAGCTATGGGCTGCATCTACTCATGGACTCTACAGGCTTGAAGTTTCTAGGTGAGGGCGAATGGAAACGCAAGAAACATGGACCTGAATATCGTCGCCAATGGCGTAAGCTACATATTGCTATAGATGCTGAAACTCTTCAAATACGAGCTATTCAGCTCACAACCAATAATATCAGTGATTCACAGGTACTTGGTGATTTACAGATCAGATTCCACAAGATGAGCAGATTGACTCTGTTTATACCGATAAAACTTATGACACCAAGCAATGCCGTCAGGCCATTGCAGATCGGCAAGCGCATGCGGTGATTCCACCTAGAAAAAATGCGAAACCATGGAAAGATACAAAGAGCAGCTCGCTAGAGCGAAATGAATTACTTCAAACAGTTAATCGTTTAGGTAGGACTCTATGGAAAAAATGGTCAGGCTATCATCGCCGAAGTTTGGTTGAGACTAAAATGCAATGCATCAAATTATTAGGAGATAAACTAAGTGCAAGGAGCTTTGATAGCCAAGTCAATGAGGTTCATGCACGTGTAGCGGTCCTCAACAGATTTACGGAATTAGGTCGACCACTTACCCAAGTTACGCCTTAAATTTGGCTCAATTAGGGGCGCTTTGCCTTTCAAATCTTTGTGCAACAAAGCCTTTAAAAATTAGAGATTCATTAACCTTTAGAAGCAGTATTCTTTAACACCTTCCTCAATGAACCATTTTTTAAATTATGGTAAGATGCCGAGCTTTTCACGATTTACTCAATCTAGGTTTCACCATGTCTTATATCCAATCCTTACAGCCTCGAATTTCCGTCGCACCCATGATGGATTGGACGACTCGTGATTACCGCTTTTTTGCACGTCTATTCAATCCAAATATCATCATGTACACCGAGATGGTGACCACAGGCGCAATTTTATTTGGCGATGCAGCCCGTCATTTAGATTACAGCAAAGAAGAACACCCTATTGTGTTACAGCTTGGTGGATCAAATCCTAAAGACCTCGCAACCTGTTCTAAAATGGCTCAAGATTGGGGCTATGATGAAATCAATTTAAATGTTGGTTGCCCTAGTGATCGTGTTCAAAACAATAAAATTGGTGCTTGCCTCATGGCTGAGCCTGAGCTGGTTGCTGAATGTATTGCTGAAATGCAAAATGCAGTTGATATTCCCGTCACGGTAAAACACCGAATCGGCATCGATGATATGCAATCGTATGAGGAGATGCTGCATTTTGTCGATACCGTTGCAAAAACGGGATGTCAAAATTTTATCGTGCATGCACGCATTGCTTTACTACAGGGTTTGTCACCAAAAGAGAATCGAGACATTCCGCCTTTACGTTATGAAGATGTCTATCGTTTAAAGCAAGATCGCCCAGAACTATTGATCGAAATCAATGGTGGGATCAAAACATTTGCTGAAACTCAACAACACTTACAACATGTGGATGGTGTCATGATTGGTCGCGAGGCTTATCACAATCCTTATCTACTGGCTGAACTAGGACAATTTTGGAATTTGTCAGCACCTGATCGTTTTGAGATCATGCAGGAAATGATGCCATATATTGCAAAACGTTTAGCTGATGGTGCGCCACTTTCAGTGATTACACGTCATATTTTAGGCTTATTTCAAAACCTTCCTGGTGCACGAAAATGGCGACAAGCCCTGAGTGGGGGTAACGCGAAAACATTAAAAGATATTGAAAATGCCTTAATCGGTATGCAACAAGCCATTCAAAGACATGCTGAACAAGAAAGCTTAAAAATCAATGCTGAATAAACAAATTTCATCATTAAAAAGGTCTCTTGATAGAGACCTTTTTTTGATAATCACTTTTAGGCTTGTTTTGCTTGAATCGAATCTAATCGTTTTAACACTTCAGCCACTGCTACCATTGCAAAACTTGATGTCACCACCACGGCTGAACCATAACCACCACATCTTAACCCAGCACTCGCACAAATATCAGCATTCGAAAAAGGATTATCCACCGAATAAATACAGGTGATACCGAACTTCTCTTTCGGCTTTTTACAGATACCTTTTGAGCGTAACTGACTTCTTAATTTTGCCAGCATCGGGTCGTATTCTGTTTTTGACAAATCTGCGACCCGAATTTTGAGTGGATCTAATTTACCACCAGCACCACCAGATACAATCAAAGGGACTTTATTGAAACGACAATGTAGCATCAATGCGAGTTTTGCTTTGACATCATCAATGCAATCCAACACAACATCTGGATTTGAACTCAAAATCTCCGTTACATTTTCAGGCGTTAGATAATCATCAATTAAATTGATTTTTATACGTGGATTAATTTGGCGACAACGCTCTGCCATCACTTCAATTTTTTCATGACCTAATGTTGATGTCATCGCAGGTAACTGACGATTAATATTTGACGCTGCAACAGAATCCATATCAACTAGTGTTAACTCGCCCAAACCTGTTCTAGCCAAAGCTTCGACAGCCCAAGAGCCAACACCGCCAATACCAATCACCATGACATGACTGTTTTCATAATGCTGAAAATTTTCTTCACCATAAATTTTGGCTACACCGGTAAAACGGCGTTCATATTCATCATCATGAACTAAGTCAGTCATATTGCTCTAACACTATTTGGAAAAGGCGTATTTTAGCAAAACTTCAGAGGAATAGAGAGTTTTGAACTCACGACAATTTCAGTTCATTTTTTAGGTTGAGTGCAGACACACTATTCTCCCAAACACGTTGCGCAATGTCTTCGATTCTCGTATTTAGACTATGTGCCAAACCATCTAAAACACAAATTAAATTCTGTGGGGTATTACGGGTACGGTGTTCAGTTGAAGCTTGACAACATAATGGCGTCATATCAGGACAGTCTGTTTCAATGACCAGATGTTCAATGCCAACATACTGAACTATTTGGTGTAATTTTTTAGCATTGGGATTGGTAATCTGTCCCGTGACCCCTAACTTAAATCCAAGTTGAATAAATGCCTTTGCTTCTTCTACCCCTCCACTAAATGCGTGGGCGATCCCCCCCTGAACAAATTGCTTTGCTTTTAACAGTCTTAATACTTCAGCATGAGATTTGCGAATATGTAACAGCACAGGAAGCTTAAATTGTTGAGCTAAATCGAGTTGTTGCGCAAAAAAATCCTGTTGCTTAGCGAAAACTTCCGACTGCTTATGTTGCTTGAGAAAAGTATCTAAACCAATTTCTCCAACGGCGATGCATTGTTGTACTTCAAGAATTTTTTTTAAATCGTCTAGATGATGAGGCTGATGTTGTTCTATATAAAAAGGATGTAGACCTGGAGCGAGATAACTCCTCGGTGCCTGATCTAAACCATTTAACCAATGGTGTGTTTCAATCAATGTATGAAAGCGTTGGTGTTGAAACCCGATCAGTACAAGGGCATCCACTCCCTTCTGTTTCGCCTGATACGCAAGTTGCTCACGATCGAAGTCAAAATCTTCTACATCAAAGTGCGTATGCGTATCAAACAAACGTGGCATGGACATGTTATTTTGCTTCACCTACAGCTTGAGGTACAGCAACTTGAACCGCAGGATGAATAGCTTCCAGCATTTCAGGTTTAATCACACCCTGTAGCTTTTCATAAGGAATCGTGAGTCTTGGCAAACCCACCACATAAGGACCAATTTCATATTCACCGTATTGAAGAATTAAACCCTTCTTACCCAAATAATAATTATCAGTGAGTTTAAATTTCCAAGCCTCTTCATACTCTTCAACGTTATCTGCTAACTGCGAATCTATGACCCATTTTTTAAATTCTTCATGGGCCAATTGATTTAATTTATTCTTTTGGTCTTTCACTAAAATTTGATCCAGTGACACTTGTTTCTGCTGTTTCAAATCAAAATTAAAGTAAGTTTGTGAAGAAGATCCATGAGCACCTCCTAAATAATTACTCGTATTCAATACGACGGTTGCAAGTGGTCCTTGTGAATTTAAAATTTTAGGACTAATACTCAAACTAATTTGATGTCCAACCCCCAAGTGCTTTAACTCTTTATCTAAACCCACAAAGTTATCAATATAGGGTTGAATCTGCTCTGCAAGTAACTGCGCTGCAGTTTTATATTCAACAACTTCACTTGCGGCTTGAGTATCTTTGTCTTTAGACAGCGTCTGCTCAGGTTCGAACAACTCTAGCGTTTCTTGTAAATTTTTGATAATCGCTTGATCAATTAAGCCATCTAACACAAATTGATTCGTTCTCAATCGATCAATTGAAATTTCTGGACAATTTTTACCATCACATTCTACCAACCGAACAGGCACTTTTTCAGTTTCACCCTGAAGCACGAGTACCTGAACTTCCGATGCTGCTTGAGTTTGAGTGTCAGGTGACTCTTTAGGCCCGTCCCCTTTTGGCTGACATGCGCTCAGCGTAATTGCGGCAGTAAGTACAGATACAGTCCAAACTATTTTATTTTTTAACATCTCACAACCTTGAGGAGAAACGGTCATTTATCATTGATTTAAGCCTAACCCGATGAAATTGATAGCTCAAGCTTCGTTTGTATGGGTTTAACTGCAATTGTATATGCTACATTACAATATTTGTAATATTTCAAAACATCTTTTGAACGATCTGCGGCACAACTACTTGCTTGGTTTGAGCATGATTCAAATAGATATCCAATTGCTCACCACCTTTGACAATTTCGTTCGCACGAATATGAACACCAATCCCTTCACCATCAAAGAACCATTCCTGATTTTGCCAGCTGAGATTCACTGGAGCGATACTTCTCACTTCACTAGTCTGGGCCTTTAACCATTTTTGATAGGACACCTGAAGCATTCTTTCAAAGTCATTAATTTGGTTCTTTTGAATCACATCCTGCAACTGTAAAACTTTTTTCTGCTTTCGATCCAATACCATAAAGTAACCACGATCTTTAACGATCACTTCAGCTTGTTTTGTATTTACGATGAATTGGATCAACACATATTGATTTCGTTGGGTGGCGACTTGCGTCAGTATATCCAGCTCATAAGGCTGATTCAGTGAAAACTCCTTCATCCATGATTCAGAGCGACTTATATAAGTTTCTATGGATTGATCCAAACTCAATTTTTCTTTTTCATTAATTTGATCTTGGATCACAAAAGCCAAATGGTTGTTAAGCTGTTGATTGACCCACTGATCCGCGGTTTTTAGACTTAAAATTTCAATTTTTTCGCAGACCGATTTTGTGCAATTTTCGCTCTTTATTTCAACTTGAAACGCGTCATCATTTAAGTATGGTAGCACATCAGCGTTTTTAACTTGGGCTGACTGCGCTGACTTTTGTGCCGTAGACTCTGGTTGTTTTTCACAAGATGCCACCCCAATGACTAAAGTAGCAAGAAGAATACGCAATCGTTTTTTTTGTAAGTTTAGAGTAATCACAAGAATCAACCAAAATTAAAGCATTGGTTATTCTGATACAAAAACAGCTTCACGAGGAAGCTGTTTTACATTTTCAAGCAAAATTAATGTTCACGTGTATTACGGAAAACAATATCAGGATAACGCTCTTGCATTAATTGTAAATTGACACGGCTAGGTGCTAAGTACGTTAAATGCCCACCACCATCAACTGAAAGTTGGTCATGTGCTTTTTTCTTAAATTCATTAAATTTTTTCTCATCTGGACATGAAACCCAACGAACAGTGTTAATGCTCACAGGCTCGTAAATACAATCTACTTTGTATTCTTCTTTTAAACGATAAGCAACAACTTCGAATTGAAGAACACCCACAGCACCTACAATAAGATCATTACTGTTTTGTGGCATAAATACCTGAGTTGCACCTTCCTCTGAAAGCTCTTTTAAACCTTTTTGAAGTTGCTTCGATTTCAAAGGATCTTTTAAACGAACACGACGGAACATTTCAGGAGCGAAGTGAGGAATACCTGTGAATTGCAAGTTTTCACCCGAAGTGAAAGTATCGCCGATTTGAATCGTACCATGGTTGTGTAAACCAATAATGTCGCCTGGCCATGCCTCTTCTAAATGCTGACGATCACCTGCCAAGAAGGTTAATGCATCTGAAATACGCACATCTTTCCCAATACGAACATGCTTCATTTTCAAGCCTTTTTCATATTTGCCTGAACAGATACGCATGAAAGCAATACGATCTCGGTGTTTAGGGTCCATATTGGCTTGAATTTTAAAGACAAAACCAGAGAAACCCTCTTCAGTCGCTTCAACTTTACGGTCTTGGGTAGGATGTGCTTTTGGTGGTGGTGCATATTCACTAAATGCATTTAAGACATGGTCTACACCAAAGTTACCCAACGCTGTACCAAACAATACTGGAGTTTGACGCCCTGCTAAGAATTCTTCACGATCAAGCGGTTCATTTGCCATTTGAACTAATTCTAGTGACTCTTCAAATGCAGCCCAAGCTAATTCACCGACTTTTTCACGAAGGTCAGCATGGTCATAACCGTCACGAATTTCGATATCTGTAATGGTTGAACCAAAACCTGCTTTATAGACATAGAATTTTTCTTCGATCAGGTTAAATACACCTGCGAAATCTTTACCTGTACCCATTGGCCAAGTAATCGGTACACATTTAATTTTCAGGACATTTTCGATTTCGTCGAGGAGCTCAAGCGGCTCACGGATTTCACGGTCCATTTTGTTGACGAATGAAATAATTGGTGTGTCACGCATACGACACACGTCCATTAACTTAATAGTACGATCTTCGACACCTTTAGCACCATCAATCACCATCAACGCTGAGTCTACGGCTGTAAGGGTACGATATGTATCTTCAGAGAAATCTTCATGCCCTGGTGTATCGAGCAGGTTGATCATTTTGTCTTTATAAGGGAACTGCATCACAGAGGTCGTGATCGAGATACCACGCTCTTTTTCCATTTCCATCCAATCTGATGTCGCAGCACGGTCAGATTTACGGCTTTTTACCATACCTGCAACTTGGATCGCTTGCCCCCACAACAATAACTTTTCCGTCATTGTGGTTTTACCCGCATCGGGGTGGGAAATAATGGCAAATGTACGTCGCTGAGCAACTTGCTCCGCTAACTCTTGCTTAAAGCTCATGAATAACACCTACTGCAGACATGCAGTTTAGAAGATCAAAAAAGATCAAAATAAAAATTGGCGATATTGTAGCAGATCAATACCGAATGTGAATGTGATGAATTAGAAACTGACCAGAAGTTAATAGTTCTTAAATGTGCTTTCCAAACGATCCACAGGTAATGGCATGCCCAATAAATAGCCTTGTAATTGCTGACAACCTAGACGTTTTAAGATATCGGCTTGTTTTTGAGTTTCAACGCCTTCAGCCGTCACCACCAAACCTAAACGTTTAGCCAATACAATAATACTTTCTAAGATAATTTCATCTTTAGTATTGGGTGAAAGATTTCGAATAAATTCACGGTCAATTTTAAGTTCATCTACCGGGAGATTCTTTAAATATAAGAAGCTTGAATGACCTGTTCCAAAATCATCAATCGCAAGCCCAATCCCCAGGTTTCGCAGGCTCTCAAAAGTACGAATACTGACATCGATATGATGCATTGCTGTCGATTCAGTAATCTCAATAATTAAATGGGCTGGATCGATCTGGTATTGCGTGATTAAACATCTTAATGTATCTACCAGCGCTTTATGTTCAAATTGAACAGCTGATAAATTTACAGCGATCGGGCAGAAAGGCAATTTCTTTTTTTGCCAAGCTTGAATCTGTATACACGCTTGTTCAAGGGCCCAGTAGCCCATTTTAATAATAAGACCTGTTTGCTCCGCACCCTCAATAAACATATTTGGTGCTAGAAGTCCTAGACTTGGATGCTTCCAACGAATTAAAGCTTCAACGCCACAAATTTTAAAATCTGCTGTGAATTTCGGCTGATAAAATAAAATGAATTGTTGTTCTTCAACAGCACGATACAAATCATTAATAAGTTTTGATTGGCTACGTGCGATTTCTTGTTGATCTAATGAATAGTTAAACACACTATAAGTATTGCGACCTTGCTCTTTGGACATCAGCATTGCAGCATCAGCATTCACCAACAAATCATGTAAATCAGCACCATGATCTGGATAATAGACCACACCTAAACTTGCTGAGATATTGATTTCCTTCCCCGAAATCACAAAGCCTTCTTGGATTTTACTCAATACTAGATTGGCAACTTGATCAATTTGGTCTGTAGAAAAATCTTCAACAACCAATAAAAACTCATCACCACCAATACGAATTAATTTTTGGTTTTTTTCGAGTAATTCATGAAGTCGATGCGCTAAATTCACTAAAAGCTGATCACCAATATGATGTCCAAAAGCATCATTTACTGCCTTGAAACGATCTAAATCAATATAAATGAATGCAACTTTATGATCTTTAGATTGGTGAAGTGAAAATAATGAAGTGGTGTAATCAAGCAAAAAAAGTCGATTTGGAAGTTTGGTCAAATTATCTTGAAGGGCAAGGCTTTCCAATTCCTTATTCATTTTGATTAGTTGTTGATTTCGCTCTTCAAGTCGTAATTCTAAAATAGCGACAAAAAAACTGACCACTAAAACCAAGCAGGTGACAAATATAATGACAAAAAGTAATAAACCTTGACCTTCATGGAGTTGATTCAATGCTGCATATTTGGCATCTACGGGTTGGAAAGTCGCAGCCGCCATACCAATATAATGCATTCCCACAATACTAAAAGCGATCATGAATGCCACAGCAAGCTTGAAAGCCAATTTATTGTGATAGGTACGCTTATATTTAAACATCAGCCAGAATGACAATCCTGAACCACATACAGCAATCAGCACAGAAAAAATCACTAAAATGGTGTCATAACGAATAATGTAGTTGGGAACGATCAATCCCGCCATTCCAGTATAGTGCATACCTGAAATACCGAAACCCATCAGAAGTGCACCCAAAACCAGTCTAGCTAAAGGAAGTGTAGATCTAGTCGTGAGCCATATGGCAAAAATTGAAGCGAGAGCTGCGATCACATAAGAGAATAGCGTTAAACCTATATCGAAACTATGATCTTCGGGTAAATGACAAGCCAGCATTCCAACAAAATGCATGACCCAAATCGCAAGACCAAATATCATGCCACTTACACCGAGCAGCACTTTTTGACCAACTGGGTTTTTGTGGGTACTAATGAGTTGTTCAAATGAAATAGCAATAAAGCAGACGATCACTGCCGCCACAGCAGAACCCGCCACCATTGCATAATCGTAACTCATATGAATCATATAGAGACTTATCCGTACCTGAACCTGTTTTTATTTTATTTAAACCCCAAAAGTACAGCAAATAAATGTAAGAAGGTTCAACTTTTTAATGAGCATTTGTCGCCTACAACAATATCACCATCTCATTGAACGTCAAGTTGTTTTTCGGCGATATCCATAAAAAATGGCGTATCAAAATACGCCATTTTTAAGTAAAACTTAACAATAAATATTTTTATTTTTGCAAGGCAATGTAATCGAGCAAGATATGAGCTGATTCAGTGACAAATGCTTCTTCTTCAGGTAAAGGTGGGCGTTGATTAGTTTTCATCTTAGCACGCGATTCAGCCAAAGCTTCCATCGATGCCTGATAACTTTCCCAATTTGGATAAGCAGTTTTACCCATTGCTATACGGCGTTTGTTTTCTCCTGCCAACGTTTCTTTTTCCAAAGCGATGAGTTCAGCTTTACGTTGATCGATATCCAACACGATTTGTTTATTCTCTTTAGCTTTCTGCGAAATCGCTTTACGCGCTTCTAAATACTTAAATTGAATATCATTCGCAACACGCTGTTTTGAATGAGCAGCTAATTTTGGTACAAAGGCTTGCACTTCTCCCTCACGTTTGAAAGGAGCTGTAGGGATGGTATCCCACTCTAAAGCATTCTTAGCTTTACGCTCCCCAAACTCTTCATCGTAGATATCAACCAATTGAATATCAGGCACAACCCCTTTATTTTGTGTGCTTCCACCAGTAACACGGTAAAACTTTCGTTGCGTCAATGTCGCTTGACCATACGCTAAGCTGTCCAATTGAACTTGAGCTGTACCCTTACCTGTCGTAGTACTTCCAATCACAATCCCACGACCATAATCCTGCACAGCAGCTGAATAGATTTCACTTGCTGATGCAGAAGCCAGATTCACCATGACAGCCAATGGACCTGCGTAGGTTTGAGCGCCTCCATCACGATCTTCGAAGACACTGACGTTACCATTCCCATCCCGAATTTGAACCACTGGACCAGATTTAATCACTTGCCCAATCATTTTTGCCACTTCTTCGAGTGAACCGCCAGGGTTATTACGAAGATCGACGATAATGCCATCGACATTTTGCGCAGCTAAACTTTTCAATGCATTATTGGTATCTTCAGATACTGAACGATAGCTTTCACCAGCACGACGGGCACGGTAGTTGTAATAGAACGATGGAATTTCGACTACCCCAACTTTATGTTTCTTGCCATCTCGTACAATTTCTACTGTTCTTGAACGTACACCTGCATCCTCTTCTTGAATCACATCACGTACGATAGTTACGGTACGTGCCTGACTCATAGATGCTCCAGGTCCGAGCAATTTAATGGTGACTTTAGTCCCACGCTTACCTCGGATCAATCCAACGATTTCAGAACTGGTCCATCCAATGACGTCGACCATTTTGTCACCGTCTTGCGCGACACCAATAATACGATCACCAGACTTAACCTGTCCTGTCTTAAACGCAGGACCACCATCTACGATCGTCTCGATACGCGTATAGTCTTCATTCCCGCGTTCTGGGCGGATCGACACACCAATCCCCTCAAGCTGCAATGTGGTCTGACGATTTAACTCAATTGCATCGATTGGTGGGAAATAATTACTGTGCGGGTCATAAGTCGCTAACATAGCATTGAGCGTTTTTTCTAAAACGTCATCGCTTTTTGTACGCTTCATACGTTCTAATTGACGCATATAGCGCTTGGTCAAAGTCTGAACTGGCGTTAAATCTTCAGCTGAAGTGAGATCTTGCCCTGCTGCTAAAGAAGGATCATCTTTCAGCGCTTTTTGCTTAGCCAAATCTTCTTCTTTAGCAATCGTTAAATTGATTAACTGAGACACCAGCATTTTGCGCCATTGATTTTCTTGCTCAGCTTTATTTTTGAAAAATGGAGCCTTTTCACGATCAGACTCGATAAACACATTAGGTTGATTTAAGTTTTGCGGTTTTTTTAACTCCGCCAACATAAACTCATAGAATGACTTTAAACGATCACGGTATTGAGCGTGAATGGCATAAGGTCCTTCAAGGTTACCTGATTTAAGCGCCGCTCCAAAAGTTGGTCCGTATTTTTTCTTATAGTTTGCCACTTCATCTGCCAAGAAAAGACTATGGTCAGGATCAAGACTATCAATATACATATCAAAAATACGTTGTGAGGTCGTAGCATCTAAACGCATATTTAAATAGTGCTGACGATCCACCAAAGTTGCTAATTGTCTTGAAACTAAAGCTTGTTCTTGTGTGGGCTTTATATTCTGAACCTGTTGAACCACTGGTTCATTCGCTGCGATCGCAACATTAATTGTATGACCAAAAAATAAACCACCAGTGGCAATGGCTACCGCGCAAGCGATTGTTTGAAGTTTCATAACGAATTTGTCTTTCCTTGGATAAACCAAATTTACACTATTGTTTTCAGATAGAAATATTAATATTCAAAACCTTAAACAACTTTTTTATTTCTGCCGTATAGTTTTATCATAATCTGTACGGAGAAAATGTAGCAAATCATTGCAATATTCGGGTATTGTTTTCTCTTTTAAAATTAGAATCACGGATTCCACTATGATTGGCGCATTGATGCTTGATATTGAGGGCAAAACACTTAATCAAGAAGATATTCAACTCCTACAATCTCCACAAGTTGGTGGAGTCATTT
The DNA here is from genome assembly GCF_056783825.1 of Acinetobacter sp. 24-47-39. Lineage (NCBI taxonomy): Bacteria > Pseudomonadati > Pseudomonadota > Gammaproteobacteria > Moraxellales > Moraxellaceae > Acinetobacter > Acinetobacter sp. 24-47-39. The sequence goes on from NZ_JBWYIP010000007.1 coordinate 85,424, forward strand.
TGTTTGGAAGAAATATTGAATCACCTCAACAAGTTCGCGCCTTAACGGATCATATGCGCCAAGTTCGCCCCGATATTTTAATTGCAGTCGATCAAGAAGGCGGACGCGTACAACGTTTAAAACAAGGCTTCACTCTCCTTCCTGCCATGGGACGTTTCGGTGAGCTCTATTTAAGTCAGCCAGATCGAGCAATTGAATTGGCTGAACAATGCGGTTGGCTCATGGCTACCGAAGTTCTTGCAGTCGGGATCGATTTCAGCTTTGCACCTGTATTAGACCTTAACGACATCAGCGATGTTATTGGTGACCGTGCTTTTGCTAAAAATATCTCAGATATCATCCCTTTAGCCCAAGCCTTTATGCAAGGTATGAAACGCGCTGGTATGGCAACCACGGGGAAACACTTCCCTGGCCATGGCTCGGTTAAAGCAGATTCACATATTGCGGCAGCTGTGGATACACGACGTTATGCTGAAATTGAAGCTCAAGATATGCAAAGCTTTATTCAACTCCAACCTCAACTTGACGCACTCATGCCAGCACATGTGATTTATGAAAAAGTAGATCCAAATCCTGCTGGTTTTTCTCAGTATTGGGTTCAAAAAGTACTACGTGAAACACTTCAGTTTGACGGTGTCTTGTTTTCTGATGACTTAAGTATGCAAGCAGCTTGTGTTGCAGGTGGTGCAGATGCTCGTATCAAAGCCGCACTTGAAGCTGGCTGTGATATGGGCTTAGTCTGCAATAATCGGGAATCTGCATGTGTCGCGCTCAGTGCCATAGAGAATTATCCATTGCCGAACCAAGAACGCTTAGAGCGTATGCGCGGTAAGATTCAAGAGATTCGCATTGGTGAACAACTTGACTTAGGCAACGAATGGAAATCTGTCAAAAAGGTCATTGAAGATTTTAGACAATCATTTTAATAATAAAGGGAGCATTCTAATGCTCCCTTTATCTTGACCAATCCAATAATAATCATAGCTAAGGATGTGTATGTCTCAATCAAAACAATCAAAGCACCGTCATATTTCGTTTACTGCTCACTACACTGGCTATATTTGGTACCAAATGGGTATCTCTCACGAAGCATTTGCGACTTCGAAAGGCAAAGCGTTGGCGCAATTCGCTCACCCTTTTGAAAGTATGGCTGAGAGGTTTGTCGGTGGAAGTATGCGTTCAACCCTGAAGACACGACATACATTATTAGACGACCATTTAAAATTATTAATCAAACAATATCCAAACCTGCAAATTTTAGAAATTGCAGCGGGACTTTCACCTCGTGGTTGGTGGTTTAGATCTCATTATCCCGAAATAGATTATCGCGAATTAGATTTACCAGACATGGCTGCCACAAAACAATCCGCTTTGAATAAAATCGATCCCGAAAGCCCTAAAGTTTTATCAGCAGACTTATTCACGGATGATTTCAAAACAGCTTTTGACGAATTCGACCCAACACGACCGCTAGTGATTATCAGTGAAGGATTAATCAATTATTTTAATCAAGATTTACTCAAACAATTGCTGAATTCAATTGTACGTTTTGGTCAACCATTCCAAACGCTTCATTATTTAACTGACCTTTATCCCGAACCTGTCCAACATAAACTGGCTAACTTAATCTGGTCGAGCAGCAAATTACTCAAATACGCTTCAAGAAGTGCATTTACCTTCCACTTTAAAAACCCTTTAGAGGTACAGCACTTTTTTAAACTGTCAGGTTTTACTGAAGTTGAAGTCATTCAACCTCAACTGTATTTTGAAAAAAAGAATCAAAATATGGATACAGATCAGCATCTTGGTGATCTAGTATGGATGATTCATGCAATAAAATAATGATTCGTTTATCTAAATATTAAGAAGAGTCTATTTTCTGATTCAATTGAATTCAATGACAGCCTAATCCACGCTGTCATTGTGTTTATGGGTATCTATAAATTGAAGTAAGCGATCAGCTACTTCAAAATAACCATGCTTGAATAATGCTCTTACTTCATTTCCAATAAAATCGAACATTAAACATTCGACAGCAAAATGTCCTTGCTCATCCTCAAATTCAATTGCAAAACTTCGAGCATCTTCCTGTAAGACTTCAACTTGAGATGGGTCATCCAAAAAGAATGATACACCAAAGTAATTCAGGTCTTTAATTTCAACTTCAAAACGTTCTGCATTTGTTTGATGAATTAAAACAGAATGTGCATTTTTAAGGGCAAATCGAACTTCCCCTCTACGATCCAAAGATTGCATTTGGTCTTTATCTAAATAAATGATCCCATCTAGATTTTGAATCGATTCGCCTTTTAAGAAACTGGTAAAAAGATTCATGGTTTCTTTACGACGTTGCAGTTGAGGCACATGATCCGCATTTGCAATCATTGCAAACTCAACATCTGGACATTGCAAGGCAAAATTCGCATTCTCAAATGGCAAAGTAAAACTATCGAATTGACCACATGCGACCAATGTTTTACACATCGGAATTGGAACATGGGAAAGACGCAATAAACGATTACAGTTAATTTCATATCGCTCACGCTCAGCGATATCAAACTCAGACATCTGCTTATAAAAAAGTCGTTTAGCTGTTGGAGACATACGCGTTTGATCTAATTTTGCATGATTCACCAAGTACAAAATGACAGCCTGACCAAACTCATCCATACGTTGCTCTTGCATCAATATTAATGACTCTTCAAGCAACATACGCCAGCTTTTACGCGTCTTCTGCATGACGCCCATCAGAATCAATCGATCTACCAGTTCTGGGCGATAATGAGCAAAACAGGAAGCAACCACAGAGCCTAATGACATCCCCATGACAGAGACTTTCTTAATCTCCACCAAATCCAACCATTGACCTAACATTTTTGAAAGCTCTGGTAGCTCTAGAGTACCAGCAGAAATTCCAGTATCACGATTGTGGATTTGTTGATTTGAACCTAAAGATGGTAAGTCGATTAAAATAACAGGTCCTTTCTCAAAGAGCTGTTCAACGCAATATTTATATGAATTAAAATTTTGAAATGCGCCTCCGACAATCAGCGTTGGCGTCTGGTGCAGTGTTTCTGGCGATGCGATCGCCATATATTCAATTTTCCATCCATCGATCCACGTGGTTCGTGGCGGCTCTTTAAAACTATTTTTATGGTACAGATCAAAAAAATGAGTGCTGTCTTCAACTGAATAATCTTCAAGCTCCATTTTTATCATGGAATTCATTCCCTTATCTCCATTTGGCTTTATTGTTTTGTTTTCACAGCCGTTAATTTGATCATACTCTCAATTCGTTATGATTATGCAACATAATTAACATTCATTTCATTTTATACAGATGCATGAAATCTGCGCAATGCAAGAATTCACCTTTTATCTTTTTTAACTGCCGTTAGGTTCTAAAAATAGTTACAAGTTTTATCAACTTAGCTTTTTTCGCTGATAAACATAGATTGTTGTCATCTGCGCTGCTACTATTTGAATGAGATTTTAAAATGATCAGTTAAACTGCTATGCAAGACTCCATCGAACAGTACATGCAAGTCGTCGGTCAGAATGCGCGTGAAGCTTCACGCTTTTTGGCTGGATCTTCGACTTTTGAACGAAATAATGCTTTGACGGCAATCCATACCGCTTTGGAAGACCATCAAGCTCAAATTCTAGCTGCGAATAAACTAGACATGACTCGTGGTCATGAAAACAATTTAGACAGCGCATTACTCGATCGTTTGGAACTTACACCCACACGCTTCAGTGGAATGTTACAAGGTCTTAAAGATGTCATCAGTTTAATTGATCCCATTGGTGAAATTACCGACCTAGCTTATCGCCCGTCTGGTATTCAGCTTGGAAAAATGCGAGTGCCTTTAGGTGTCGTAGGTATGATTTATGAATCACGTCCTAACGTCACTCTAGAAGCAGCCTCTTTAGCGATTAAGTCTGGCAATGCCATCATTCTTCGCGGTGGTTCAGAAGCATTAGAGTCAAACAAAGCCATTGCTACCGCAATTCAAAAAGGTTTAGAGCAAGCTGGTGTACCAGTCAACGCAGTCCAAGTTGTCAATACAGCAGATCGTGCTGCAGTTGGGCAATTAATTACACTCTCTGAGTATGTTGACGTTATTGTTCCACGTGGTGGCAAAGGCTTAATTGAACGTATTACACGTGAAGCAACTATTCCTGTAATCAAACATCTTGATGGTAACTGTCATGTCTTCGTTGAGGCTCAAGCAGATCTACAAAAAGCATTGCCAATTGCGTTAAATGCAAAAACTCATCGCTATGGCGTATGTAATGCTATGGAAACGCTGCTGGTTGATGAAAAAGTTGCTGATGACTTTCTGCCTCGCATTGCTGAACTTTATGCTGAAAAACAAGTTGAGTTGCGTGGTTGCTTGAAAGTCAAAGCAATTTTAGGTGAACAGATTAAAACTGCGACCGAAGAAGACTGGTATGAGGAATATCTAGGACCTATTTTAGCGGTTAAAGTGGTCAGTGGCGTTGATGAAGCAATTTTGCATATCAATAAATACGGATCGCATCACACTGATTCGATTATTACTGAAAACTTTAGCACGGCCCGAAAATTCCTTACTCGCGTCGATTCAAGTTCGGTCATGGTCAATGCCTCTACCCGTTTTGCTGATGGTTTTGAATATGGTTTAGGTGCTGAAATCGGTATTTCAACAGATAAAATTCATGCCAGAGGTCCAGTCGGATTAGAAGGACTCACCTCACAAAAATGGATTGTTTTAGGCGATGGCCAAATCCGTCAATAAACCTAACTTAAAAAAACAAAGCCCTTTGAGTAAAGGGCTTTGTTTTTGAGTGATTCAACTCTTCATAACGAAATAAAAAACGTATAAATTAAATCAATTACAAACCAGAAGTGGTATATAAAAAATACAATACATGCTATGTTTTACGCATACAATTTAATTAAAACATAACCATCATTTATTTAATAAATGAATAAAGAAAGACTATAAATTTTAATTATTATTGCCTTAGTGGTCGATAGTGCTTAAGTCTAATCACCTAAAGTCTATCTAGGACAATAAAAAAACGCATGATACAAATGCTTCACGATCAAGAAATAACATTTTTTGTTCATTTGGAAGAAAACAAACGAAATATTAAAATTGCCAGTAAAGGAACACACCATGCCTCATTCAGTTCTTATCATCAATTGCGGTTCTTCTTCGATCAAGTTTGCATTATTACTTAAAGATCAAGATTTCCGAATTCATGGTCTTGCTGAAAACTTAGGTACGCCAGAAGCGCGCATCAAAGGCGTGACTGTAGGCAACGAACCAGTTGATATTCGTATTCCAAATGCAGACCATAAAGAAGCACTTGAAGTTGGATTATCTCGCTTAGCGAATCACAAGCCTGATGCCATTGGTCATCGTATTGTACATGGTGGTTCTTTAACTCAAGCAGAGTTAATCACCGATGAAATTATTGAAAAAATCCGTGAAGCAACACCTTTAGCTCCATTACATAATCCTGCACATCTCGTTGGGATCGAAGCGACTAAACGTTTGTTCCCAGACTTACCGCAAGTTGCAGTGTTTGATACAGCGTTCCATCAAACAATGCCAGCGCATGCCTATCGTTATGCGGTACCAAAATTTTTATACACTGAACATAATGTTCGCCGCTATGGATTCCACGGCACAAGCCATGCCTATGTATCAGATCGTGGTTCTGAGCTTGCTGGTAGTTTCCGTGAAGGTGGTTGGCTCACCGCTCATTTAGGCAATGGTAGTTCTACTTGTGCAATTTGGAATGGTAAAAGTGTTGATACCTCTATGGGATTAACGCCACTCGAAGGTTTAGTGATGGGTACCCGTAGTGGTGATGTAGATCCAAGTTTACATAATTTTTTAGCCAAAAACCTAGGATGGGACATTTACAAAATTGACAGAATGCTCAATAGCCAATCTGGTTTATTAGGACTTTCAAACCTGTCAAACGATATGCGAACACTTATCGAAGCTTCAGAAGAAGGCAATGAAGATGCTGCACTTGCTATTGAAGTATTCTGCTATCGTCTTGCTAAATCATTAGCAGCACTCAGCTGTGGTTTACCTCGTCTTGATGGCTTATTCTTCACAGGTGGTATTGGTGAAAACTCAGCATTTATCCGTGAAAAAACATTATCTTATTTGCCACATTTTGGTTTTAACTTTAGCAAAGAAAAAAATAACCAATTAGCTCGCGGTACTGAAGGTCGTATTGATAATGGTACTGGTCCGCAAATTTGGGTCATTCCTACAGATGAAGAAGGACGTATTGCACAAGAAACAGAACATGTGGTGAATCAAATCGGAGATGTGAATTCATCTGAAAAAAAGTCTGAACTTGAAACCGCGACTGCTTAAGTAGTCGCTCGCTCAGACATATTTACATATTTCTTTTTTATTTTTAGATATAGATTTTGATGATATGAAAACAATTGTACTTGTTCCAACTGGTGAAGGTGTAGGTCTGACATCAGCGTGTTTAGGCTTAATTTATGCACTTGAGTGTCAAGGTGTAAAAGCTGGTTTTATTAAGCCATTTTCACAAGAAGTACATGCTGAAAATTTCGATCGCACCACAGCGTTATTCCGCCATGTTTCTCAGCACGAAACAGTTGAACCAATCTCATATCAAAATGTAGTTCAGCAATTAAATGCTGGTGAAAGTGATGAGTTATTAGAAGAAGCTGTTCGTCTACATCGTCAAATTGCTAAAAAACATGATCTTATTATTGTGGAAGGGTTAGTTCCAAATAGTCGTGATAGTTTTGCATCTGAACTGAATGCTCAACTTGCTCAAGCACTAGATGCGAAAGTCATCATTGTGAGCAATGCTGATATCAAACAACCAGCCTATACAGCAGAAAAAGTAGAAACCCAATTACGTAATTTTGGTGGAGCAAACAGCAACCGAACAGCTGGTGTGCTGTTCATGCGAACCAAAGGTCTGTCCGAGGAGTCTGCACAGATTCCAGTGACCATTGATCCAAGTCTGCGTCTGACACAAGAGACCCAACAATTTGTTGGGGAAATTCAAAAAACACATCCACTGATTGGTTCCGAACAACTTCCTGTTATTGCATTAGTACCATTTAGTAATACTTTAAGTGTGCCGCGAATGTCTGATATCGCGCAACATATTCAAGCAGAATGGATTAACTTAGGTGAGGCTGCACAACGACGTGTTCTGCATAGTAGCCTGATCGCTTCAAATATCGAGCGCGAACTGCACAAATTCACGGCAGGCGAACTAATTATTAGCGCATCAGATCGTATTGATGTCTTACTTGCAAGTAGTTTGGCAAGCAGCAATGGTATTCCTCTTGCAGGTTTAGTACTGACTGAACATTATGCACCTAATCAACAAGTACTAGCTTTCTGCCAAGCTGCGATAAAACAGGGCTTACCTATTTTACACACACCATTGAGTACATTTGAAACAGCGACTCAATTGGCTAATTTAAGCAACGAAATTCCTGTAGATGATACTGCTCGCGCTGAACAAGTCACTCGATTTGTATCTAGCCATATTGATACGGATTGGGTAACGCAGTTGCTGAATGGCTCATACCAACCACGTCTTTCTCCATCTGCATTCCGTCATGAGTTGGTACAAAAATCAATTGCAGCGAAGAAAAGAATTGTTCTTCCTGAAGGTGATGAACCTCGTACGATTCAAGCAGCCGCGATCTGCCAATCACGTGGTATTGCTCACTGTATCTTACTGGCAAAACCAGAAGCAGTTTTAGATGTAGCCAAAGCTCGAGGGATTGAATTACCTGATGATTTAGAAATTATTGATCCAGATCTCATCCGGGACAACTATGTTGCACCAATGGTTGAGTTGCGTAAAGGCAAGTTAAATGAACTGCAAGCGAAAGAACAGTTACAAGATACAGTTGTTCTTGGAACCATGATGCTAGCACTAGATCAAGTGGATGGATTAGTTTCAGGTGCAGTTCATACCACAGCCAATACAGTTCGCCCTGCATTTCAGTTGATTAAAACGGCACCTGATTACTCTTTAGTTTCGTCTGTTTTCTTTATGTTATTACCAGATGAAGTGTATGTTTATGGTGACTGTGCAATCAATCCAGATCCTAATGCAGAGCAACTTGCTGAAATCGCGATTCAATCTGCCGACTCAGCCAAAGCGTTTGGTATTGATCCACGTATTGCCATGATTTCATATTCAACTGGTACATCTGGTACAGGTGCTGATGTTGAAAAAGTTGCTGAAGCAACACGCATCGCAAAACAACGTCGTCCAGATTTATTGATTGATGGCCCCCTTCAATATGATGCTGCATCTGTCGAAAGTGTGGGACGTTCTAAGGCTCCTGACTCTCAAGTGGCTGGACGCGCCAATGTCTTTATTTTCCCAGATCTTAATACAGGTAATACCACCTATAAAGCTGTTCAGCGCTCTGCAAACGTTGTAAGTGTTGGACCAATGTTGCAAGGTTTAAATAAGCCGGTCAACGACTTATCTCGAGGAGCTTTGGTCGATGACATTGTTTTCACTATTGCACTCACCGCTATTCAAGCAGATCAACAATCTGCTTAATTAAATTAGATGCCTTTTTATGATGATTAAAAAGGCATCTTCAAAACGTTTCTATGGTACACATAAAATGACAAATTAACCGTACGTTTCAAGTAATATTTTTGATAAAGATAGTTCATCTCATTCTTAATCTTCATTCATGACCCTACAACAATTTAATTATTTTCTATTCGATGTACTCAACGTTTCTCCTGACTCATCAACAGGATTAATTCGATTTGCATTTTTTATTGCACATGATCTGTTTTATTTTGTGATCTGTTTTTTCTTTATCGGATGGTTCTTAGTCAGTAAAAATACGAAAGAAACTCTGCTTAGAATATTCTTTGTGACTATTTTAGCATTCGCTACAAGTCAGCTAATTTCTCACTTTATTTATAGCCCTCGCCCCTTTGCCATCCCCATAGGAATGACGCTACTTGAACACAAAGCAAATGGATCATTTCCTAGCGATCATATGTTATTTTTCAGCTCTGTAGCTTTTGGTTTTTTATTTTCTCGATGTTTTAAACTTGCCGCAATCTTTTTTGTATTTGCATTAAGTGTCGCATGGTCGCGTATTTATCTTGGCGTTCACTTCCCTCTTGATATGATCGGTGCATTTTATCTTGCTTTTATCATCACCTTTTTTGGGATTTATATTTGGAAAAAATTTGGATCTCAAATATTTTTATTTATCTATGATATTTATCAACGTATTTTTAAGCATTGGATTAATATTGGTTTAATTCGTTGAGATTAATTTTTATACATAAACTATTCATTAAATCATAAATATTTTTATTATAAAAAGATTTCTAAATTAATTATTTTTTTTAAAAAAACAATCACATTAAGGTAGATGTATTCATAATGAGAGCATCAATCCATGTCGAAAAAACTTCATCTTGCTGGTTTCACCATGGCTTCACATGTCACGCATAGTCATTCTGCGTGGCGACATCCTGAAAGTCGAATTGATTTTACACGAGCCTCCTACTATCACGAAATTGCCAAGACATTAGAAAGGGGGAAATTTGATTTTGTCTTTTTTGCAGACATGCTTGCTTTTCCAGAACGATTTGGGAATTCAATTGAAGCATCGATTCAAAAAGGCGTTCAATTTACAGCAAGCCTCGACCCTCTTCACGTTGCAACAAGTATTGCCGCTGTTACAAAATATCTAGGGGTTGCTGTCACTAAATCAGTCACACATTTTAGTCCATTTGACATCGCTCGTGCGTTCGCAACGATTGATCATTTATCAAATGGTAGAATAGGCTGGAATATTGTTACTTCATTAAATGAAGCTGAGAGCAAAAATTTTGGACACTTAGATATTTTAGACCGATCCTTACGTTACGACCGTGCTGAGGAATTTGTTGACCTCGCTTTGAAACTTTGGAACAGTTGGGAAGCAGATGCAATACTTGCAGACAAAGAATCTGGTACATTTGCAGACCCTAACAAGATCAATATTACAGGGCATAAAACTAGCAACTTCAATGTGCAAGGTCCGCTTTCTGTTCCTAGATCTCCACAACGTCGCCCAGTATTTTTCCAAGCTGGGGCATCAGATCGTGGTCGTGATTTTGCTGCAAAATGGGGAGAAGCGATCTTTGAAATTGATCCAACCAGTGAAGGTCGTAAAGCATTTTATCAAGATCTGAAACGTCGAGCGATCTCCCATGGTCGTAATCCTGATCAAATTAAAATTTTTCCTGCATTCATTCCATTTATCGGCGAAACTAAAGAAGCAGCACTAGCACAGCAAAAATTTCACAATGAAAAGGCTGACCCAATTTCTGGTTTAATTACTTTGTCAGCTCATACTGATCATGATTTTTCTCAATATCATTTAGATGAAGGTATCTCCAACATTGAGGTACCAGGTTCGCAAGGCTTGTTCAATCTCGCTAAACGGCTTTCTGATAAAGATAATCTAACCATTCGTGATATAGGTCAACTTTACGCTCAAGGTGTTTTACTTCCTCAACTGATTGGAACTGCGGAACAAATAGCGGATCAGATTGAAGAAATTTTCCATAGTGAAGAAGCCGATGGCTTCTTGATTTCACCATCTTACACACCAGGTACTTTTATAGATTTTGTTGATCATGTTGTACCTATTTTACAACAGCGTGGTTTACATAAAACGGAGTACGAAGGTGAAACATTAAGAGAAAACCTAGGATTGAAAGATGCACCATATAGACCAACGGCAAAAAATAATTCAGATTTTCATCAACATAAGCAAGATGTAGCTTGACTTCGAAATCTTAAAAAATTGAAGAATTTTAAAAATAAAATTTATTTCCAAACAGGATTAATTTATTCATTAATCCTGCTTTTATATGAGTTAATAAAGTTAGAACTAACTCTAACCTCTTTTAAATTATTTAGAAAAATAACCCTCAGTGTTCCCAATTAAACTTTCGCCCAATTCCTCAGCAAAAAAGCCACAATTGAATCATTTTGTCTTATAATTTAGCCCGCTAGCTATCAGCCCGCTCAAGAGATATTTGTATGACAACTATTATCAAGCAAGACGACTTGATCACATCCGTTAAAGATGCGCTTCAGTTCATTTCTTACTATCATCCACAAGACTTCATCCAAGCAATGAGTCGTGCGTATGACCGTGAAGAAAACAAAGCAGCCAAAGATGCGATCGCACAAATCTTAATCAACTCACGTATGTGTGCCGAAGGTCACCGTCCGATCTGTCAAGATACTGGTATCGTCAACGTATTCGTTGAAGTGGGCATGGACGTTAAATTTGATTTAACAATGAGCTTAGACGACGCGATTAACGAAGGGGTTCGCCAAGGTTACTTAGAAAACTCTAACGTACTTCGTGCATCTGTACTTGCTGATCCTGCTTTTGGCCGTAAGAATACGAAAGACAACACCCCTGCTGTGATCTACCATAAACTTGTTCCAGGTAACAAAGTAGATATCACTGTTGCAGCAAAAGGCGGTGGTTCAGAAAATAAATCTAAACTTGCAATGTTAAACCCATCTGATTCAATCGTGGACTGGGTACTGAAAACTGTACCAACCATGGGTGCAGGCTGGTGTCCTCCTGGTATGCTTGGTATTGGTATCGGTGGTACTGCTGAAAAAGCCATGATGCTTGCAAAAGAAGCATTGATGGAAGAGATCAACATGGACGAATTACTTCGTCGTGGTCCACAAAATAAACTTGAAGAACTTCGTATCGAAATCTTCGAGAAAGTAAATGCTTTAGGTATCGGTGCACAAGGTCTTGGCGGCTTAACGACTGTTCTAGACATCAAAATTAAAGACTACCCTTGTCACGCTGCGGGCAAACCAGTGGGTATGATTCCGAACTGTGCTGCGACTCGTCACGCACACTTCACACTAGACGGTACAGGTGTTGCGAATATTATTGCACCTAAACTTGAAGACTATCCTGAAGTCACTTGGGACTCATCTTCTTCTAAACGTATTGACTTAGATAGCATCACACAAGAAGAAATGAACTCTTGGAAACCAGGTGATACGCTTCTTCTTAACGGTACAATCTATACAGGTCGTGACGCTGCGCACAAACGTATGGTTGATATGTTAAACAACGGTGAAGAGCTTCCTGTAGACCTTAAAGGTAAGTTCATTTACTACGTTGGTCCTGTTGATCCAGTGGGTGACGAAGTTGTAGGTCCTGCAGGTCCAACAACTGCAACACGTATGGATAAGTTCACACGTCAAGTTTTAGAAGCAACTGGTCTTTTCGGTATGATTGGTAAAGCGGACCGCGGTCCTGCTGCGATTGAAGCAATCAAAGACAATAAAGCAACTTACCTCATGGCTGTAGGCGGTGCTGCGTATCTGGTATCTAAAGCAATTCGTGAAGCGGAAGTTGTCGCTTTTGAAGATTTAGGTATGGAAGCAATCTATAAGTTCGTGGTTAAAGATATGCCTGTATCTGTTGCAGTAGACGTTAACGGCACATCAGTTCACGCAACTGCACCAAAAATTTGGCAGGCTAAAATTGGTAAAATTCCAGTTGTAGATGCAGCTGCACAATAAATAATGTTCGACTTGTCTCAAGTTCAAAAAGCACTCTATCATTAGGGTGCTTTTTTATACCGAGAATACTCATGAAAATTTTAAGAACATTATTTTTGAGCGGATGCATGATCTGCTCACCTGCGGTTATGGCAGCTCAAGCGACTGATCAACAAATCGAAAAACTCATACAAGTATTGAATTTAGATCAGCTCTTACAAAGTACGCTTAAACAAATCCGACCTCAAATTGATCAACAGGCCTATAGCATTGTTCAAAATATTGTTAAGGCCGGAAAATTAACACCACAACAACAAGTTATTGCCAATGAGCTGGCTGATAAAATTCACCAAGAAAATATTAAGCAAACTTCTTGGGAAAAACTTAAACCGATCTATCTCAAAATTTATAAAGATGTCTATGATGCCCAAGAAGTTCAAGCCCAGATCGACTTTTACTCCTCTCCAACAGGTCAATCCATTTTAAATAAAGGTCCACTTGTTGCTCAAGAATCCATGAAAATCCTGAATCAACAACTTGCAGGCTCTTTACAATCTACAGAAAAGAATTTTGCTGAAGTTCAAAAGAAATTAGAACAACTACAAAAACAAAGTATTCATACTGACTCGAAATAAGCTAAAACCTTTCTGCTGAATCAGAGTTACCATGTGCGTGGATCATATATCTTAAAAGGTTCTGTTAAGCGCACATCATCACTGGCTTTATATTCTTTATTTTTAATTTTTTCTTTTGATTTTTGCAATGTTCCGTTCGGTTGAATAACGGCAACATAGTTAAGCCCAGGCGTTTTCAACTGAGTCATGCCAATTTCTCTTAATGCCTGTTTTGTTGGCATTTGCATTAATGGTCCAACTCTGAGGAGATCTTCACTACCATTTGGTCCACCTCGAAACTGTTCTTCTTCATATTTTAAGAAATACTGCTGCCCCGCTTTAACACTAAAACTTGCAACCAAAGGTTTTTGAAAATGCATCACAGTTAAAGGTCGACTGATACTAAGTTGATAATCCCCTTCCGCCAGCTCTATCCAATAATAATGATTGCTGATTAAACTCGGAATGCGCTTACCATTTAGAAAAAAACTCGGTGCAATAATTTCCTGACGATTCCACTTACTATCAGGACGGTACAGATACAACACTGCGGCTTGCTGATGTTGAGGTTTTACACGGCTGAAAAACTGTCCTGGTTTTTGATTCACCCATGAGCCCAGATCAAATCCTGCAACTTTATATTGATCTAGCTTCTGAGATACAAAAGATTTTTTCTCACTAAAATCTACCGGTTTTAACGTTGAAACCACATGAGTTTGATTATTTTCGTTAAGCCCTTTATGTGTCTGGCATGCCACAAGAAACAGACTCAAAGCACATACTGCTACGGTTGATCGCATGATTATCCCTCATCACGAATACTTTTTATTCTATGTCATATTTTTGTCATCGTTAGATTATCATCTCAATCCGAGATTAAAAACAAAAAACGCGCAAAAAGTGGGACTTTTTACGCGTTTCAGATGAATTACAATCAATTAAGCAGATTTAGTATCTAAAATCTTTAAATCGACCTTTTCTTCAACTTGTTGTTCTTGTTTAGGTTGGCGCTCAGCTCGATATTCTGGTTCAGCATTTTCATTGATCACAGCTTCGTTGATCACAACAGTACCAATATCAGAGCGACTTGGTAAATCGTACATCGTATCGAGCAAGACGTTTTCAAGAATTGAACGTAGACCACGAGCACCTGTATTACGCTCAAGTGCTTTTTTCGCAACTGCTCGCAATGCTGAATCTTCGAACAATAGATCAACATCTTCCATTTCGAACAAGTATTGATACTGACGCGTTAATGCATTTTTTGGTTCAGTCAAAATTTGCATTAATGCTTCTTCGTCCAATTCTTCGAGCGTTGCAATCACTGGCAGACGACCAATGAATTCAGGGATTAAACCAAATTTCACAAGATCGGCAGCTTCTACCTGACTAAATAATTCAGATAACTTCTTAGAGTCATCTTTAGTCTTCACGTCAGCAGTGAAACCAATTCCACCTTTTTCTTGACGCTGTTGAACGACACGCTCCAAACCAGAGAATGCACCACCGCAGATGAACAGGATATTAGACGTATCAATTTGAATGAACTCTTGCTGTGGATGCTTACGCCCACCTTGAGGTGGAATTGAAGCTACCGTCCCTTCGATCATTTTTAAAAGCGCTTGTTGAACACCTTCACCTGAGACATCACGTGTAATTGAAGGATTTTCAGACTTACGGGTAATCTTATCGATCTCATCGATATAAATGATACCCTTCTGTGCTTTCTCAACATCGTAATCTGCTTTTTGTAGCAATTTTTGTACGATATTCTCAACATCTTCACCAACATAACCAGCTTCAGTTAATGTCGTTGCATCAGCCATCGCAAATGGGACATCTAATAAGCGCGCTAAAGTTTGTGCCAATAAAGTCTTACCCGAACCTGTTGGTCCTATGAGTAAGATATTGCTTTTAGCAAGTTCTACACGATCTTCTGACTTTGCAGTAGATTGAGTCACTTTAAGACGTTTATAGTGGTTATATACCGCAACAGAGAGCGTTTTTTTCGCAGTGTCTTGACCAATCACATATTGATCTAAAGCTGCACGAATTTCATGCGGCTTAGGTAATGGACGAGTTGCCCATTCACCAGTTTCGACTTGCTGGCTCGTCTGAACTAAATCTAAGCATACATCTACACATTCATTACAAATGTAAGCGTCCTCGCCTGCAATGAGTTTACCCACTTCAGACTGCGTTTTACCGCAAAATGAACAATGCTTTTGTCCTTGAGGATTTTCAGACATCTTCACTCCAAATAAATTTCTATGCTTTACAGCTTAAAGTTGCGGACGTTTCGTTAAAACTTCATCGACCAAACCATATTCTTTTGCAGCTTGAGCGGTCATAAAGTTATCACGGTCTGTATCACGTGCAACAGTTTCGTAATCTTGGCCACTGTGTTCAGCCATTAGACGGTTCAAACGCTCTTTAATAAATAGAATTTCACGTGCATGAATTTCAATATCTGAGGCTTGACCACGGAAACCACCCAATGGTTGGTGAATCATAACACGAGCGTTTTCCAAGCAGTAACGTTTACCCTTAGCACCAGCATTCAATAAAAAAGCGCCCATTGATGCCGCTTGGCCCATACAATACGTCACGACATCTGGTTTGATGAATTGCATCGTATCGTAAATTGCCATACCCGCAGTCACTGAACCACCAGGTGAGTTAATGTACAAATGAATATCTTTTTCTGGGTTCTCAGCTTCTAAGAACAACATTTGCGCAACGATTAAGTTCGCCATATTGTCTTCAACTTCACCCGTTAAGAAAATTACACGTTCGCGTAAAAGACGCGAGAAAATATCAAAAGAACGCTCACCACGAGATGATTGCTCTACGACAACTGGAACCAAAGCATTATCAATTGTTGGAACATACATACGTTATTTATTCCTGAATTTTTTGTCACTCAATACATTTTCACAATATGAGGGATAATTGTCGAAAATGCAAAATATTCACCATTAAATATCAGATATTTTTTAATTAGGCTTTGTGAATACAGGACAAGTTGATCCATATTTTTTACAAGAAAAAAGGCGCGTTAAGCGCCTCTTCCTTCGGATAACCGATTAGCCTTGTTGACGAGCTTGTTGTTCTTTCAACAATTCTTCATAGCTAACAGCTTTATCAGTTACTTTAGCAGACGCTAAGATGTGATCTACAACTTGATCTTCTAAAACAACAGCTTCGATTTGTGCACGTTGTTGCTTATCATTTTTGAAGTATTCAATAACTTCTGTAGGATCTTCATAAGAAGTCGCCATATCTTCGATATAAGCTTCTACACGTGCTTGATCAACTTCAATTTTTGCTTCAGCAAGAATACTGCTCACCAAAACACCTAATTTTACTGATTTTTCAGCTTGCTCTTTGAATAATTCATCTGGAAGCATGCTTGAATCAAAAGCTTTAGCGCCTTGAGCACCAAACTGTTGAGTAAACTGTTGAATCATTTGTTGACGTTGACGGTCAATTTCTTGAGACAACATAGATGCAGGCACTTCGATTTCGTTTGCAGCTACAAGCGCATCAAAAGTTGCACCTTTCACTTGATTACGAAGACCGTTTTTCACTTCACGTTCCATATTTTTGCGAACGTCAGCTTTTAACTTCTCAACACCTTCTTCTTCAGTTAAACCAAAGATTTTTAGGAATTCAGCATCTACCTCAGGAAGCTTTTGTTTTTCAACAAGCTTAACTGTGATTTTGAATTGAGCTGATTTACCTGCAAGGTTTTCTGCTTGGTAATCTTCAGGGAAAGTCACATCAATTACTTTCTCTTCGCCTTTCTTCATACCAACGATACCGTCTTCGAAGCCAGGGATCATACGACCAGAACCTAGTACAAGTTTGAAGTCTTCAGCAGAACCACCTTCAAATTTTTCGCCGTCAATAGAACCTTCGAAATCAAAAGTAACTTGCATGTCTTTTTTAGCCATGCCTTTTGTTTCAGTCCAAGTCGCGCGTTGTTTTTGAAGATTTTCGATCATTTGATCCACATCTTTATCATTTACTTCAGTAGATTTACGTTCAACTTCTAAACCGTCAAACTTAACTGAAACTTCTGGGTAAACTTCAACAGTTGCTTCATAAACTAAAGCATCTTCTTTGTTTTCAACTTTTTCAATGTTAGGCATGCCTACAGCATTGATTTTCTCTTGTTGAATTGCTTCGAATACTGTGTCACGAATAACATCATTTACCACTTCTTGGTAAATGCTCGCGCCGTATTCACGACGAACAACATTTAAAGGCACTTTACCTGGACGGAAGCCGTTGATCTTAACTGTTTTAGCAGTACGTTTTAAACGAGCTTCGAATTGCTCATTAACACGGCTCGTCGGTACAGATACATTTAAACGACGGGCTACGCCCGAAACCGCTTCAGAAGTTACTTGCATGGCTTCCTCGATATAGAAATAGTAATTGCAATTTTTAAAGTGCCACATTATATGACAACAATCAAAGATATACAAAATACCTTTTTCAAACCATCTTTTTTATAAACCTGAAAATATTTTTTTGCTCACAAGGTTTGACCATATTCAATTCATATTTCTTAATTATTGTTTGTTTTTTATTGCAAATGATAAAGTTTATCATTAATATTTGCATCAAATTTGATCATGCCCTCAAGCATCACTCATACCAGCGGAAGAACATAATATGAGTAAGTTTAAGCTTCAACCTCTTACAGTTGCATTATTCGCTTTGTCTAGCGGTGTAACATTTGCAAATACCACAAATGAAAATAGTGCTCATCAACTTTCTACAATTGTCGTTTCTGCTGCGGGTTTTGAGCAGGATATTAAAAATGCACCTGCAACTATTACTGTTTTGACTCAAGAAGACTTTAAAAATAAGCGAGTTAACTCTGTTGCTGATGCGCTTGCAGACGTTGAAGGTGTAGATATTAGTCCTACTGCCGGTAAAACAGGTGGTCTTAATATTCGTATGCGTGGTATGGATTCTGAATACACGCTGGTGTTAATTGATGGTCGTCGTCAAAATTCAGTGGGTAGTATTACACCTAATGGATTTGGTGAATCTAACAATAATTTCATACCTCCTATTTCTGCCATTGAACGTATTGAAGTGATTAAAGGTCCAGCATCGACTTTATATGGTTCAGATGCAATGGGTGGTGTAGTTAATATTATTACAAAAAAAGTATCTAATGAATGGACAGGTGCCGTTACTTTAGATGCCACAGTTTTACCGAAATCATCTGAATTTGGAAACCAACGAACTGTAGATGCGTATGTATCTGGGCCTTTGATTCAAAATAAATTGGGCATTCAATTACGTGGTCGATACAATGAAAGAGACCAATCAAGTATCAGTTATACAAATGCTACTGGTGCTGAAGTTGAATTAAGTCAAGGGAATAACCCGACTAAGTCAGATTTAGGTACTATCGGCACTCGTCTTACTTACACCCCATCTGATGATCATGCAATTTCTTTAGAATATGAGCAGACTGAGCAGTGGTATGACAACAGTAAAGGTCAACTGGGCACCTTGGGCGCCGCAGGTGGTTATGATAAATCACAAGAATATAACCGCGAAAAATGGGCTGCCATCCATGAATGGAAAAGTGACATAGGCCAGCTTGATTCAAGCATTACCCATAATACCACTGAAACTTTAGGTCGATTATTACCTGCACGTATGCTTCCTTTAGAAAATGGTAGCCTCACAAAAAATTATGTACCTCGTCTGTTAGAAAGTGAAGATTTAGTTGTAGACAGTAAGTTTTCAACTGACATTATTGATAAGCATAAACTTGTGATTGGTGCTCAGTACTGGGATGCCACGATTACAGATAATCTGCGTACAAACCAAGATGTCTCTTTTGAGCAGTATGGATTATTTGCTGAAGATACTTGGTCAATTTTACCTAACCTAGCATTAACAGTTGGTTTACGTTATGACGACCACAGTACTTTTGGTGATTTTTTCACACCGCGTGCATATTTAGTATGGAATGCGAATGATCAGTGGACGGTTAAAGGTGGCTATTCTGAAGGTTATAAAGCTCCTCGATTAGAACAACTCGTTGACGGTATCCACAACGTTGGCAGTCAAGGTAGAAGCCCAAGCTTTGGTAATCCAAACTTAAAGCCTGAGACAAGCGAAAATCTTGAACTAGGTTTCCACTTCGATGCACTTAATGGCTTTACAGCGAATTTAACTGGTTTCTATAGCAAAATAGATGACAAGATTATTTCTGGCGATGCCGAATTTAGATGTGGCGCAGCACGCGGTTCAGCTCCTCAATTAACCGATGCTGAATGTAATCAGTATCTGATTGACCGTGGAACAAACTGGGCTATTCAATCAGGAGATAGTTGGAGTATTAGTCGTAACATAAATGCAGAAGAAGTAGAGTTGTATGGCATTGAATTTGGTTCTCAATGGCAACTCACTGATAATGTTAAGTTAGGCGCAAATTATACTTGGACACAATCTGAAATCACCAAAGGCGCAGATAAAGGCCTTCAACTTAATGACACGCCTGAACATATGATTAATGCCTCTATTAATTGGAAGGTAGCAGAGAATGCTAATCTTTGGGCACGCGGGGAATATCGCTCAGAAAAGAGTCGCTATTTAGGTCAATCTCCTTTGGAGGGTGATGAGAAAATTATTCAGGATGCTTTAGGCGACTATAAGGCCTATGGTTTGCTACATATCGGTTCCAACTTCCAAATCAATGACAATTGGGACTTAGGTGTTGCGCTTTACAACGTATTTGATAAAAACTTTATCGAATATAATTATCTTCCTGATGTAAGTAGCACAACAAAGTATTACAACAGCTATTCAAATACTCAAGAAGGTCGTCGTGTACAATTAAGTACAACTTTTAAGTTCTAAGCAAATTTTTTTTAAAGACCCTGCGCTAGCAGGGTTTTTTATTTTAATAAAATAAAATTCCCTATTAAAAATAGCCATACAAAAAAGTAGAAACTTTAATTTTTCCAATATTATTTAAATTCATTTACTTATACATAAAATATTACATTATTACATTTAAGCTTCCGTTATTTAGTTTAACTTAAATCGCAAATATCAATTTTAAGACCCGTTCAAGCTAAAAAAGAATCATTATTATTCTCAACCTGAAAACAAATTCATATCAGGTTGAACATGGCCTTTATCACGACACGTAAAAAAATCGTTTCATCTGCTATAGCAACGTCATTGGCTGTTATTTCAGGTCAAACTTTTGCACAAGAAGATACAGCGCATTTAGAAACAATTAAATCAGAGGCTCAATCAGAGCAGTCATTTAAAGTCGACAAATCCTCAAACGCCAAATACGTTGCTCCCCTACTAGATACCCCCAAATCAATCTCTGTTATTTCTCAAAAACAGATACAAGATACTCAAGTGACTACGCTGTCTGATGCTTTAAGAACTGTTCCAGGAATTACACTTGGTGCGGGCGAAGGTGGCAACCCAAATGGTGACCGTCCATTTATCCGTGGTTATAACTCTGAAAGTTCAATGTACGTTGACGGTGTGAGGAACTCTACTTCTCAAAACCGTGAAATGTTTGCAGTCGAGCAGGTTGAAGTCACCAAAGGCTCCGCCTCTACTTTAGGTGGTGGAGGTTCTACGGGTGGTAGTATTAACCTAATTTCCAAATTAGCCAAATCTGGAGATGCTTTCCAAGGCTCTGTTGCTGGCGGTACTGATGCTTATGCACGTATCACATTAGATGCAAATAAAGATTTTGGGAATGGTATTGCGACTCGTGTCGTGGCAATGGGTCACCAGAATGAAAAAGCGGGACAACATAATGGCGCTGAATATGAACGTGCTGGTATTGCACCAAGTATTAGCTTTGGGTTAGACACGCCCACTCGAGCGTCACTAGCCTACTACTACCTAAAGTCTGATGATAAGCCAGATTCAGGTATTCCATATAAATATGACACTGACAAAAAAGCGACCGTCGGCTCACCCGTTGATGTTAAACAGGGTACATACTACGGTTGGTTAAATCGTGATTTTCAAAAGCAAGAAAATCAAAGTGGAACCCTTAAGCTAGAGCACGATTTTAGCGAAAATCTAAGCTTGATGAATACTGCTGTCTATAGCAAATCAAAAAATAATTACTTATGGACTCAACCAGATGACAGTCAGGGCAACGTCGCAAATGGAAAAGTTTGGCGTCGTCTAAATACCAACCTAACAACCACTGACAGTTTTACAGATCAACTCGCATTAACAGGTAAACTCCAAACAGGCATCATAAAACATAATTTCAATTTGGGTGCTGAATACAGTAAACAAGATTCTGAACGCGGCACAAACATTGTAACCGACCCTAATACCACGTTAATAGGCGGTAGTGGTGCTAATAATGCATGCTCATTAAATATTTCAAATGGTTGGTGTACTGATCTTTATAACCCCAATTCGAATGATGCTTGGCTAGGTAAAGTTCAAGCTAATCCAAATGTCATGAAGATTAAATCTGAAACACAATCAGTATATGCCCTAAATAATATTGAGCTTAATCCTCAGTGGCTCCTTGACCTTGGTATTCGCTGGGATGAATTCGAAACTGAAATGAAATACAATCAAGATACTGGTTCAGGCACTTCAGCAATTCAAGCAGGAACAAAATATAATTCAAAACACGATTTCTTCAATTATCAAGCTGGATTAACCTTTAAACCAAGAGAAAATGGATCAATTTATGCAAGCTATGCGACTTCAGCTAATCCCGTTGGAATCGATGCTGGTAATGGTTCAGAAGGGTTAAGTGTCCCAGGACGCAATACAACTGATGCACAAGCAAGAGCAATTAACAACCTCAAACCTGAAGAAGTCAAAACCTATGAAATCGGAACCAAATGGGACCTTTTGAATAACAGAATTAATCTTACAGCTGCTATTTTCCGTACAGAAAAAGAAAATACTCGCGCTTTAGATAGTGATGGATTTACAAGAAATATTGGTGAGACACGTGTTGATGGCGTTGAATTAGGCTTAAACGGCAATATCACAAATAAATGGGCTTTATCTGCAGGATACACATATTTAGATAGTGAAATTGTTGATGCAGGTTATGTCAAAAATAGCGATGGAAGTTATTCGGCTAGCCCAACTAATGGTAACCAAGTCCAAAATGTCGCAAAACACTCTGCCACTTTGTGGACAACTTACCAAGTTCTCCCTAAATTACAATTAGGTGCTGGTGTTTTAGCTATGGATCGAGTGTATGGAGATGCTGCAAATACCAAATTTGTACCAGGCTATGTTCGTTATGACGCCATGGCTCGCTATCAAGTAAATTCAGATATTGATCTTCAATTGAACATCAATAATCTCTCAGATACACGTTATTTCACGAAAGCTTATGCTTCACATTATGCAACTGAAGCTGAAGGTCGAAATGCTGTATTGTCTTTAAATTTCAAGTTTTAATTTCATTTCAGCATAGCTCTATACGAGCTATGCTTTTCATCACCTAAAGCAGTGAGTGATCGTAGTGATTCATCATATTCCAAATATTCTAAGCCCCGAACAAGTTCGATATTTTCGTGAAGAAATGTCTAAAGTAGATTGGGTCAATGGAAAGGTAACAGCTGGAACACTCTCTGCAACAGTGAAACATAATCAGCAACTTTCTAATGATCATCCCCTGACCAAACATCTAGGTGATATTATTTTAGAATCCTTAGGTCAACATCCTTTATTCTTATCAGCAGCAATTCCACTAGATATCATCCCCCCTCTGTTTAATCGCTATGAACAGCATCAATCATTCGGTTTTCATGTCGACAACTCGATTCGCAGAGTTCAAGGCTCACAAGAACGCTTGAGAACAGATTTATCTTGTACCTTATTCTTGAGTGATCCGCACGAATATGACGGCGGTGAATTAGTCATTGAAGATACTTATGGATATCACGAAGTCAAACTCCCTGCAGGAGATTTGATACTTTATCCATCTACTAGCTTACATGAGGTTACTTCTATCCAATCGGGTTGTCGCTTGGCATCATTTTTTTGGGTACAAAGTATGATTCGAGATGATTCAAATCGACATATGTTATTTACTTTAGATCAATCTATTCAGCAACTTCGTATGGAATTAGGAGATCAACATGAGCAAGTCATCAAACTCACGAGCCTCTATCACAATTTAATTCGAAAATGGGCAGAACTATAATTTATTTTTCATAGTTAATTTTTATAATGAAATTTATTATTAAATGATTATTCTATTGTGAAAAAAAATTTCACATTCATCATACTTTGATCTAAAACAGGGAATATTTCTCTTAAAGATCGCACTATAATAAAAGAAAGAATTTACAAGCACTGTGACGGTATAGCTAAGCTCTATATATTCAAAAGATTTTTAGAGAATTCAGCAAAATGATGCAGTAAGCCACTTGTAAATTGATAGAATAGACACAATCGATATAAATAGCGCAGTGCCTTTACACAAGACCCAAGCATGTTGTGCTATGAAAGGAGTTATCTCATGATGTTGGCTGATCCAAGCAAAAAATACCGTCGCATGTACCAACGTGTAGACTTACCTGACCGTCAATGGCCAAATAACGAAATTAATAAAGCGCCAATTTGGATGAGCACCGACCTTCGTGACGGTAACCAAGCTATTTTCGAACCAATGAACATTGAACAAAAGTTCAAAATGTTCCAAATGTTAGTGAAAATTGGTTTCAAACATATCGAAATTGGATTTCCATCTGCCTCACAGATTGATTTTGACTTCACCCGTAAATTGATCGAAGAAAATCATATTCCAGATGATGTCTATATCGAAGTATTAGTTCAAGCTCGTGATCACTTGATTCAACGTACATTTGAATCATTACAAGGTGCAAAACGTGCAATTGTGCATATCTATAATTCAAACTCACCAACATTCCGTCAAAAAGTATTGAATGTTGATGTAGCGGGTGCGAAAGCCTTAGCGGTGAATGCGGCTCAAAAAGTGAAAGAATATGCAGCGCAATATCCTGAAACTGAATGGGTGTTCCAATACTCTCCTGAATGCTTTACCGCGACTGAATTAGAAGTTGCAAAAGATGTCTGTGATGCAGTCACTGAAATTTGGGATGCTCGCCCAGATAATAAAGTTATCTTGAATTTACCCGCGACTGTTGAAGTTTCTGGGCCTCATGTTTACGCTGACCAAGTTGAATGGATGCATCGCAACTTACAACGCCGCGACGGTGTCATTATTTCTGTACACTGTCACAATGACCGTGGATGCGGTATTGCAGCATCTGAGTTAGCGATCATGGCTGGTGCTGATCGTGTGGAAGGTTGTGTATTTGGTAACGGTGAACGTACAGGTAACGTTGACGTTGCAGCGATTGCATTAAATATGTATACCCAAGGTGTCGCTCCAAATCTAGATTTTTCAAATATTAATGAAATCATTTCTACTATTGAAGAATGTACAGGTTTACCCGTTCATCCACGTCATCCATATGCGGGTGATTTAGTATTTACTGCATTTTCTGGCTCACACCAAGATGCGATTAAAAAAGGCTTTGAGTTCCAGAAAAACGAAGAAATTTGGGATATGCCTTACTTACCAATTGATCCTAAAGATTTGGGACGTGATTATGACGCAGTCATTCGTGTCAATTCACAATCAGGTAAAGGCGGTATCGCATACTTGTTAGAGTCGAACTACAACGTCGTATTACCACGTCGCTTACAAATTGAGTTCTCGCAAGTCGTACAACAGGTAGCTGACGAAGAAGGCGTAGAAGTTTCTGCTGAGCAAATTTGGAGTTTATTCCAAAGTACATATGTAAATCAAAAAGATAAACATTATGTCGCGAAAAACTATCGATTATCTGATGAAAATGGTAATCAAGTCATTGAATTAGATATTGAAGTCGGTGGTCAAGTTCAACATCTACGTGGTGAAGGCAACGGACCAATCTCTGCAATTTTAGATGCTTTACAGTTGCCAATCGATGTTGTGAACTATGAAGAACGTAGCATTGGTTCTGGTGCAAATGCTAAAGCGTTGGCACTAATTGAACTTCAAGTCAAAGGTACAGGTAAATCAGCATTCGGCGCTGGCGTACATGACAACATCGTGACTTCATCTATTGAAGGAATTATTGCATGTACAAATCGTTTAATTGATCAAGGTGTTTTGAGCACAGATCAAGTGATCGCTGCGGCAGTATAAATATTAGCAATAATATTTAGCACGAAAATGACTTTAGAAGGATACCCTCAAGTGGTATCCTTTTATTTATTCATACTTAAGATTTTAGGCGAATTTATCCTGTGTCTTTTCCAGCTGACTCAGTGGGCATTGTTGTTCCACAAAAGTTCCAATTTGAAGAACCACTCGCATTAGAATGTGGCCGCGTTTTACCACGTTTCGAATTGATGGTCGAAACTTATGGCACACTCAATGCAGATAAATCTAATGCAATTTTGATCTGCCATGCGCTTTCTGGTCATCATCATGCTGCTGGTTATCACCATGAAGATGATAAAAAAGCAGGTTGGTGGGATGCTTGTATTGGGCCAGGCAAAGCAATTGATACCAATACATTTTTTGTGGTGGCATTAAACAATATTGGTGGTTGCAACGGATCAACAGGACCAACCTCCCCAAATCCTGAAAATGAAAATCGTCCTTATGGTCCAGATTTTCCATTAGTGACCGTGCGCGATTGGGTTAAAACTCAAGCAATGCTGTCTGATCGTCTTGGTATCACTGTTTGGCACTCTATTATTGGTGGCTCTTTGGGAGGCATGCAGGCACTTCAGTGGTCTGTAGATTATCCTGACCGATTAAATAATTGTGTCATTATTGCCAGTGCACCTAAACTTTCAGCGCAAAATATCGCGTTTAATGAGGTCGCGCGCCAATCCATTTTGTCTGATCCTGATTTTCATCATGGTCGCTATTTAGAAAAAGATAGCTATCCTAAACGTGGTCTTATTCTAGCGCGGATGGTCGGTCACATTACCTACCTTTCTGAAGAAGCCATGAAACAAAAATTTGGTCGTGATTTAAAATCTGGCAAATTCATGTATGGTTTCGATGTTGAATTCCAAGTTGAAAGTTATCTTCGCTATCAAGGTGAACAATTTAGTCGTAACTTTGATGCGAATACCTACTTGATCATGACTAAAGCTTTGGATTACTTCGATCCTTCTCGTGAGTATGAACAATCTTTAGTTAAAGCAATGTCGAAAACCAAATGTAAATTCCTTGTGATTTCATTTACTACGGATTGGAGATTCTCTCCTTCCCGATCTGTTGAGATTGTGGATGCATTGATTACCAATCATAAGCCTGTGAGCTATGTTGATATTGATGCAGAACAAGGTCATGACTCGTTCTTGTTCCCTATCCCTTTATATGTCAAAACTTTAAGAGCTTTCTTAGGTGGTGTAGACCATCTTGCTTCAACCCCTAAGGAGACCGTGTAATGCGTATTGATCAGAAGCTTGCAGAAAAATGGATTAAACCTGATTCAAGCATTTTAGATCTTGGTTGTGGCGATGGTGAATTACTGGCTCATATGAGCAAAAAGCACAACATTCGTGCATACGGATTAGAAATCGATCAAGAAAAGATTGCAATTGCAGTCAGTCGAGGGTTAAATATCATCCAACAAGACTTGAACCTCGGTTTGGGACGCTTTGCAGACCAGTCATTTGACTATGTTGTCATGGCACAAGCTTTGCAAGCTGTAGATGCACCTGATGTGCTTTTGCGCGATATGGTGCGTGTTGGGAAACAAGCAATTATTACTTTTCCTAACTTTGCACACTGGAAAACACGCTCTTTCCTTGCTTTAAAAGGGAAAATGCCTGTTTCGGATGCCTTACCCTATATGTGGTATAACACTCCAAATATCCATCTGTGCACGTTTAAGGATTTCGAAGCACTTTGTGCTGAGAATCAAATTAAAATTATTGACCGTTTAGCCGTGAATGGGAATCAACAAGGGAGTTTGCTCAGCAAGCATATCCCGAACTTGTTTGGCGAGGTCGCGATTTATCGAGTGAGCGCTCTATGAAAAAGTTATTCTTAGGTACTTCATTATTTCTAGGGTTGTTGAGTTTCCAAGTTCATGCAGATTATGTACCTCAACAACCATCAACTTCTGCACTAGCTGCACAGTATTCACGTATGCCTGTATCGGAGCTGCAAAAAGCTGCTCGAGCAGGCCAACCGGCTGCCCAGTTTTATTTGGCAACACATTATCAACATGGTAAAGATGTTGCTAAAGACCTAAAGCAAGCTTTCGTTTGGTATAAGGCAGCAGCCGATCAAGGTATTTCATCTGCTCAGCTGAATGTGGGTCGTATGTATGCTGACGGTATTGGTGTTGCTAAAAATGAAACCTTAGCTCGCCAATACTTCGAAAAAGCAGCAAGTCATGGTGACAATCGTGCAAGCTTCAATTTAGCCGTTATGGAAGAGCAAAAGAAAAACTATATGGGTGCTTACCAATGGTATGAGCTTTCTACACGTGATGGCATGTTAGATAATAAAGTGATCAATATGTCTGAGACAAAAAAGACGGCTTTGGCTGCTAACCTGACACCAGAACAAATTCGTACTGCACGTGATCGTGCTGATCAATGGATTCAAAGCCGTTAATCACGCTTATAAGTTTGAAGAAAGCACCTATCGGTGCTTTTTTTATTCCATCATCTTCTTCATTCTTATGAATTTCATATCTTCGAATATTTCCACTTCACTCTGTGAAGTAAAACCTAATTTTTTATAAAAATGAACAGCCCCTATATGCGCATTGACTGTTATGGATTGGATCTCCATTTGAGTTAATTGATCTAACACACAATTAAATAAATGAGTTCCAACGCCTTGAAATTGTAGATTTGGATGAACAAAAAAATGAAAAATATGGGCGGGTTGTTTGTAAGCAATCACCCCCACAAGCGACTGCTTTAATTCTGCAACAAAGTATTTTATCTCTTGATGATTGATGTGCGATACAAGAGCTTCTTTTGAAAATAGGGACTTACTTTTTGGTATTTCATCAAAGTGATTCAAAGCGAAAGCAATACAGAACGCAATATTTTCAGCATCCGCGATCTCTGCTTGACGAATATGAATGCTATTTAAATTTCTCATGTTTAATGATTGGTTATTTTAAAGATGAGTTCATCTGTATCATCGCAAATATCCGTTAGAATAGCTTCAAATTTGAAACAGAAAGTGATTCAATATGGCGTCTAAAGATTGGTTAGATCAAGGTACTTTGGTTTTAGCGAGTAACAATAAAGGGAAAATAGCTGAGTTCGAAAAGTTATTTGAAGAATTAAAACTCCCTGTTAACGTTGTGCCTCAAGGACAACTGAACATTGAGGATGCGGTGGAAGATGGGTTAAGTTTTGTAGAAAATGCCATTATCAAAGCACGACATGCCTCTAAGATTTCGGGTAAACCAGCTATAGCAGATGACTCAGGTATTTGCGTCCCTGTACTTGGTGGTGCTCCTGGTATTTACTCTGCACGTTATGCTGGTGAGCATGGCGATGATGCTGCCAATAATGCTAAATTACTGGCAGATTTAGCACCATTACGTAACAATGGTGACGTAATTGAAGGGATGTTTGTGTGTGTACTCGCCTTAGTTCAACACGCCGAAGATCCTTTACCTCAGATTTTCCAAGGAATCTGGAAAGGTGAAATTTTGGAAGTAGCACGTGGCGAAAATGGTTTTGGCTACGACCCACTGTTTTGGCTACCTGAACTCAATATTAGTAGCGCTGAAATGACCAAAGAAGAAAAAAATAAGATCAGTCATCGTGGTCAAGCCATGCAGTTATTCAAAGCAAGCCTCGAAACGAACTAAATGATCAGTCCATGATAAAGCATGGCAAATAAACCAATTGTCATGCAACTTACGATGGTACCCGCTGCGATATTTTGGGCTGAAACGCCTGTTCCTGAATAATGGGTTTCTAAAGCAACAATATTCGCTGCGGGTGGTAATAAAAAAAACATAGACATCAGTGCAATAACAACCAGTTCGTGAGGAATCGGTAGAAGGAAATAGGCTACCGCACAGCACACAAAACCAAATAAAAATTTAATCAAAGCAAGTTTCAAACTTTCAATTAAATCGCACAAGTGAATTTTTACTTGAGATAACCACATCCCAAGGATACACATCCCTGTAAAGGTCATTAACCACTTATCCAATATATACAATGATTGAATCATTGCATTCTGCTGAAAATGACTAACATTCCATAACGAAAGAAAACCAGCAACTAGTAAAGCTAAAATCGGTGGAGAGAAAGTCAATTTTCTCAAAATCTCCATCGCAGACTGCTTTTCAGCACTTAATACGGTCACTGCACAAATATTACCAAAAATAGAGCCTCCGACATAAAGTGCAACCATAGGACTAGATGCTTGCGCACCAAAAATAGCGAATGCAAATGGAAAGCCGAGCCAAGCCATGTTGAGGTAACTGGAACATAAGGAGACTAATTTGTCTTTTGTACGGTAATAAACAAATAAATAAAGCAAAAATGAAGCGATAAAACTAAATAACATCAACCATATACTGCCCTCTTGATAAAACACCATATTGTAAATAATGATGAGAGGAATCAGCACTTTCGCCAACAACATCGCCATAAAGGGACGAATTTTTTTTAAATATTCTACGCCAAAATAGCCGATCAGAAAGGAGACTAGTGGAAGTAGAAGAACCATATTAAATATGAAATAGATTTTTTCTTATCTTAGCACAACATCAATTTCACTTCAGGCTAAGTCTCTTGCACACATAAAAAAGCCATGACTTCAAACTGAAATAATTCCGTCAACTTGCTGTCATAAAGAACTGTTGAAATCATTCATGATCATTTTCAATAAGGAATATATCATGGCTGGATTATCAATTTGGCACGTACTTATTTTCGCAATTGTCGTTTTACTTTTGTTCGGTACGTCTAAGCTAAAAAATTTGGGTAAAGATGTTGGTGGTGCGGTTAAAGATTTTAAAAAATCAATTAAGGATGACGAAGACCAGAGCACATCTGCTCAATTAAAAGAACCACGCACGATTGAACATCAAACATCTCATGATTTGAATTCAACAGCGAAACATTAAAGGTAGGTAACAGTAATGCTGAATATTGGTATGGCTGAACTATTAATGTTTGGCATCATTGCATTGCTTGTTCTTGGACCTGAAAAGCTTCCTGAGGGTGCGCGATTTGCTGGTAAATGGTATGGCAAAATTAAGCGTATGGTCAGCAATGTACAAAATGATATTGATCGTGAACTAAGAATGTCTGAACTTAAAGAACAAATGCAGACTGAAATGAAGCGCATTCAAGAATTAGAAGAAAAAATGAAGGCGCAAATGCAGGAAATTGAAAAACACACAGCATTAAGCGATGAACATTTACATCCACCTATCCATCAACAGGTTCGCTCTGAAACAAGCCCTGTTTATGTGTATTTAATCGTTCAGCAAAGTACAGCAGTTCCTTTTAGAGGACATGCTACACCTAAGCAAAGCTCCATTTCTATTCAAAATTCAGCGCAACACAATAAACCGTATGTAGTCTTAGCGGAGGCAGTATGAGTCACAATACTCTCCCAAATATCATCTCTTCAAATGAGGAAAATCCTCAGCTTGAAGAAATGCCAATAACCAAGCATCTTATTATTTTAAGAAAATATTTATTTAGAATAGTTGGGGTCATTCTCGTTTTATTCTTTTGTTTATTACCATTTGCAAATCAAAGCTATCAAATGATGTCTGAGCCTCTTAGAGCTCAACTCCCAATAAATTCATCAATGATTGCAACTGATGTCACCGCGACATTTATGGCACCATTTAAGTTAAACTTCTTCGTTGCTCTAATGATCGCCATGCCATTTATCATTTATCAAATATGGGCTTTTGTCAGACCGGCGCTATATAAAAATGAGAAAGCTTTAGCTCTACCATTACTCATCGGAAGTATTACATTATTTTATGCGGGTGTTGCTTTTGCTTACTTTATAGCCCTCCCTTCGATTTTACATTTTTTCATTAGCGTTGCACCTGAAACGGTTGCACCCATGACTGACATTAATAGCTATCTGAGTTTCTGTTTAAAATTATTCTTGGTTTTTGGTTTAACTTTTGAAATTCCAATTGTGACTTTATTACTCATTATGATTGGGGTAGTTACCACAGAACAATTGGTTGAAAAAAGACGTTTTATTATTGTAGGTTGTTTCTTCATTTCTATGTTTGTGACGCCGCCAGATGCACTCTCGATGATTATGTTAGCGATACCAATGTGGATGTTATTTGAATTGGGACTTTTCTTTGGAAAATTACTCGAAAACAGAAGAGCAAAGTCAGTACTTTGATATCTTGACCCTTTTACACATAGGCGAGTCTAAAGACTCGCCTTTTTCATACTCTTTAAATAAAAGCTTAATTCAACTGACATAAATCTATCACTTGATTGTCATGATTGCGCATTAAGTTGTTTGTGACGCTAAAAACTACCAAGCAAGATGCTAGGAACGAACATGACTGATTTAACACCTTTTAACGATGATTACGATAGCAATGATTCGGGGAATCCAGAATTTCACCATTTACTTGAAAAGCAAATTACGCGTAGAGATCTCATTAAGAAGACTGCTGGTGGTGCAGTAGCATTGACAGTAGCGGCTTCAGTCGCAGGCTGTAACAGTGACGACAATAACAATAACAACTTAAATCCTTCTCTACCTGAATTCGACAAATCAAAAACGCCAACTGAACTAACATTTAAAGCGGTTGATAAAAATATTAAAAATGAATTCACAGTGCCTGAAGGGTATGAAGCACGTGTTATTTATGCACTAGGAGACCCGCTTTTTGAAGGTATGCCTGAATGGGATGCAGATAATATTCCGAGTGGTGCTTCATTTACCATGCGCTCAGGCGAATGTCATGACGGTATGACATATTTCGGCATGAAAAATAGTCGTTATGATCAAAATGAGTCAAATGTAGGTTTACTGGTACTCAACCACGAATATGTAGATAACAAAGCGATTTTGCATCCAGCGAATAATACCATTTCAGCGGATATTCGTTCTGAAGATGAAGCATTACGTGAAATCAATTGTCACGGCGTTTCAGTGATTGAAGTACAAAAAAATCCTACAACTCAACAAGTCACTCTAAACAAACGCTCTGTATTCAACCGTCGAATTACAGCTGCAACACCGATCGATTTCGCTGGTCCTGTAAAAGGGCATGAATTGGTACAAACCAAGATCAGTCCAGAAGGCACATTTACATTAGGTACGATCAATAACTGTGGTAACGGTTATACGCCTTGGGGCACATACTTAACCACTGAAGAAAACTTTAACCAATACTTTACTCGCGATGATAAAGATCGTTCTGAAAAGGATTTGGAGTCGTTAAAACGCTATAAAATTGCTTCAAATAGTTCTTATAAGTGGCACACAGTTCAAGCACAACTGTTCCCTCAAGATGTTTATGAGCGCTGGTTAACTAAAGTCTCTGCATCTTCTGCAACTCAAGATTTTAGAAACTCACCAAATACATTTGGTTGGATTGTTGAAATTGACCCGTTTGATGGTCGTCAACGCCCAGTAAAACGTACAGCTCTTGGACGTTTTGCACATGAAGATTGTCGTGTCAGTCGTGCCATTCCTGGGCAACCACTAGCCTTCTATATGGGGGATGACTCTCAAGGCGAATATATCTATAAATTTGTTTCAGATGCGGTTTGGGACCCTAAAGATATCAACGGTGGTTATGCTGCTGGCGATAAATATATGAATAACGGTAAATTCTATGTTGCTAAATTTAACTTTAATGAAGCAACTCAAAAGACGTCTGGTGAGTGGATTGAACTCAATATCTCCAATCCACTAATTGCTAGTTATTCAAAATACAAATTTACAGATCAAGCTGATGTATTGGTAAATGCCCGTTTAGCAGGTGATGCAGTTGGTGCAACCAAAATGGATCGTCCAGAATGGGTTGCAGTAAACCCAGAGAATGGTGAGGTTTATGTCACCTTAACCAATAACTCATTACGTGGAAGTGAGCATACAATTGATGCTGCCAACCCTCGTAATTATGCTGATAATGATAAAGGTGGTAGTCCTCGTGGTAATATCAACGGACATATTATCCGTTTCCGTGAAACTGGTGATACTGTTACAGCAAAAACATTTGTATGGGATATCTTCTTATTTGGCGCAGAAGAAGATTCACTTCCGGGTGTAAACCTATCTGGACTCACATCAGCAAATGATTTCTCAAGTCCAGATGGCCTATGGTTTGATCCACGTGGTGTTTTATGGGTACAGACTGATGATGGCGCTTATACAGATGAAACGAATTGCATGATGCTTGCTGCACTTCCAGGTCAAGTAAGTGATGGTAAAGTGACTTCTGCAAATGCTGGTTCAAATAATGCCACTCAACTTACTCCTGCTGGCGCACAGCTTGATGATTCAAAGTTACGTCGTTTTTTAACAGGCCCTTCAGGCTGTGAAATTACAGGTGTAACGATGACACCAGACTATAAAGCTATTTTTGTGAATGTTCAGCATCCAGGTGGCACTTGGCCTGCAAATCACAGCAACACTATCAGCGGTGGTAAAGGTACACGCCCTCGCTCTGCGACGGTCGTGATTACACGTAAAGACGGTGGCGAGATTGTTGGGGAAAGTCTAGAAAAGAAAGAAAACACTCCTGCTGCTTAATTCAAACATTGAAATAGAAAATGCCGACTACGATGTCGGCATTTTTTTTGAGAGATGCAAATCAATTTTGACTATTTGATTCTGATGCTTACCTTGCTGCATTTTTTCAAGCCAAGTCCATTGATTTCTTTTCATCAATAAATAGTTTGAACATCGTGTTCCATATATTGGGCTTCGTATAAAAGTAGAAGATAACAGCTGCTCCATTTCCACCGATATGCCCGTTTGAGGTAATAAATCTAAATCAATTTTTCTTTCATCTTGTAAGATATCCCAAACGGCGTGCTCTAAATCATACGCTTTTTGAGCATTGGGATTTAATTGCAATAATGGTAAGAACTCTTGTGTAAAGCGTTTACGCAAATGTTTGGTTTTTTCCCATGGATCACTTAATACACCATTGGAAACCACATATACACCTTTGGCAAGAACTTGTGGAGATTCACCACGATTACTCATATAAACCGCTTGATCAGAGGTTCCGATAAAAAGGTTAAATCCAGCGTAATCACATTGCTTTTTTTCTAATTCTTGGGCAAATCGGATCGGTGCTAATTCAGACTCCAGATATTGCTGAATGATATGTCCTCTTGAAGTTGGATATTCCTTCTTATCATTTGCATCACGGTAATTTGTCACAAGTGCCCAACGCCCTGCAGCAGTAATCCCCATCCATGTCCCACCAGATTGTAAATCTTGACCTGCAATAATTGGGCTATTTTCCCACTTATGAATTTGTGAAGCAGGTCGGTGATAAAACTCATCCCGATTTGAAATTAAGCATAATGGTGTTTCATCCAACACTTGCCATGCGATTGCTACAATACACATCGTTGCATCCTTAGAACTTTACACATTGAATGTACAACATTTTTTCAGTCTTTCCGTTAGAATCGACACAAAACATAATATAAAGGAAAAGCAATGCTGACCTATCCTTCTATTGACCCAGTGGCAATATCTGTGGGTCCATTACAAGTTCACTGGTATGGACTCATGTATCTACTCGCATTTTTATTTGCGTGGGGCTTGGCAACATTCCGTGCTAAGCAACGAGGATGGACACCAGACATGGTCTCTGATCTCATCTTTTACGGTGCATTAGGTGTCGTGATTGGTGGTCGAGTAGGCTATGTGTTCTTTTATGGTTTTGATCAATTCCTTGCAAATCCGATATGGTTATTCCAAGTTTGGACAGGTGGCATGAGCTTCCATGGCGGCTTCTTAGGTGTCATGTTGGCCATGTTATTGTGGTGTAAAAAATACAAAATGACTTGGTTCCAAACACTGGATTTTATTGCCCCATGTGTTCCAACAGGTCTGATGTTTGGTCGTATTGGCAACTTTATTGGCGGCGAACTTTATGGCCGACAAGTCACAGATCCAAATTTCGCATTGGGTATGATTTTCCCTACAGATCCTTTACAACTCGTACGACATCCATCCCAACTTTACCAAGCACTCTGTGAGGGTTTGATTCTTTTTATTGTTCTGTGGTGGTTTAGTTCTAAACCTCGTCCACGCATGGCTGTTTCTGCTCTATTCTTAATTGGATATGGTATCGCTCGCTTCACTGTTGAATTCTTCCGTGAGCCAGATAATGGACAATTATTTATCGGATGGATGAGCAAAGGACAATTCCTTACAGTTCCAATGATTCTCATCGGGCTATGGATGCTTTGGTATGCCTACCAAAAGAAAGTATATGACTGGGGTCCTCTACAAAATAATGGCAAATAAGTAAATCATGCCCTCAAAGGTGAACATCTTGTTCACCTTTTTTTGTGCTAGAGTTTTGACTTATTTACTTTGATTCAGATTACTATGCTCGAGTTTTGGTTTGATCCTAAAGTTTCAATACAACACAAAGCTTTATTTTTTATTTTGATTGCGAGTGCTACCGCTACGTTATATTGGATGCAACCGCTTAACTTCGATGCGATCTTAATGTTTGTGGGCACAGGTATAGTTTTTCTTATTTGCCGTTACTGTAAAATTCATTTCGCTTCACACCATCCAACAGGGTTGATGTACCGATTATTTACTTGGATTCCTATCGCTCTGCTACTTGCCTTAATTTTCATGCATGCAAAGGATGGAGAAATTCTTTTACCTGGCGCTCAAGGATTAGGATTTATGGCTTTATCTATTTGCTTATTTTCCCCACTGTCTCTACTTCATCAACATCAGCATTAAGACTTCATTATGTTAAATTTCTGGTATTCGGAACGATGCACACGCACGCTTAAATTGATCATTTGTATATCAACGTGTGTAATGATTCTGTTGACAGCTGAAATTAAAAAACTTGATTTTCTATCGACACTAATGAGCTTATGTTTAGGCTTAAGCGTACACATTACTCATCATGTTTTGATCCAATCTAAGCGTCTAAAGCATCAGCTGAAAGCATATTATGCTTTTAGTCCTTTCGTATTGATTGTATATTTTATCTTCATGCTTTCAGCGCTGAACTTTCAAAATAGCAGAGAGTTTTTTGCACTTTTTGTACAACTCATGGGTTATAGCGCAGTGGGATTGTTCGTAGTGAGTTTATATGCATCTCGTACACCCCGCTGAATTTCAAAACAACTAAGCAAATGAAAATAAATATAAAATTAATCACACTCACTTAACGCTTTGCTACAGAACAGTATTATTTCTACTCCAAAACTGTGCCTATACTCAAAGGACGTATCTAATTTAGATTAAATGGAGTACATCATAATGAGTCAAAATTTAACGACCGTATCTAACTTCCAACTTGAACGCTATTTAGGTACTTGGTATGAGATTGCACGCTTACCAATGAAGCATCAACCTGAAGACAGTACGGATATTTCGGCAGTCTATACCTTAAACAGCGATGGAACCGTACGTGTTCAAAATCGTTGTCTTGATGGCAACAAAGAACTAGATGAGTCTATTGGCGAAGCCACAGTTGTAGATGCTGAACATGGCAAATTAGAAGTCAGCTTTTTGCCTGAAGGATTTCGTTGGATTCCATTCACTAAGGGTGACTATTGGGTACTTAAGATCGATGAAAATTATCAAACTGCTTTAGTCGGTGAACCTAATCAAAAATATCTTTGGATTCTGCACCGTGAACCTGTGTTAAATGAATCTATCAAACAAGCGTATCTTGCATATGCTCAATCCATTGGTTATGACCTAAGCGATTTAATTCATACTGTACATACAGGACACAAAACTGCTTAAGCCCTAAAATTTTGTGTTAAATGAGAGCACCCTAAAGGGTGCTTTCTTATTTCTTTAATTACTCGCTTTCAAAGATTCTATTCCATAAGGAAGATATTAAAAAGCATGCTGCTTTAGTATAAACTGATGCCAATGAAATTTTTGGCATTGGTTTATTCTTCAAATGCCACATTCAAATCGATCAGGAAATTTATGAAAGCGTATTTAGACCTACTACAACATATCCTCGACAATGGCGGTGATAAAGGTGACCGTACTGGTACAGGTACTCGTTCTGTATTTGGTCATCAAATGCGCTTTGATCTTTCTAAAGGTTTTCCTCTACTGACCACAAAGAAAGTTCACTTCCGTTCAATCGTGATTGAATTACTTTGGTTCCTTAAAGGTGATACCAATGTTAAATATCTTCAAGATCATAAAGTTACAATTTGGGATGAATGGTCGACAGCTGAGCAGACTGCTCGTTTTGGACGTCCTGAAGGAGAGCTAGGTCCAGTATATGGACACCAATGGCGTAACTTTGGTGCAACTAAGAAAGACGATGGTTTATACGAGCAAGATGGATTTGATCAAATCAAATGGTTAATTAATGAAATTAAAACCAATCCAAACTCCCGTCGTTTGATCGTATCAGGTTGGAACCCAAAAGAAGCTGGACAAGTGGCACTCCCTCCTTGTCACACGCTTTTCCAGTTTTTTGTTCAGGATGGAAAATTATCATGTCAGCTTTATCAACGTAGTGCTGATGTTTTTCTTGGCGTTCCATTTAATATTGCAAGTTATGCACTTCTCACCCATATGATTGCGCAAGTCTGTGATCTAGAAGTCGGTGATTTTGTGTGGACAGGTGGTGATACTCATCTTTACGCCAATCATTTCGAGCAAGCACAACTTCAATTAACACGTGAACCACTTCCATTGTGCCAACTCAAACTGAATCCTGAAATTAAAGATATTTTTGATTTCAAATTTGAAGATATTGAAATCGTAAATTACGAATCGCATCCTGCAATTAAAGCACCTGTTGCAGTTTGATTTTAACTAAGGTCTTTTGGGATCACCGTTGGTACCAATCGTGATCCAACTTTACATTTCCCTCTTTAACTCATATTCGCTGGAAGAATAATCATGGCATTTCAAGGTTTAGAAGTCGTACACGTCGTTGCAATGGATCAGCAACGTTGTATTGGCAAAGGAAATGATTTGCCATGGCATATTTCAGCTGATCTCAAACATTTTAAAGAAATTACTCAAGGTGGTGTTGTGGTCATGGGACGTAAAACACTTGAGTCTATGGGTAGAACACTTCCTAAACGTGTAAATTGGGTCATTACACGAGATACGTCATGGCAGTTTGAAGGAACAAAAATCGCGCATACAATCGAGAGCGCACTTGAGCAGGCAGTCCATGATGTAAAAGCTTCAGAAAAGCCTGGATCTATTTTTATTATAGGTGGTGGAGAAATTTTTAGCCAAACGATCTCTATTGCGGATCGCTTAGAACTCACGCATGTTGAATTAGACGTCCAAGGTGATGCACATTATCCCGAGATTCCACCTGAATTTAAAAAAGTGGCATCAGAGCAACACATTGATGACAAAACAAATATTGCATTTGAGTTCGCAACCTACCAAAAATAAAGCTTTCTTACATATAGCCAATAACAATGCATAACATCGGTAAAAGAGAGTTTATTCTTGCACTTGCAAAGGGAGCTTTTCACTCCCTATTTAGTTTATTTGTCATCTTCTCTTCGATTTGGTTATGTATGGCCTTATGGGTTCAAGAGCCATTTGGCTGGTTAGTCAGTCGTATTATCATTGGCTTTTGGGCCGCTTTTGCCTTAAGTGTTTTAGGCATATATGCAACACAACATTTTTTTAGCCGTAGTAAAGATGTTGTCTTATACATTGTCTTTTTTGCGTTCAGTTTAGTTTGGTATTTTAGCATCCCTGCCAAACAAGACCGTGAGTGGAATCCTGAAGTCGCAAGAATTCTCAATTATGAACGTCAAGGTGATTTGGTCACTTTACACAATGTGCGTAATTTTGCATGGAATGAAGACGGAACCTATCAAGAACGCTGGGAAACACGTCAGATTGATTTGAATCAAATCAGTGGCATTAACATCATTACTTCATATTGGATGGGACCACAAATCGCCCATACTTTAGTCAGCTTTGATTTCAAAAACTCTAAACCACTGACCTTTTCGATTGAAATTCGCAAAGAAAAAGATGAAGAGTTTTCTGCTATTGGTGGTTTTTTTAGAAAGTACGAAGTCAGTTTAGTTGCTGCTGACGAGAAAGACATTATTTATACACGTAGCAATGTACGTAATGAGCAGGTCTATTTTTTCCCAATCAACATGGAAGCTGCTGAAATGAAAGCTTTATTTGAGGAATATTTAGAGCAAGCAGATCAACTTAGTCAAGAACCAAAATGGTATAACACCTTGACCAGTAACTGCACCACTTTGGTTTTTGATATGGTTCAAGCGATTTCCAAACATGAACTGCCAGTGGACTACCGATTATTAGCCTCAGGTTATTTACCTAATTATCTGTATGACTTGGGGGCATTACAACATCATTGGGATATCAAAACATGGTACAACAAGGCACATGTCAACCCAAGAACAGACCAATTTAATCAATTTAAATATCAAAGTAGTGAAAATTATTCAAAATTGATTCGTCTGGGTCTCCCCCAGAGTCAGCCAGAGCTTGCACCTTAGCGTTTCAGTTGATATACATAAAATTGACTTGAATTTAATTTACATTAGAAAGAAATAACACAGGGGCATTTCATATGTTAAAACAACTTTTAGCCGTATCTGTTATAGGTTCAGCATTACTTTTTACAGCATGTACCACAACACCATCTGCTGAAAAGCAGCAACAAGCACTTAATCAATTGCAAAATAAAACTTGGATTTTGACACATATCGGCGCAACAGAATTTAAGACCGACCCTACTGCACACAATGTTCCAAGTATTCAATTTGATGCAGCATCTAGTCGTTTGAGTGGTGCAGATGGTTGTAACCGTTTTATGGGTGCATATAGCATTAAAGCTGACAAAATTAGCTTGAGTGAAGTTGCGACTACACAAATGATGTGTGTGAATACTCA
This sequence comes from Acinetobacter sp. 24-47-39, assembly GCF_056783825.1. Taxonomy (NCBI): domain Bacteria; kingdom Pseudomonadati; phylum Pseudomonadota; class Gammaproteobacteria; order Moraxellales; family Moraxellaceae; genus Acinetobacter; species Acinetobacter sp. 24-47-39. The sequence continues at coordinate 125,792 of NZ_JBWYIP010000007.1, forward strand.
AGAACTTGCAAATCGCTATAATGCTGCCTTGGCAAAAGTCGCGGCATTCCAAGTCTACGACAAAACGCTTCGCCTACTCGATGAGAATGGTAATCCAGTATTGCAGTATGAGTCTGCAATACAACCGCGTTAACAGTTAAGCAACCATTCCACTGGTTGCTTTTTTCATTCTACACCCCATTATTTCAGTCATTGCAACTCAATAAGGTGAATCCCATGCAACAAGCTTTGCTCGGTGGCGGATGCTTCTGGTGTGTTGAAGCAGTTTTCCTTCAACTTAAAGGTGTCACTAAAGTCGTGAGTGGTTATGCTGGCGGGCATACGGTCAATCCAAGCTATGAGGATATTTGCAAAGGAGACACCCATCATGCTGAAGTGATTTTAGTGGATTTTGATGAAAGTCAAATTAGCTTTGCTCAATTGCTTGATGTATTTTTTGCAACACATGATCCAACCACACTCAATCGCCAAGGTAATGATATAGGTACACAATATCGATCTGTCATTTATTATTTTGATGAAGAACAGCGCCAGATTGCAGAGAAAGCCATTCAACAGTTAAAAGCAGAAGGTTTAGATATTGTTACAGAATTAAGCTCAGTACCGACCTTCTACCCTGCTGAAGAATATCATCAAAATTTCTTTGCTCGTAACCCGACTCAGGGCTACTGCAATTTTAGTATCCCACCAAAACTTTTAAAGCTGCGCTCTAAATTTGAAGGTTTACTCAAAGACTAATACAGGTTTAAAAAAAGCGACCTTATGGTCGCTTTTCTCATGTTAATTAGTTAATTATCTGTGGCAAAGGCAATGTCAGCAAGCCCGGCTTCGCTTGCACGTGACATCACTTGAGCAACAGTATCATAACGTGATTCTTTATCTGCTTTAAGAATAATCGTCGGTTGTTGTGCTGAACCACCGGCATCGTTAAATCTTTTTTGCAATTCATCTAAGCTGATAATTTCTGAATCCCATGCAATCTCACCCTGTGAGTTAATGCTTACTTGAATCGATTCAGGTGGCGGATCAATGATATCCGCTGTCGTTTTTGGTAAAGTTAATGGAATTGATGGGTTAGCAACGGTCGCTGTCACCAAGAAGATGATCATCAAAACCAACATAATGTCAATTAACGGGATGAGGTTCATCTCCGTCATGCCTGTATCGTTGTCTTCACCCAATTGAAAAGCCATTAAGCTTGACCTCCAACGTAACTTTCTTGAGTCGCTTTCACTTCAACTTTTTGCGCAGAAGAATCTTGTTGCAGCATCGTGTCGATTAACAGACTGTGAGCATGATCTTGTAGTTCATTACTTAATGTACGATTAAAGCGAATACAAATGTTGTATGCGATCACTGCTGGAATAGCAACTGCCAAACCAATACCAGTCATAATCAGGGCTTCACCCACAGGTGTTGCCACTTGTGCAAGTCCTGCTTGACCGCTTTTACCTACTGCAACCAATGCATGGAAAATTCCCCATACTGTACCAAATAGCCCTACAAACGGTGCAAGTGAGGCAATTGTTCCGAGTACAGCAACACCTTTTTCAGCAGATGCTTTTTCCAAAGCAATCTGACGCAATAAAGCTTGCTCAGCAACAGCTTTACGTTGTTCAAATCCCAAAGGAGCGAGTTTTGCTTTCAATCCTGCTAATGCTTTAGAGAGTTGAGCATAAGCAACTTCTTTCAGTTGACGTGTTCCCATCACACGTAAAACGACAATTGTCCATGTCGCAATAGACATTGCGAGTAAAACGAAATAAAGCGTCTTACTGACTGCATCAGCATGTTGCCAATAAACTGAAAAGTTCATACTCGAACTCCTAATAAAAGTTAGCCGTTAGAATTCAACTTAAGTTCAAATGGTTGTTCCGCCCTAAACGGATAAGCCACGCCATTTTCCTTATAAGGTCTGAATTTTGCATTACGCACTGAGCGTAAAATCTTTTGATCAAGCGAATCAATTCCACTTGATTTTGTGATTCTGGCATTCACTACATTACCGTTAGTGTCCGCTTCAATCGATACTACAACAGTACGATCAGAACCTTGTAAATCTCGGTTGGTATATGATGGCTTCGGTGTACGAGACCATGATATTTGCCCAATACTTAAATTCTTTGGTGTATTACGTGCTTGCTGCTCACGACGTTCTTGTTCGCGTCTTTCATTTTCCAAGCGCTCACGTTCTTGTTGCTCACGTAGCTGTTGGTCACGCAATGCTTGCTCACGTCGCTGCTGTTCAAGCAACTCACGATTTTTACGTTCTTGCTCTAAACGCTGTTGTTCCTGCTTTTGCTTTTCTAATTTATCTTCTTGAACAATTGCTTTTTGTTCGACAGGTTTAGGCTTTTCAGCAATGACTTTGGGTTTAACCACAGGAGGTGGTTCAACGACTTTAGGTTCTGGTTTTGGTTGAACTTGAGGTTTCACAGGTTCAACAGGCGGTGGCGCATCCTCTTTAATCTGAACAAAACGAACCTTAATTGGGTCTTTATCAATAGGTTTTAATTCAGGTGTTTTCATCTGACTCACGGCAAATAAAACACCAATATGCCCGATCACCACTGCAATGAGCGAAGTAAGCACTTTCTTTTTCATTGAGATTGGATTTTGCATCATAGGAATGGGAGATGGGCTCATTAAAATTTATGACCTGATATACATTGACGCTGTCTTCAGAAGGAAGATTTCAATCAAACTTATCGGTTAGTACAATTAAAGTACGCCAATAATAAATGAGAAGTGTTTTCATTTGCAACTATTAATTCTGCAGTTTTGATGAGTTTTTTTGATCATCAATAAAAAAGGCATGCTCGCGCATGCCTTAATAAATCAGTGATATTTAATTAAAAATCACTGGAATACCACAGTTTTATTACCATCAACAATGATACGGTCTTCTAAATGCCACTTAACAGCACGCGCCAAGACATTACGCTCAACGTCTTGACCTAATTCACGTAATTGATCAACTGTAAAATCATGGCTGACACGCTCAACATCTTGTTCAATAATCGGGCCTTGATCCAAATCAGCTGTCACATAATGCGCTGTTGCACCAATCAGTTTTACGCCTTTTTCATACGCTTGCTTATAAGGGTTAGCACCCACAAAAGCTGGAAGGAAAGAATGATGAATGTTGATCACTTTCATTTCCCACTTAGAGACGAACTCTTCATCAAGAATCTGCATATAACGTGCGAGTACAAGCAAATCATTACCTTGCATTAACTCATCAATTTTTGCATATGCTTCGCGCTTGTTCTCTTTATTGACAGGCACAACTTCAAAAGGAATACCGAAGTTTTCCACAGACTCACGTAGATCTTCATGATTCGACACAACCTTAGTGATTTCACAAGGTAATCCACCACGTGCATGACGCCATAAAAGTTCAAGCAAGGCATGATCGACTTTCGATACCAAAATACCTACTTTCTTTACATCTGACACTAAAGCTAGACGCCAATGCATGTTGTAACGTTCAGCTACGTTTGTGGCGAAAGTTTGTAGAATATTTTCCTTACGGCTTTGCAAATTGTCGAGTTCAAACTCAACACGCATGAAATAACGCCCGCCCTGAGCTTCTGTTGCATATTGATCAAGCGCAGTGATGTTTGCCCCTTGATGATACAAAAAGCTCGATACAGCCTGCACGATTCCTGGTTTATCTTCGCAAGTAATCAGTAAACGTGCTGTGTTAGCAGTTGTCATATTCATGATGATTTATATCACTTAACAGTTAAATTGAAAAACAGCCGCGTATTCTAACTCTTTTTTTAATGCTTTCAAATTATCTTTGCTGAAATCAATCTTCTCGATCAGCAGAAAGACTAGCAAATAATTCAGATGTTCCCAACGTTTCAAGCAAGCGCTCATAAGTCTGACGACTTTCACCACGTAAATAAGGACCTTCAAGAAACACCATTTGACGCAGTGCCTGCCAAACCCACTTTTCATCTAGATGGTTGGAATCTTTTAAATGACCAGACATATAGAGAAAGTTCGTCCAATTGGTTAGGACAATCCATAGGTTAATGATCAACGCTTCAATTTCAGACTCTGTCATTTGCATGAGACCTGCATTGACGAAGGCTCGGTAAATCTTTTGACCTTGTTGCATCACTTTACCTGCGAAACGCGGGTAAATTTTTCTAAAGTCATCATTATTTTCGGTTAAATGATATACATCACGATGCAGAAAACGATAGGCCCATAACTGACTACTGAGTACTTGAAAGTATCGGATTTTATCATTGGCATTTACATCACGGTCTTCTGGCAATGCTAGCAGCTCTAAAGTTGCATGCTGATATTGCTCCATCAACTCTTTAATGATCTCTTGCTTGTTACGAAAGTGATAATAGAGATTACCAGGGCTAATACCTAACTCTGCTGCGATATGGTTAGTTGTGACAGATCGCTCTCCACGTTCGTTAAAGAGTTGCAAACTAATTTGCAAGATTCGGTCTTTGGTTTTTAACGTTTTGGAATGCGACATCCTAATACCATCTATAACAAGAATAATGACGTTTAGCCCAAGCTAACATAAAAGTGACTTGACTTTTAGAGTATTTACTCTAAAAATAAAAATCACATCAACCCTTACATTAGTGGTACTGGTCATGAACAGTCAAACAAAAACAAATTTAATGACGACTGAAGCATCGGAAGTTCAGCATTTACATGATCTTCTAGCGCTTCAGAAAGCAGCCTATCGACGTTATCCGAACCCGACAGCAAAACAGCGTATTGAACGTTTGGCTCGTCTTAAAGCAGTTTTGATTAAATATCAGGACCAAATTGCAGAAGCAATTAGCCAAGATTATGGTAATCGTTCGGTTTCTGAAACCAAAATTGGTGAACTACTCACTTCACTCGAACAAATCAAATATTACAGCAAACATTTAACAGAGTGGATGAAGCCTTCTAAACGCCATATCGGTATTTTACATCAACCTGCAAAAGGTTGGGTTCAGTATCAACCTTTAGGTGTTGTCGGTATCATTTCCCCTTGGAACTACCCTTTATTATTGGCGATTAGCCCATTAGTATGTGCATTGGCAGCGGGCAACCATGCCATGATTAAAGTTTCAAGCACCTCTCGTAACTTTGGCTATGTATTACAAAATGCTTTATCTGAAGCGTTCCCTCAAGAGTTAGTTGCCGTTGTTACAGGTGGTGGCGTAATCTCTGACACATTCAGTCATCTTGCATTTGATAAATTAGTCTTCACAGGCTCTACCAATGTTGGTAAGACTGTGATGAAAGCAGCATCTGAAAACTTAGTTCCAGTTATTCTAGAACTTGGTGGTAAATCACCAGTTATCGTGCACCCTTCAATTGACTTAAAGGATGTCGCGGAGCGTGTTGCATTCGGTAAATTGTGGAATGCGGGTCAAACTTGTGTCGCACCAGATTATATTTTCCTACCACGTGGTAAAACTTCAGAGTTTATTCACCAGTTTGAAACTGTTGCGAAAACGATGTATCCAACATTACGTGACAACCAAGATTACACCTCTATAGTGAGCGATAAGCAAAATAAACGCTTACAAGGTTACTTAGAAGATGCGATTCAAAATGGTGCTCAAGTCACTGAAATTAACCCATTAAAAGAAGAGCTTGCTTCTGTACGTAAAATAGCGCCAACCCTTCTGACCAATATCAGCCCTGATATGGAAATTATGAAGAACGAAATCTTTGGTCCAATTTTACCAATCTTAGAATATGATCAAATAGACGAAGTTATCGAGTTTATTAATGACCGACCACGTCCACTTGCATTATACTATTTCGACTTTAACGATGCTCGAGCAGAATACGTTTCGCAACGTACTCACTCTGGACACTTTGGTCAAAACGCTGTTGTTACTCATGTTGCACAAGATGATCTACCTTTCGGTGGCGTTGGTGCATCTGGTATGGGCAGATACCATGGTCCCGAAGGCTTCTTCAGTTTATCAAATGAACGCTCAGTCATGTCTATTCCAAAGCTATTCAGCTTGAAATACGTACTGCCTCCGTTTAATAGACCGATCCCTAGTCTTATCCGTAAAGCCTTTCTTCGTTAAATGATCAAGGCATGATCTATCACAACAGGTCATGCCCTGTTTTTATCAATTTCGCTTGTCTTTTAAGCGTATTTTTGATATAAAACGCCCCTTGAATGAATTCAATCCGTTTTATTTTGACTGGCCATACAGATTTGCTGTTGGCTAAATCAATGGAGTTACACCATGTCTAAGGTTTGCCAAGTTACCGGCAAGCGTCCAGTCGTTGGTAACAACGTCTCACACGCCAACAACAAAACTAAGCGCCGGTTCGAGCCGAACCTGCACCACCACCGTTTTTGGTTAGAAAGCGAAAAACGTTTCGTACGTCTTCGTCTAACTACTAAAGGTATGCGTATTATCGACAAATTGGGCATCGAAAAGGTTGTTGCTGACCTACGTGCTCAAGGTCAAAAGATCTAAGGAGCAACGAAAATGCGTGATAAGATTCGCCTAGTTTCTTCTGCTGGTACAGGTTATTTCTATACCACTACTAAGAACAAACGTACTATGCCGGAAAAAATGGAAATCAAAAAATTTGATCCAAAAATCCGTCAACACGTAATCTTCAAAGAAGCTAAAATCAAATAATTTTAGTTCTTTAAAAAAATACGACCCATTGGGTCGTTTTTTTTGCCTTTTTTTTCTTCAGGTTGTTAAAATTTAATCTCAGTTTGGCATTTTTTGTGCTTATACAGCTCAAAAGCCAATTCATAATTTATAAATATTTAAGGGGTGATTAGTGCCACATGATGTAGATTTAATTATATTGCTTGCGGTTGGTTTTGGCTTAGCCCTTATTTTTGGCTTTATCGCCGCACGTTTACGTCTACCCCCTCTCGTTGGCTATCTCATTGCCGGCATTATTATTAGTCCCAAAACCCCCGGTATCGTCGCCGACATCACATTAGCTAATCAACTCGCAGAACTGGGTGTCATGTTTTTGATGTTCGGTGTCGGGATGCACTTTTCACTGAAAGATTTAATGCAAGTTCGGCGTATTGCAGTCCCTGGTGCAATTTTACAAATCACAGTGGCCACCATCCTCGGGATTGGCGTCTCTATGCTATGGGGATGGAGTTTTGGGTCAGCATTGGTGTTTGGCTTAAGCTTATCTTGTGCGAGTACTGTGGTACTCCTGAAAGCTTTGGGTGACCGAGGCTTACTGGATTCAGTCAATGGAAAAATTGCTGTGGGATGGCTACTCGTCGAAGACCTAGTTATGGTGCTCGCTTTAGTTTTATTACCAGCTACAGCCGTACTCCTCGGCGGAACAGCACTCGAAGGCGCCAATCCAGATCAAAATGTCTTTGTGACTTTAGGAATAACCTTACTTAAAGTTGCCGGCTTTATTGCCTTTATGCTGATTATAGGTAAGCGGCTCATTCCTAAAATCATTCAGTTTGTCGTACGCTTAGGTTCTCGCGAGCTATTTACATTGACTGTGGTTGCAGCAGCCGTATCCATTGCCTATGGTTCGTATGCAGTTTTTGGCGTTTCAATGGCATTAGGTGCATTCTTTGCTGGGATGGTGGTTAAAGAGTCTGACTTCAGTCATCGTGCTGAAGAAGAAACGTTACCACTGCGTGAGATATTCTCCATCCTATTCTTCGTCTCTGTCGGAATGTTGTTTGACCCAACAATTATCGTTGAAGAACCACTTCACATTCTGGCTGTGATTGGCATTATCATGATCGGAAAAACATTAGCAGCAATGGCGCTGGTTTTATTCTTCCGCTATCCATTAAATACCGCACTTACAGTAGGTGCCTCACTCGCTCAAATCGGTGAGTTCTCATTTATATTGGCAACACTCGGTCTATCTATAGGATTATTAACCCCTGAAGCTCAAAACTTGATTTTAGCCGGGGCATTATTTTCTATTTCGCTCAATTCTGTTTTATTTTCAGCCATTGAACCCGTACAGAAATGGATTCGTGAGCGCTCGCATTTGGCTCGTTTGCTTGAGCGTAGTGGTGATCCATTGGCGATGTTACCTGACGAGGTCTCACAGGATTACCTGCGCGATCAAGTGGTCATGGTCGGTCATGGAGAAGTTGGACGTCGCTTAACGAAAACACTGATGGAAAATAACATCAAAGTGGTGATTGCTGAAGAAAATCGAGAAATTGTTGAAAAACTACGTGCAAAAGATATTGCTGCAGTATCAGGTTCAGCAACAGAACCAGGCGTATTAATTCAAGCACATATTCAACATGCGAGGCTTTTAATTATCTCGCCGATGGATATTTTAGATATTCATAAGATTGTAGATACTGCCAAACTTCTGAATCCACAGATTCAAGTTTTGATCTGTGCGGAAAGTAAAGAAGAAGCTGAAGCAATACGTGCAGATGAAATTGGTGAAGTGTATTACGCGAAGGAAGAAATGGCGAAGAACATGAGTAATCATATTCTAAATCAAATTGAAATCGCACATCATCATGCACCATCTCACTAAGTAAAATAAAAACCGCGCTATTTGCGCGGTTTTTTCTTAGCTATAAAACTGTGGTTTTTCATCTACGACTTCCGCATGCCATTCATTCGATTGTTTTTCGAGAAGTGCAAATAACGCAGCCTGAATCATGTGTTGGGCAATCAAAGGCATATGATCACCTAATAAAGCTTTCACTTCATCATTAAATTGAATTTTCACAAGTGGCTCATCTTCAGATGCAGCGTGACGAAGCGCTAACTCGCCATTCTCAAGTTGCACCAATTCTAAAATTGCTTCTTGTGTTCCGAATAATTCTTTCAATTGCTCTATAGACATATACCCTCCATGATTCACATGGTGGCAAAATGCTGAATGCACTTTGCATTGCTTAGACTATTTTATATAAGTTCTAAAATTTATATTTCAAGTCTAATCACTTAAAACTGGCATGATTACAATTAAAACTCAACCATTTCGTTACGAAAACCGTCAATAAGATGGGTTAAGTCACGATGCCACTCTCGAAGAATTTGAGTATCTGGCAACCACGCTTGAGGTGTCTGCGTGACTTTAATAATAAGATTCGAAGAAGTTTCATCCTCAGGTTCTGGTGCACTTGGTTCTGGTGCATACTGGCACATACGATAAGCGCGCTTTAGTTCTGCAATAAAACCATCCTTTGCAAGATGCTGTAACACGGTGATTTCTGGAGAAACTTGCCCTTTAGCGGCCATATGCTCTTCAATAGATTTTAATGTCGGTGAAAAATCATTTAAACGGTAATAACGCACCAACTCTTGCAAAAATGCCAAGACCGCTCCATGCAAATGAAAGACTGCCGCTTCACGATGGGCTTGAGCTTGTTGAATATGATCTGTCTGTTCTGCTTGCTGACATGATAGACGGGCAAAATAGAGTTTTTGATTAGTGCGATCTGCATGAAAACGAGCAACACGAGACATGAAAACTTCCTAGCAACATTTATGTCATACAACTTAAATGTTGACGCCATATCACGCAATGCTTTTAAGAAAAAAATAAAGATTAATTTTAGATCAACAAGATTGATTGAAAGCTTGATGATTAATGCATACTGCTTAAATAAAAAAGCCAGCCAAATGCATGGCTGACCCTTTCGAATGAATCTGAGGTTATATTAGCGAACAATACCCTTAAAAATTCCTAATGGATTATAAGTCCCATCGCCTTTTTCATTATCATAATGAAATTTGACCTGATCTTGATCACCACCTAACAGTGTTCCAGCCTTGTAAAGACCTTCTGAAATCGCAAGGAAGCCAACATCAATTGCTTGATGAACTGTACCAACACCAGGAATTAGGCTCAGTGGCTTCCAAATTGGAGCTTGAACATTCAATGTGCTCGAAAATAAGTTTGATGCGTTTTGAAGCGTGTCACCGATTAACGTACCTGCACCTGATACGATTTCTGTTTCTAGATGATTTAATTCTTGAATAGACATTTTTATAACCTTTTGGGGTTTTATAATGGAGCTTTTATACTACACACTTCACTCAAACCTATTCAATCTATTATTAAGATATACTTAACAATAATTTGTATATAAATGTGATTTTAAGTGTATGTTTTTAATAAAAAATATTAATATATAACAGAAATACATTTCAAAAATATGTCAATTCTTCAAAGTACAAAAGTCGGTCAAAAAAAGCTAAAAAAGATTAACATTTATTAGTGAAATTAAATAAAATATCAAATAAAAAGGAGCAATAACTGCTCCTACTTTATTTAGACATCAAGTTATGCTTCTGGCTTTTCGTCTGCAGCTTTTACTCGAATACCTGCACCTTTAACTTTACGGGTGTTCAGCCCCTTAATTGCTTTCACAGCTTCACGGCCATGTGGCATTTCAACAAAGGCAAATCCTTTCGATTTGCCTGTTGCAGCATCTAACACCAATGTACATGAGTCTACTGTTCCAAACTGCTGAAATAACTCCAGAATCTCAGCTTCAGTAATGCTGCGCTCTAAGTTACGAACTAAAATTTTCATGAAAAAACCTTAAGAAGATAGGCAAAAAAACCAAAAAGTACGCGCCTACTCTACTTTTTGTATGAAACAATCTAGATAGTTTAATCGAGATCAATCCCAAAATCTAAATTAATCGACTGTCGCTCAATCAAAGCACTCTTAACCGTTTGCTGTCTGGTTTTATAATGTGTTTCACTTGTACACAAATGTCTTGAAAGATCATTAAGAAAATAGCTTTCGATTTTTCGCCCCTGTTCATCGACTTGTTCCCTCGCCCACGTCACCAAATTTTGCTTGGTTAGAATCAATTCATTTTGTGCACGGGTAAGTGCCACATAAAGGACACGGCGTTCTTCTTCAACTTCATCAAAATCCCCTTGAGCTCTTGCGTGTGGATACTGACCAGGTGTCACATTCGCCACGTAACAAACTTTTTGTTCAGTTCCTTTCGCAGAATGTATCGTGATCAAAGTCACAACATCAGTATCTGACTGGCGTTCGATTTCACTGATTGAAACTGGATCAAGCACGTAGGCTTCTAAAAAATCACTTAACTGAGTATGTTTTGAAGCTAGCTGTTTCACCAACTCAAAGTCTCCTTGACGACGCCCCCAATCCTTTTTGTAATTTTCACTTAACTGAATTTCTATTGCCTGAATTGCCAAGCTTACGCAAGCTTTAACTTCGGTCTTTAACACATTCAACTGCTTCATAATGAGTAGAGCCTCAGCAGGAATACGTCCAAATTTTTCTAGTTTTTCCGCAATGACGTCATCTTGAGGGTCCTGTAACAACTGTTGCGCTAAACGGCTTGCCCCAACATCACCAACCCCATCCCAAAGCGTCAAAAAACGCATCCATGCAATATCGTCTGAAGGATTGGCAATGACGCGTAGTAAACTCAGTAAATCCTTAACATGCGCAGTTTCAAGAAGTTTCATACCACCAATAAATCGATACGGAACATTGGCTGCAATGAAAGCTGCTTCAATATGACGAGCTGCAAAACTTGAACGTACCAGAACCATATGATCGCGCCAAGGACTTCCCTCAAGTAAATGTCTCTCTTTAATATCTATGGCAATCCATTTTGCTTCATCAAACTCATTCGGGAAAATATGAATTTTAGGCTTTATGCCTGCACCTCGATACGCATCTAAGCGCTTGTCGTATTTAATCTCACTTTGATCAAGCAACCAATTTGATAAATCTAAAATTTCTTGAGTAGATCGGTAGTTTTTTTCTAATTTAAAGATCTGAGCTGCTGGCACACGCTCTTTAAAATGATGAATGTTTTCGAAATCTGCGCCACGAAAACCATAAATCGATTGAGCATCATCCCCGACACAAAACAAACTTACTCGGTCCTTCAAAGGCTCTAATAGCGCCCATTGCAATGGATTGGTGTCTTGCATTTCATCCACAAGCATATGTCTGCAAATCGAAGCTACATAATCGACTAGACCCTCAGACTGTGCTAAAGCTGATGCCACGATCGCAAGAATATCGTCATAATCAAGAAAGCTACGTGCCTGCTTTCGAGTTTCATATTCTTTCATGATTTCTGCAATCAGGTCTTTCATTGCTAAGAATTCTGGCATTTGCTTTTCTAAGGCAACACTTAGCTTTTGACGCGTATTTCTAGCATATGAATACAGATCACATAATTCAGCAGGCTTCGGGAGCTGATTGGGATTCTTTTTATCATCTTTACCACGTATCAAGCGAAACATCATGAGTTGATCATCACGATCAATAATTGAGAATTGCGCTAAGCCGAAAGCTTTTGGTATACGACGCAGCAAGTACATACAAAAAGTATGGAATGTTGATGCTCGTAATCCTTTTGCTTGTTCACCGAGTGCCAATTCGACACGCGCCACGATTTCACTGGCAGCACGACGCGTAAACGTCAAAATTTGAATTTGATTGGCGGGTACACCTTGATCAATGAGATAAGCAGCACGTGCCACAATCGTTTTGGTTTTACCACAGCCCGCACCCGCCAACACCAAACTATGTAAGGCTTCTGTGGTTGCAGCTTGTTTTTGTTGAAGATTTAATTCATCAATCAGGCTGTCTAAACTCATCGCTACTCATCAATTTTACAATAACAATAGTTTAACAGAGCTAGATTTAGAAAATACAAACACGCTTCAGTTTTAAACCTCAAAGCCCACTTACATAGAGAATTAGATATACTGCCTTACGATATTTTGTACCGTTAAATCTAAATTCTGAACTGCATTTTTCAAGGATTCTGACAAACTTTGATCCAGTGGATTAATACTACAGATGTGATGAAACCCTTGTTCGTACAATGATTCCACCCCTTCACCAACTCTACCAGCGAATGCAAATACAGGCTTGTTGTGCCAATATGCGACTTGAGCAACGGCAAATGGGGTTTTACCAAATTGAGTCTGAGTATCAATTTTCCCTTCACCCGTAAATACATAATCAGCTTGCGCAATTTTTTCAGCCAATTGAGTTTCCTCAATGATTAATTCAGCACCCGATCGAATATCTGCGCCTGTAAATGCCATCAAACCAAATCCCAAACCACCTGCTGCACCAGCACCAGATCGATGACGTAAATCGACTAAAAGCTGCTGCTCTACCACCCCTGCAAAGTGCGATAAGTTAAGGTCTAATACTTGCACCATTTCAGGTGTAGCCCCTTTTTGCGGACCAAAAATATACGATGCGCCAAGTGGACCACATAATGGATTGTTTACATCTGAAGCGATAACAATTTCTGTTTTAGTCAATCTTGGGTCGAGTTGTGTCACATCAATGGAATCGATTTGGTTTAAGTTTCCACCTGTTGGCTCAAATGCTTCATGATATTGATTAATAAATTTCACGCCCAAAGCATGCGCCATACCAGCACCACCATCATTGGTCACACTCCCACCTAATCCGATGATAATCTTTTTCACACCGAATTCGAGAGCTGCGACAATCAGTTGCCCTGTCCCTACAGTATTAGTGAACAAAGGATTTCTTAAATGAGGTGGTATTAAATGAATGCCATTGGCTTTCGCCATTTCAATGACTGCTGTTTGTCCCTGATCAATTAATCCAAAATGAGTCATGACACGCTGATCAGCGAATGGACCTTGTACTTCGCACGCGATTTTTAATCCTGATTTTGCCATGACCAATGCATCAATGGTTCCTTCACCACCATCTGCCATTGGATTCAAAATACATTGTGCATCGGGTAAGACTTTATGGATTGCATTTTTCATAATCATGCATACCTGCTCAGCAGGCATGCTTTCTTTGAAAGAGTCGGGAGCCAAAATAAAAGTTTCTATCCTTTGCTGCATACTTTATTGCTATTCTCATATTTAAATTAATTCAGATACTTATTTATTACATTGAGATTTTCAATTTTTCAAATAGAACCCTTATATATATTGTAATAAACTTACAATTCCCCAAAAAAAATAACGGTATAACAATGCAAAAATATCAAATATTTAAAAAAACTTTCGTGCTGTGTACATTCATTTTTGTATGTAATCAAGCTACCAGCTCGTCTGCAACCAATTCACACAGTAGTGAAAATATTCAATTATCAGCACTTTCAGCCAAATGGAAATGTACTGAAGAAATGGATTACATGGGTTATGCTGCGAAAAGCGAAATAGTGTCTGAGTTCAAACCAAATGGTCAATATTTTGAAAAAAATCAAATGACCTTTATTAAAGATAACGAGAAAGCAATTGCTTATACCCAATCTGAAGCTCAATGGAGTTTACAAGAACATATACTCACAATTGATCAAAATAAATTACTGAAATTTGAAATGGACAATGCTCAAGTTGAAGAGCAATTAAACCTTAAATCAGCTTTAGCTGATCCTGATGCTGTGAAATTACTAATTAAAGAACTCGATAACAAAGAAATGATTGCGAATTTCATTCTATTTGATACAGAAATAGAAAATCTCTCAAGAGTATGTGTAAGACAATAAATTTAATGTCATAAAAAAATGCTGACCTAAGTCAGCATTTTCTGTTATTTAAACGTTAAGCTTCAATCCATTTACCATCTTGGTAAATCAAAGACCATTTCGTTTGTTTACCTTCAGGCGTTTCAGAACCAATATATTGCGCTTGATTTTTACGACTAAACTTCACTAAAGTTGGGTTTCCATCAGGGTCAGTATCTGGCGCTTGCAGAATAAACTGATACTTTGGATCTAGCTGTTGAGCAACCGTACGCAATTCCGCAACCTTAGGAGCACGAGTTTCACGTACTTTAGGGAATTTACTTGCTGCTAAGAATAAGCCTGCTGCTCCATCACGTAATACGAAAAAGTCGTCATGTTTCGTTGAGCGCAAATGTTCCATTTTAATCGGGTCGACACGAGGAGGTGCTGGTTGACCGTTCTTCAATACTTTACGTGTATTTTCACAGCTTGTGCAGGCAAAATAAGGACCAAAACGCCCTGTCTTTAACTGCATCTCACCATCGCATTTGTCACATGGAATTGTTGGACCATCGTACCCTTTAATTTTGAACTCACCTTCTTCAAGCTCAAAACCTTCGCAGTCTGGATTATTCCCACAGATATGAAGTTTACGACCACCATCAATAACGTAGCTATCCATTGCTGTTTCGCAAATTGGGCAACGTTTTTTCGACATTAAATCCGCGGTTTCTGCAGACTCATCATCAGATAATGCAGCCAAGGACTCTACTGGCGTTAAGTTAAGTGTACCTTTACAACGTTCTTTCGGTGGTAAGTTATAGCCAGAACAACCTAAGAATACACCTGTGGTACCGGTACGAATCTGCATCGGACGATCACATTCTTTACAATGCACAGCATCAACTTCAACAGGTTGATTACGGCGCATGCCATTTTCACCCTGTGCAGTAGTCAGACGTTTCTTAAAATCACCATAGAAACTATCTAACAACTCTTTCCAATTACGCTCACCATCTGCAACTTTATCCAGTTGACCTTCTAGATCTGCAGTAAATGCGTAGTTCATTAAGTTGTTAAAACTTTCATCCAAACGATCTGTTACGATTTCACCCATCTTCTCTGCATAGAGACGACGGTTATCCAATTTCACATAACCACGATCTTGAATCGTTGAAATAATCGCTGCATAAGTCGAAGGACGACCAATACCTTTTTTCTCAAGCTCTTTCACCAAAGATGCTTCTGTGAAACGTGCAGGTGGTTTAGTGAAATGTTGCGAAGGATCTAACTTTTGAAGTTGCAGAACTTCACCAACTTTCACAGCAGGCAGTAAAACATCATCATCCGACTTGTTCTGGCCACGTACTTTCGTAAAGCCATCAAATACCAAAGTACGACCTTTAGCTTTAAGCTCTACACCATTCGCGTCAACCAAGATCGTTGAAGACAAATATTCAGCAGGTGTCATTTGACATGCAACAAACTGACGCCAAATCAGATCATATAGACGTTGAGCATCACGATCTACACCCGCAAGTTGATCACCCTTCAACGCGACGTTTGATGGACGAATCGCTTCATGGGCTTCTTGCGCACCTGCTTTATTTCCAAAACGGTTTGGCTTTGCAGGGAGATATTTTTCACCATACTCGGTTTCGATATGTCCACGTACCATATTGACCGCATCATCACTCAAGAATGTTGAGTCGGTACGCATATAGGTGATATAACCTGCCTCATACAAGCGCTGTGCCATCGTCATCGTTTTCTTTACAGAGAAACCAAGTCGAGTACTTGCTGCTTGTTGTAAGGTCGATGTGATATAGGGCGCGCTCGGATTAACTTTGGTCGGTTTATCTTCACGGGCAGCAACTTTGAATTCAGCTTCTTTTAAAACATCCAATAAAGCATCTGTTTGTGCTTTGTTTTGAAGTTTTAATGTCTTACCTGACTGTTTGACTGCTTCTAAACGAATATCATCTTTTTTAGATTTGGTATCTGCAAAAACTTGCCAATATTCTTCAGGAATAAAAGCACGAATTTCTCGCTCACGCTCAACCACAAGTTTTGCAGCAACTGACTGTACACGACCCGCAGATAAACCACGTGCGATCTTCTCCCACAATAGTGGTGAAATCATAAAGCCAACAATACGATCAAGGAAACGGCGTGCTTGTTGTGCATTGACTTTATCAATATCTAAACGAGCAGGCTGTTTAAATGCTTCTTGAATGGCATTTTTAGTAATTTCGTTGAAAACCACACGTCTATAACGAGAGTCATCACCACCAATGACTTCTTTTAAATGCCAAGCAATTGCTTCTCCTTCGCGGTCCAAATCGGTTGCGAGATAGACCTCGTCAACCTGCGAAGCAAGCTTTTTCAGTTCTGAAACAACATTTTCTTTACCAGGAAGCACTTCATAGTGTGCTTTCCAACCGTGCTCAGGGTCTACCCCCATACGATTGATCAGTGCCTGTTGAGCTTTTTCAGCTTTCTCTTCAGCAGTCTGTTTGGTACGTGTTACTGGTTTCTTTTCCGTACTTTTTGAAGCACCTGTTGGTAAGTCACGGACATGACCCACAGATGATTTCACAATGTAGTTTGAACCTAAGTATTTATTAATGGTCTTCGCTTTAGCAGGCGACTCGACGATCACTAAAGCACGTTTTTTTCCAGCTTCTGACGATTGAGCTGTAGCACTTTTGGATGTGGACTTAGGAGCATTCGCCATAGTGAACCGTTATTCCTATAAGATTAAAAAAATTAAATTTCAGCCAATTTATGTAAAAGTGCTTTCATTTCATCAAGTTGTGTAGCGTGAAGATCTTCTTCTTCCTTCCAGTACAAACCGACGCAATTAGACTGCATATCAATAGCATAAATCCCTTTTAATGCAATGGGGAAATCATTAAATTTCTCATTTCCGTGAACAACCTTAAGTTTTTCATTTTCAACCAATGCGCGCATTAAAGGTAGGCGACCATCAGGAATGATAACGCTGTAATACGCCACCATACTGGCACGATTTTCTGATGCCATTGGAATATTGGTCCATGAAGGTGCAGCAATCAAACGCGGGTGTAATCCCATTTTTCGCGCTTTCTCACGCATGATCCCCAAAGCTTTTTCTCTTGGATTTACACGTAATCCGAAGATCGAGCCCAGCACAAAAACAACGATAAGAATCGTTATCCAAAGTCCAGCATTTTCCATAGTTCACCTTTTGCTTCTTATATTAGAGTTGCATAAGCCGAATATAAAAGGCAAGTTCAGAATGCGTCAATTCTCCAAATTACGCTATCAGGTATAAATGATGCTTTCTTTTTATTTTCATTATTTTCATTTAAAACAAATATATAACCATTCTTTACTTTAGAAACCATAATAACTTTTCGTTTAGTATTATTAGTTAAATATAATGTTTTGTATTCTGTTGAATCTAAATATTTTTGGGCATGAACTTCACCTTGCTTACCAATATGAATAACCCAACTTAACCAACTAATGAACAGAAACATCACAAATAAAAAAACCAAATATGATTTAAATAAATTATGACTTCCTTCCTCTTTCCTACTTGAAGATTTTAGATATTGTTCATCTTCACTCAATTCTTTTTTTACATTAGACAAATGGCCATCAAAAGCTTTTATTTCTTTTAGCTTGAGAAAAATACTATGAAAAAGTAGAACAATTAAAATTGGTAAAATAAAAAATGGGAATATAAAAACAACAAAAAAAGGAATAATTTTTTTTGATCCGCCTAAAAAACACCATATCGAAAAAAGACAGACATACATAAAGTCATACAGAAAAATCAATGCTTTAGGGTACAAAACAAACGATATCGACAGTGCTAGGGATGTGATAAACACAATAAAAAAATTAAATTTATCTGAAATGACTACATATATAAAAAAATCATAGAAGTTCAAATCAAACAACGAAACATTAAAGCCTAGCGTATTGGATAACCCATCAATATACATTAGACCTGCGAAAGAAATGGAAATCGTAAAAAAGGTAACAACAAAGACCAAACGACTCAGTCGATTAAAAACTTGATCAAACATTGGTCATCACCGTATCAATTAAAATTAATATTAAATGAGAGAATATAATTCTTAATTCAGAAACATCTCATGACTATATAGAACTTCATGCCCATTCCAGTAAATATATCCCTTATCAATCATTTCCTTAAGCAATAACCGCACATCGGATTTTGGAAATAGTTGTTCTAATAAATCACGCAGTTCATAAATATCTTTAGGCTTTCCGGATTTTAAAGCATTCAATTTTTGGATGACTTCCAGCTGGACGGGATCTATTTTTTCGAAATTTTTAAACAAATCACTCTGAATGTGCTGAATATCTTGTGACTCTTCAACTTCAACTTCAACTAAAATGTCTTTTGCTTCGATATGTAGCTTCGCCAATAACGCATCTACCTGACCAAGCTTGTGGTCTGCTACTACATCTTCATCAACATTCATATCCAATTGAGCCCACTGCTTTAATACCTTTTTACGAAAGGAAATTTGCTCACCATCTTTTTTAATTACCTTTAAATTAATGAGCATGCCAATCAATTTAGCGCTGTGCTCGTCATTTATTCTCAACGTATTCTCGATCGAGTTTTTAAGCTTAGCTAAGGTGTTTGGCTTCCCTTCCATACGAACCACAACATCACAATATTGCTTTACTCTAAATAAATCATGATTTTGACGAATAGTTTCAACTGAAGGCACGTTGTATTTGAGTTTTGACACAGGTTGCTCTGGTTGTACCTGTATCAAATTACATTGAATACCAGAAGCTCGCATCATGTCAGCCAACATCGTGCTACAGTCTCGCGCGGAAATCACATCAATCTCTGCGCCATGCTCAACCAATGCCAAGATTTGTCCCACAATCACAGCGTACTCAAATTCTTTTTCTTTTGCCTCAAGCATTTCTAAAATGACAATTTGACCACTACTAATCCAACTCGAAAATTCAGTTAAATCAGTGAGACTGTAATGAAAACTCCCTTTCGAATGAAATAGATAGGTCGTGGTGTAATGTTGCACAATCTCCCGAAATAACGTCGAAGTCGGCATGTTATTTTCAAGATCTATTAGGACAACTTTAGCGCTCATAGGATAAGATTCAGAATTCGGCAAGTGAAAAGACTATTACAACGACCTTCATATCAAAGGTCAAACTATTTACGCATACTTCTTAATAAATAATCAGTATTTATGTCACATCTTAATAATGTGGAGGTTTATCCAAAATTGGATCAAATGGAGCAACACCATCGTCAGCATGAGTAGCTTCAACACGTTGATACAAAATTTGCATTTGTTTCTTTAAATCGCTGATTTCACGGCTTTGTAATGCAATTTGAATATTTAACTGATCAACTAATTCATCTAAAAATGCAATTCGGACTTGCAAATCTTCTATGGGTGCGGAAAATGACGCCTGCTCATTTAGATTTTTTTGATTCGACATTATAAGTCCTCATCAGGGGATTTCAGGAAACATTATGGCCTATATTACCTTAAGGGACGTCCAACTCGCATTTGGTGGACCGTACTTACTCGACGGCGCGAATTTTAGTTTAGAGCGCGGCGAACGAGTGTGTTTGATTGGCCGTAATGGTGAGGGTAAGTCTACTTTACTTAAACTCATTGATGGAAGTTTATTGCCTGATGCTGGTGAAGTTTCCCTGCAAAATGGTATTACCATTTCTATGCTGGCTCAAGACGTGCCAATGGACTCGGGACGTGTTGCAGATATTGTGGCAGATGGCGCAGGTGAAGCAGCTTCTGTTCTTAGAGCTTATCACGAAGCAAGCGAAGCTTGTGTACTCGGCGATATGGAAGCGTGCGATCGCATGGGTAACTTGCAACATAAAATGGACCAATTAGATGGTTGGGCACTTGAAACTAAAGTGAATTCAATCCTGAGTAAAATGGGACTTGATCCTGATGCTGATTTAGCTGATCTTTCAGGTGGTCGTAAACGTCGTGTGCTTCTTGCACGCGCACTACTCACCCAACCTGATGTTCTGTTACTCGACGAACCAACGAACCATTTAGATGTTGAAAGTATCGAGTGGTTAGAAAAATTCTTACTCGATCAAAATAATTTAACATTACTCTTCATTTCGCATGACCGTTCATTTGTAGACAGTATTGCTACACGTATTGTGGAACTGGATCGAGGCATCTTACGCAGTTATGAAGGGAACTATTCACGTTACCTCGAACTCAAAGCTGCACAAATGGAAGCTGAAGAAAAACAAAATGCGCTGTTCGATAAAAAGCTAGCAGAAGAAGAAGTTTGGATTCGTCAAGGCATTAAAGCACGTCGTACCCGTAACGAAGGTCGTGTACGTGCCTTAAAAGCATTACGTGAAGAATCTAAAGCCCGCCGTTCGCAGCAAGGCAAAGTGAGCATGGCTACCCAAGATGCTCAACGTTCAGGCAAAGTGGTCTTCGAAATTGAAAACCTCAGTGTGCAATTTGGCGACAATGCACCGATTATCAAAGATTTCAATGCACTGGTGCTCCGTGGAGATCGTATTGGTCTCGTGGGCGATAACGGTGTCGGTAAAACCACGCTAATCAAAGCAATTTTGGGTCAACAAGAACACTCAGGTACGGTCAAAACAGGGACACAACTCGAAGTGGCTTATTTTGACCAACTTCGTAATGTACTCGATCTTGAAAAATCGGTAAAAGATAATGTGGCTGAAGGGTCAGACTTTGTCGATATCAATGGCGGGCGTCGACATATCTATAGCTATTTACAAGATTTCTTGTTCTCACCTGAGCGTTCTCGTACGCCTGTAAAAGCCCTTTCTGGTGGTGAACGTAACCGTATCTTATTGGCGAAATTACTGCTTAAACCATCGAACCTCATCGTGATGGATGAGCCAACAAATGACTTGGATATGGTCACGCTTGAACTACTTGAGGAGATGCTCAGCGACTACAAAGGAACATTACTTCTTATTTCACATGACCGTGCCTTCATGGACAATGTTGTGACTTCAACTTGGGTATTTGATGGCAAAGGCAATATCGATGAATATGTGGGTGGTTATCAAGACTACCTCATGCAACGTCCTGATCAAACTGTTGTCGATCAGAAATCTGCGGTGAAGAAAGCGGCTGCAAAAGCTGAAGCGGCAGCAACCCCTGCACCAGCGGTGAAAAAAGTAAAACTAAGCTATAAAGATCAACGTGCTTTAGAACAACTTCCTGCTGAAATGGAAGCTTTGGAAAAGGAACAAGCTGAAATTAATGCGCTTTTAGCAGATGGATCTTTATTTGTGACAGATAGTGATAAAGCAACTCAACTTTCAATTCGCCTTACTGAAATTGATGAATTACTTTTAGAGAAATTAGAGCGATGGGAAGCACTTGAAAGTCTTGCGAATGGTAGCTGATTACCCTAGTAAATAAAAAACTCCGCGCTTGCGGAGTTTTTTTATTTTGCCAAGTTTGATCACGCTAAACCAATTACTGCAACCAATGCTGCTAGCACACCTACAATCTTTTTACCTTGTGGAACAAATTTCACCATCAATGCCCCTAAACCCAGTCCAAGAGCATAAATCATTGCCATGGCAGTAATCATGCCTAAAATCTGAACGCCAACATTTCCATTCATCGCTAATTCAGCTCCGTGTGCTGAACCATGAAAAACTGATAGCAACACTGCTGCAACTGGAAAAATTCTGTTCGATTTGGTCCATAAACTTACAGCTAAGATGAACAATGAACTTACAATTCCAATTTCTGCAACGCCATTCGGAATAATTCCATGCGCACCTAAACTGAATCCAGCAACGAGCGCTGTAAGCAAGCCCCATGCCCCAATCATCTTCCAAATTTTAGACATGCTCCACATCAAAACGCCGAAACTGAGTGCCATCATCAAATGATCCAATCCTGTAAACGGATGAATGAAGCCCGTCCAAAAATTAGCGTCATGGTGATGATGGCCTGGATGTGCCATTACAAGGCTCGGAACACTTGCCAGAATGAATAGACCGAATTTATTGCATTGTTTCATCCTTTAAGCCCTCTTGCTTAAGCTTTGAATAAACCTTGTTTTTCAATAAAACTGATAATCTCGTTTAAACCATCTTCAGTTTTCATGTTTGAAAACAAGAACGGTTTATCTCCTCGCATACGCTTGGCATCTTGGTCCATCACCTGCAAATTCGCTCCAACCATTGGCGCCAAATCTGTTTTATTGATAATCAGTAAGTCCGACTTGGTAATGCCTGGACCGCCTTTACGTGGAATTTTTTCACCACCAGCAACATCAATCACATATAGCGTCAGATCAGACAGTTCAGGGCTAAACGTTGCTGCCAAATTATCACCACCACTTTCAATGATAATTAACTCTAGACCAGCAAACTTTTCACATAAGTCATCAATCGCTGCCAAATTGATTGAGGCATCTTCACGAATAGCCGTATGAGGGCAACCGCCAGTTTCCACCCCCACAATACGATCGGGTGACATGGCTTCATGACGAGTTAAGAAGTTGGAATCTTCTTTGGTGTAAATATCATTGGTCACCACCGCCATATTGTATTTATTACGTAATGCACGGCATAAATTTAAAGTCAGCGCTGTTTTACCAGAGCCGACTGGTCCACCAATTCCGACACGTAAAGGAGAACGTTCTGACATGATTGATTCCTTATGATAATTTTTAAGATCTAAATAAACGCGAATATTGTGTTTCATGAGACATGCTGAGCATGGCATATTGAGGTAAGGCACTGCTAAGTTGATGATCTTCTATACACATTGCATGCGTTATGGCATCTGGGACTAAGCCATGTAAATGCCACAAAATTCGTTGACCACTCATCTGACCGAGCGGCACAGTTTTGACTGCGCCAAGTACTTGGTTTTCTAAAACAGTAAATGTATACGCCGTTAAAACATCTTCGATATTCAGATCCAATCGCCCACATAACTGAGCATATACGGGTACAAATCCAAGTTGTTTTTTTACCGTAACGGGCATTTTCAATACATCTTTAATCCATGCGTTCAAGGAAAATGCCAACTGCTGCGATTCAGCCAATAACTCACGACTTTCACGACTGGCTCGATACAACTGCGCCCAATGATTAAACTGCTGTTCATTATCATGGGCCTGCATCAAACGCTTCAATACAGGTAGCTCAAAACGAACCAAAAGCATTTCCAGAACTTCTTCGAAGTACGCAATACTGGATTGCTCATCATGGATCAAACCTTGATCGATCGCACTTTCAACACCTTGCGAATAGCAATAAGCGCCTACAGGCAAAGCTGTAGAGGACAAAGTTAACAGTTTGAGTAAGTGAGCTGCATTAGTGATGCGCATGAGCATGAATCGCTTTGATTGGGCTTAAACGATGATCATGTGCATGCTGAGCATAAGCACCACTTTCTGGCTCAAATGGATGATCCACTTCCGTGACCATTAAACCCAATCCTTGGACCATTTCGGCTAAGACATGATCAGGTTCAAAATATAGTGCACTAGGCGTGAGCATAAGAGGGACATGACGATTCCCTAAATGATAGGCTGCTTTCAAAAGCTCAAATTCAGATGAAGCTTGGACACACATCAGGCGTTCAGGCAATGCATCCACACGCAGTAAGTCACCTGTTTCAGTTGCAATAAATGATCCTCCGCGAAGAATGCCTGTGCGCGGTAAATCTGCACCAATATCGCACCCTGAAACTAAAGTTGCACGAAAACGGCTCTTTTGTCGTGTATCAAAGTTGAGTTGCACAGTTTCGAAAGCTTGATCTTCTGTCACTGCTTCTATTCTTTGAGTATAGATTTTCATGCCTTTCCTATTGTCGCTTGAATACTTTGCTTTAATTTCAACTCGCGAAATGTCTTGTTCAACATCAATCCATTTACGCATCAAAATTAAGCATTATTCATGCCAACATGAAATCTATTGGTGCATCCCCTTCTTCTTATTAAAGAATATTCAATGATCTATAAAAATGTTTAAGCCCAAATCACCAAGATTGCTGCAATCACAACTAAAGCTAATCCCCAATGTTCGGCTTTCGCTAACTTTTCTTTAAAGAAATAAGCGGAGATCAATAAGCTAAACAAAATCTCAATCTGACCGAGCGTTTTGACCACTGGGACACTCATCATACTCATGGCAGTAAACCATCCGAGAGATGCCATAAAACTACATACACTGACTTTAAAGGTCAGTCCTAGACGTTGCCACATCGCCAGCAACGTTTGATGACTGAATAAACTGAGATACAAAAGCATACTCAAACATTGTAAGCCAATCACCGACAGTAATACCCATGCAGCGCGATGAATTGTTGGCAACATTGTTAGTTCAAGACTGGCCTCTCTGACCAATAGTGAAGTGATAGCAAAACACAAACCACTTCCGATGCCAATCATCAGTGTTTTGGGTGAAAATCCAGTAAAACCATGTCCCCGACTCAACAGAAACACAGCAAAACCACCCAGTAACACCCCAAACCATGCCAACCATGACAAATGATCAGAGAGAAAAGCAACGCCAATGATTGCAGCTAAGATCGCTTCACTTTTAGCCAGTCCCACGCCAATGGCATAGTTTTTTTGCTTAAACAACTGCACCATTAACGCAGTCGCTAAAATTTGGCTAATGCCTGCGATAAAAATATAAACCCAATATTTTGTCGTAAATTGAACAGTCGCTGTTACCGGTGAAAAGTGATAAAGGCTACTCAAATAAATCAATGCAAAAGGCAAGGCGAAGATAAAGCGTGCAAGGGTCACGCCCCATACATCGACAGTGGTACTCAGTTGTTTTTGAAAAGCATTGCGCCATGCCTGCATAAAAGCAGCCATGAGGGTAAAGAGAATCCAACTGAACGCCATAAAAATATCACTTTAATGAGTAGGACTGACGGGTTTTATTCTATGCCTCATCCAGTGTAATGACTAATCAAAAAAGGATTGTATGTAGATAGCATAAAGTTTGATTTTATTCGTTAGATAAAAAGATGATATTTTTTGAGCTAACATTCCTCGTGTAACTGTCACCTAAATCAGTTGAAGTAACATGGTATCTAAATTGCATAAGATTGAGATCACTGATAAATTTTTCACATGAATATTTTTATATGTTAAAAGTATGTAATTAGACCCTAAGTCTAATTGCAAGATGCTGCCCCTTAATGCAGTATTTACTTATAAAAAAAATGATTTATCAGTGACGATATTTCACCCTATACCCGATAGCCGGAAGCCATCTCAGGTAAGGACCTACAATGACCAGCTTACACTATTATCAAACTATTTTTGATAAAGCGGGCGATGCAATTTTTGTACATGATATTGGCAGTGTCCAATTTATGGATGCCAATGAAGCCGCTGTAGAACTTACTGGATATAGTAAATCTGAATTGACACAAATGAACGTTGAAAAGATCAGTGCTTTTCAACATGGTTTTGATTTGCATCATGCACTCCGAAAAGTTCAACAGGCCGCCACTACAAAAGACGAAGCAATCACATTTGAATGGTTAATAGAGTCTCAAGACCAACGTCATATCCCAGTTGAAGTATGTCTTAAAAAAGTTGAGATTGAAAATAAACCAAAGCTTCTCGCTCTAGTACGTAACATCAGCGAAATCAAAAAGTATCAATATGCTCTACAGTCTAAAGATCAATATTTCAAAATGCTGCTTGAGCATTCGGGAGATGGGATTGCTATTCTCGACTTACAAGGCAAACTACTTTATGCCAGCCCATCATTACAAGGTATTCTTGGTTATCGGGATCGCTTTGTACTCAATAAGAATGTGTTAACTGCAATTCATCCTGATGATCGTATTAAAGTCAGACAGCTTCTATTTAAGAAAACAGAACAACGTGCAGTTGGTGTGATTCATTACAAAATCTTGCACCACAATGGAAAATGGCGACACCACGAGGCAACCTATCGTAACTTATTAGATCACCCTGATATTCAGGGAGTATTGGTGAATTATCGTGATATCACTGAGCGTATTGAGGCTGAAGAAAAAGCACGTGCTCGTGAAAAGCAACTTGGTCATATGTCACGTTGCAAAACGATGGGCGAACTGGCTACAGCGCTCGCCCACGAATTAAATCAACCACTGGCTGCACTCAACAATTACGTTGGAGGTAGTATTATTCGCATTCAAAACGGTTTAGCCAACACACAAGAGACTCTTGATGCCCTCAATGCTGCTTTAAATCAAACACATCGCGTCAATGGCATTATTCACAGCATGAGAAGCTTTTTACGTAAAGGCGAAGCGAATTTCCAGATTCATTCTGTGAGTCATCTTATTCAAGAGTTACATCCTTTGATTAAGCTTAAAGCAGATCAAGGTGGATGTACCATCCATTATGAATTAAGTGTTTCGCCTATTTTTATATCAGCAGATGAAACGCTCTTTAGCCAAGTCATTATCAATCTCGTCTTCAATGCGGTCGATGCTCTACAAACTAACCCTGAGGGTGAAAGGGACATTTATATCCGCACTTGGCAACATAACCAACATGCTCGAATTGCAATTGCAGATAATGGGCCTGGACTCGAAGGGCAAAATCCAGAACAAATTTTTGAATCTTTCTATTCAAGTAAAAACAACAGCATGGGTATTGGCTTAACTCTGTCTCGAAGCATCATTGAAAACCATCATGGTTATTTATGGGTCTGTGAAGGTGAGTCCGGCGCTATTTTTAATATCTCTCTGGCAGCACAGGAGCGTACAAAATGTATTTAACCAATTCTCATGTTCCCGAGCCCATTGTGTATGTGATAGATGATGATCAAGACATTTGTAATTCACTCACATGGTTGCTCGATTCCGTGCAACTCGAAACCAAAACATTCAATAGTGCTACTGAATTCCTGAATTATCAGCGCCCGCAAACGCCTGCATGTTTGATTCTTGACATTCGTATGCGAGGAATGAGTGGCTTGCAATTACAACAACAATTGAACCAACAAAAAACCCGTATGCCGATCATTTTCATGACTGGCCACGGCGACATTCCAATGTCGGTCAACGCGATGAAAGCTGGAGCATTTGATTTTTTAGAAAAACCTTTTAATCCACAACATATGCTTAATCAAATCCAAGCCTGTCTACAACTTGCTGAACAAGATTTTATCGAAGAAGAAAAACGTCAAGAACAGATGATTAAATTGAAATCTTTATCACCAAGAGAAAGTGAGATTATCAATTTATTGGTCGATGGACTTTCGAGTAAACATATTGCACAAATGTTGAATATCAGCCATAAAACAGTAGAAATTCACCGCACTCATATTCGTCAGAAGTTAGGAACTGAATCTATCGCACAGATCGTCAATATGGTCTTGATGTGTCGTGATCGCTCAGTACCGGCGATGGGTTAACCATCGCCTGAGCGGGAGAAAGATGATATGTTCGATTAAAAAAAACGATCAAAATGAATTTGTTGTTGTGGAATACCAGCTTGGTGAGCCATTTGTTCAATTGATTTCACCATCGGTGGTGGACCTGCACAATAGATTTCATGCTCAATCAATTGTTCACCTAATACATCTTGAATGACATCATGAATAAAGCCTGAACGGATACCTTCAATGAATTCAGAGGAGGTTGCAGGTACATAATTGAGGCGTTCCCCTAATTCTGTCCAGTCACGTAATTGATTTTCAGTGAACAAATCACGCTGTTCACGTCCACCATGGAAAAACCAGACTTTGTGATTTTTCAAATGTGGATTGACTGCAACACCACGTGCAATCGCTAACATGGGGGCAAGTCCAGAACCACCAGCCACACAGACAATAGGGCGAGGCTTCTCTTGTAAATGCGCTAACCCATATGGACCATCAATTTGAATATCAGCCTTTTCACGTAACTGTTCATCAAATAACAAATTGGTCATTTTACCATCAGGAACACGTCGAATTTGGAAGATCCATAACCCCTCTTCATTCGGTAGGTTAGACATTGAGTACGCACGAAGTAACTGTTGATTCACCCAAATTAAAGCGTATTGTCCAGGAATAAATTGTGCAGGTTCATCGGATTGCAAATGCACTTCCAAAATATCATGAGTCACCAATTGCACATGTTTAAGCTTCACTTTTTGTACTTTTGGAATCACTTTGGGTACGCATTTTTCATCTAAACGAAGCTTAATCACGCAATCCGATTTAGGACGACATTGACACGCCAGTAACCGACCTTTACGTTTATCACGATCGCTTAATCCAGGTGCATCTGCCCATAAATTTTCCACTTCTCCTGACAGGACATCGATTTTACACGTTCCGCAACCACCCGCATTACATTCGTAAGGAATGCCTAACCCTTCACGTAAACCACCACGGAGCAATACATCATCCGCTGCGCAGTTGAATGTGCCCTGACCTTCGATTTGAATTTTATACATCGGCATCACTCCACCAAATAGACTTTGTCTTCACGCACGATGGATTGATAGGTTTTCAGTGGAATCGTACATGGCGCCCCACAAGGTTCACCTGTTTTGATATCGAATGCACCTGCATGAAATGGGCACTCCACTTCACAGCCATCAATTTCACCATCTGCCAATGATGCATCACCATGTGTACAGGTATCATCGGTGACATAGAACTCGCCATCTTCTAAGTGAAATACTGCCAATGGCGGATAACCGTCAATGATGACTTGTAGTCCCTCACCCTGTTCCACATCAGAGGTTGAACACAAAAATTTCTCAGCAACATTGGTCATTTTAATGTTCATTGGCTTAACTCCTCTATGGGCGAATCTGTGGCTTCAGGACCTAGAATGTGATAACCACCATCGGCATGAATCACACTGCCTGTCAGTAATTTTGCTTTCGGGCTACACAACAAACTTAATGCTTGTGCGACTT
Source organism: Acinetobacter sp. 24-47-39 (assembly GCF_056783825.1). NCBI lineage: Bacteria > Pseudomonadati > Pseudomonadota > Gammaproteobacteria > Moraxellales > Moraxellaceae > Acinetobacter > Acinetobacter sp. 24-47-39. The sequence goes on from NZ_JBWYIP010000007.1 coordinate 155,193, forward strand.
CCTCTGCATCCGCAATACGCCCTAACACATGGAAACGTCCTGCCACGCGGTCCGTCTTGGTACGGTCTCCGCCAGAGATCATTTGCATTGGTACTGACCAAGTCCAACCTAATGAGAGTGCATGTACACGAATACCATCTTGCGCTAGATCAAGCGCCATGCTTTGTGTGAGTTGTTCTAAAGTTGCTTTAGATGCTGGATAGACCCAGCGTTCTTTTTGTGCAATACGTGCGCTTACGCTGCTGATATTAATTACTGCACCATCAACGCTGGCCTGCAGCAAAGGTCGACATGCCTGGACCAGTGCTGCATGACCAAACACGGTCACATTAAAAGTATTTTGCCAATCTTGACGTGTAGATTCAGATCCATGATCTTCATACAAACACGCTAGGTTAACCAAGACGTCTAACTGAGTGAGTTTTCCACTTAAGGTACGAATACTTTCATCATTAGCGAGATCTAGAAATTCGTACCGAGCTTGGGTTGATTGTGCAACTTGCTGTCCTTGAGTTTGATTAATATCGGCAATAATGACCTGTGCGCCTAAGCTTTTTAATTCTTGCACCACGGCTTGACCAATATGCGTTGCACCACCTGTCACCAGTACCACTTTGCCATTTAAGTCTGTCATGAAACCTCCTTATACTCAGGCCATTCATTAAATTGACCTTTGCAAAACAACAGTGGGCGTTGATTACTGTGACGACATTGCTCAATTTTTCCTAAGAAAATTTGATGATCACCTGCTTCAATTTGTTGAGCTCTTTTACAAATAAATTGCACTACACAATCTTCTAAAACAGGAGCTTTTGAAGCTTGAATATTCCACGTACCATACTGAAATTTATCTGCTATTGGCTTAGCGAAGTTCAAACCTACTTCCTGCTGATGTGCACCTAAAATATTAATGGCGAAGTATTCAGCATTTTCAAAAATAGATCGGCTTGGAGAATGATTGACTAAACTCCATAACACTAATGCAGGATCTAAAGACACTGAACTAAAGGAATTAATCGTCAACCCTACAGGTTGTTGATCTTGGTCTAGGCAAGTGACGATCGCCACTCCTGTCGCAAAGCCACCAAATGCCTGACGGAGCGATTTCGCTTCCGCCAGATCAACATCCTGCCAAAGTAATTCAGGCAGCTGCATGTTGAAACTCCTTTCGTGACAAGTATTCTTTTGCCCCAGCTTCACCATCTACCGCTGGCCAGAAACCACATGGATTGTTGAAATGCCCCATAAAATCATCTGCAATGGCTTGGTTTTGCGATGCTGCGCCTAACACTTGCAATAAGCTTTCACTTGGTGGGTTTAACAGCAAGTTGGTAAATTCTGTGGTATAACGACCTGACTTTTCCCAGAATTGCTCGAATACTTCTGTCATCCAATCTGCACTAAAGTCTTCATCACCTCGTGCTAAAATCGCAGCTAAATAATGCTCCACCATACGAGTTGCATTGTTTGCGCCTTGTCCTGCGATTGGATCATTTACAATGACAGTGTCTCCAATCCCCCAAATTTTTGCACCGTTATCTAAGGTTGCAACTGGATCTCGAACTTCAGGGCGGAATGCACCTTTGAGCCATGCATTTGGATCACTTAATTCCATATTATCGACCATACGGAAGCTTTGATCTGGTGTTACTTTGGCAACCGCTTCTTTCATGCGTTGGACCAATTCTTCGCCAGATGTCACATCATCGAAGATATCCATTGGACCATTCGGTACACATTCAAATAAGAAACTACGACATGGACCATGCGTGTGACTATAGAACGGCATACTGAAGTATTCACCTGCACCTGCAACAAAATTAAAATGCAAAGTCTGAGATGGTTGACCTTGCCAACTATTTGGACCACACAAATCATCACCTACGACGAGTGCAGCAGCCAATTTACGTGGCGGCGTTTGATGCACTGAACGTGTTTCATTGCGTTTGAATAAACTCGTGATATTGCCCTTACCTGCCGCCAAAATCGTCAAATCATTTTCAGCAGTGATTACTTCCAAATCTTCTGGACTGACATTTTGAATGATGAGCTTGCCACCACGGCGCGGATATTCCTCTAACCAACGGTGATATTTGGTTCGTTGGTCCATGGCAATACCGTCATTATCATGTAAAAAACCAGTCACAGGTAACATGATATCGCCGTTTGGTGCACGAAAATCGACATGCAATGCTTGACCACGATGCGCTTTCCCATCCCAGAAATTCAAACCAAGTTTGCGTTCAAACTCTAATGTATTGGCGAAGAACATCGTGGTACTGACCATACGACCGTGTAACAATTCATCCGCAGGGCGATCTACATATAAAGTGACATCATATTTATTTTCGAGTAGCGAGAACGCGAGTAATAAGCCTGCTTGTCCACCACCGATAATTGCAATTTTTCTCATCTTAAATTCCCCTTAGGCCGTATTGATTCAGTGCCTATTTAACTGTGTTCGGATAGGGTTGATTGAAGGTCAAATTCAATTCGACGCGTTCAAATTTCCATTCACCCTGCTCATTCCGACTTACTTCTGTTTTATAAAATCCACCTAAGCAACAGGTCGTTGCAGGTTTAACTTGATCTGTTGCGGCTGTTGTTGATTCCTCGGCTAAATTACAGACTTCCCATAACATCCAAGTTGCCTTTGCATGATTTTGATCAATGACTTCAATATCTGGCATCGCCATGATATGTAAGCTCCAAAGTACTTGTGCTTCTGCAATCTCTGACAATGCATTCAAGATATTTTGGCGTCCTTGATATTCTCCAAAACCCTTAGCACACCATATGGCATCCTCATGAAATACATGCTGTAAAATGGCTGAATTGTTGCGCTGATCAGCCGCTGTTGCATAACGACCGATCAGGCTACGAATCACCTCGCAGGTCTCCAGATAGTGCAAACGCTGTTCTAGATTGTGCTGGCTCATCTTCGAGATCCTTTTAAACGTTAACTACATCACCAGTTTCATAAACGAAACGCTTTTCTTCAAAGGCGTATGGCACACCCACTGAACCTTTATAAAGTTCAATATGTGGAGCAACTTCGGCAAAACTCAGGCTTAACCAGTACAACTTGTGCAGCTCTTCAGGCAAGGTCCCTAAAGCGTATTGGTCAAGTGCTGCAAGTAGCTTGCGCATTTCAGGCAAAATAGCATCGTAAAAAGCTTGCAATTCAGCTGTAGTCGAATTTAAGCGTGCTGCATGACGTTGTTTCGATGTCCCTAAAGCCCATTTCGCGACATAAGGTTCTAAGCTTGAAAAGTCAGCTGGCAATTGTGAAATGATGTTTGACATGTGCATTCTCCTTATGCGCGATTCAGGTATTGTTCAAGAACGTGGTAACCGTGACGAATCAGGATTTCTTCGTCTTGTAGATGCATCACTTTTTTCGCTCGAGACTCAAGTGCTTCTTGGGTATCTTCCATGGTGGCAGTATCTTCTAACCACGCATTACGTTGTAATACTTGTGCAAACTCTTGCGCCCAACGCTCTGAATAGGTTTTCGCTTTAGGCAGGTAATAGCGACCCTCCCAACGGGTTTGGTTATGACCGACCGGCCAGAACTGATGGGTGAACCATACACCTTCAGTCACATGCACCAAGATATTCGGGAAAATGACAGATAATTCAAACGAGAAGTCATCACGATCATTTGGATTGACTGATTTAGGTAGCTGAACACGTTCATAGTGATTCACCAATGATGCGCCAGTGATCTCACCTGACAATGCAGCCGCTGGTTTTGGATTGGCGTTTTTGGTTAAGCACACAGCGCAAGTACGATGATCACCAAACAATTGCACTTCTTGTAAACCTGATGCGAATACATTCGGGAAAGAGCCTGCATGAATGGTCGCCACGTGATACGCTTCAGCAAATGCGTCATGAGCGACTTTCCAGTTACAGTTCAGAACTGTGTTATAGGCAAAGCATTCTTCCATTTCATGGAATGGATAACCGCCTAAATGCTGTCCCATACCACCTAAGAATTCTTCTACCGATTGAGTGCCATCATTATCCAAATTGATGAAAATAAAACCTTCCCAAACTTGGGTACGAATAGGTGCAAGACCGTTATGACCTTTATCAAAACAAGAAGTGAATTTTTCTTCTTCAGGTACACTAACCAAATCACCTTTAGCATCGTAAACCCAGCCATGGAAACGGCAAGTCACGACTGCAGCTTTATTTGAACCAAAAGTTTCATTGCCAGTCTCCACCACAACTTTATTGCCACGGTGTGAACAAATATTATGAAATCCACGAATTTCACCATCTTTACCGTGCATTAAAATGACTGAGGTTTTAGCAAAATCTAAGCGTTTAACTTTGTAGTCGCCTTTCTTTGGTATTTCTTCTACACGCCCCACTTTCAGCCAAACTTTTGAGAAAACTTTTTCAATTTCCTCTTGATAGATCTCTGGCGAAATACATGGTTCGGTTGGAATCGGCTCAATACCAAGTTCTGGATATAAATCGCCCCAACGGAGTTTTGCATTACTGTTCATATGACATTCCTGTTCAAGTTCTCGTTTCTAAGTTTTAAGTTCAGTAAATTTCATGCTTATTTGCGAACAGCGTTTGAATCATCTGAATCAACCGCCGTTCACGTGATGAATTAAAGTTGGTAATGTTCGCGAACTAAGTTTGCGATCCCCAATTTTTCTAAAATTGGCATTGGGCATAAGAAGGTTGCACGTACCATTCCTGGTAAACGGCTGATTTCGATAGAGCCTGTGATGGTGCAACGGTTCATAACCTCATCCACACTTAAACCTGTGACTTTTGCCGCTCGATTTAAAGCATTGTCCGTTGCATCATTGAGGTTCTTACCTGTTCCCATAAATGTGATTGGACCACTTTCCTCAATCTCAGTTTGTCCCCAACGCGCACCTAATGCTTTCACTTTTTCACGCTCTTCCTTGGTAAATGGACGTGCCATTGGTGGTAAGTCATCTGGTGCTTGAAGTAAAATTGGGCCGTCAATTGTTAAACCTTTAATCACTTCCACTTGTAATTCTGTTTCGCCTGAAACGTCCGTGGCATGCCCTGCAATTTCACCATTGCCTTGTTGCGCATGCATATCTCCCATGTAGACACCTGCACCTGGTACTTTCACAGGACAAATCAAAATACAGCCTGGACGAATCGAATTGGTATCCATGTGACCGTCTGTTTTGGCTGCGATAAGTTCTTCTTCAGTCATTCCGAATTTATGCGGTGCATCAATCAAATACTGACCAAAGTCGTGGCAGTTGTGAGAGTCTGGTAAGTCACGTGAAGGTGTCGTACCAATATTTCCGAGGAATGGACGCATATGCGCAGCAACCCCAGGCATATCAGCACGTGCAAGCGACAAGATTGAATGTTGCGCTGCATGTTCAGGCAGTGCAGAAAGCTCATTGGCATTGCCTGCTAACTTGTTGGCAATCTCTTGATTGACCGTCAAGCTCACTTTGTTTTCTTCATCCAACACAATCACATAACCATGTGAAAAGCGAAAAGCACTGACTTCTGCCCCACAGTTTTTACAGTGAATCGCATCTTCACCAATTCCTTCTACATAACTTGCCGGTTGCTCTGTACCACATGCTTCACAGTATTTCGCAACAAACGGATCGCCTTTATAACGCCCTTCAACAAATTGCATCACACCCGATGAGGTTGCTGTAGAAGTGACATGCATATCCTTAATCTTTAAAGCGACAGCATCACCTACCTCTGCACCTTCAATAAAGACAGGGAGTGTCACTTCATGACCACCTTGGAATGCAGGTGTAATCATTGGACCCCAACAGCCAGGCGGTGTGCCTGTTTTTAACGTTCCACCATTTTTTAAAGGTCCCAGCATACGTTGGCTTGGTCCCACAATACCGCCTGAAAACTCATTCACCACTAAATAATCGACAGCTCCAGCACTGCCTGCTGCATATTCTTGATTCTCAATTTTCATGGCCTTACCTCTATATGCTTGCTCTAATGTTTAGGTAACAATGTTTTAAAATGGGATGGTGATATCAATTGCGAACTTCTGACCTTCTGGTCGGTTTTCAACATCAAATTCTTTTTGATATTTCGCTGCGATTGCATACCCTTTAGGGAATTGATAGCGAACTTGCGGACCTATGCTGGCTGCTTTAGCTTTAAAATCACCTAAAACAGCACCTTCACCTGAGTCACCTTCAAGCTGACGATGTACGTAACCACCAACACCAACCGCCAAAGGTCCCATGTGTTTCGCAACTAAGTAATCGACATGCAAAGCGTTGCCCGATTCATATTTGGTATCCTTATTCTCGAAATTGATGTCGTACATCCACTTTGTACTGACTTCGATACCTTGTTTATTTAAGTATGTGGTCGAGATAATTGGTTGAATGGTGTAATAGTTACGTCCAATATTCGCGAGTCTATTTTTGTTGTAAGAGCCAACTGGAATATAAAAGTCGATACCTGTAGCCACATGCCAATCCCCTTTATGCCAACCCAATAAGAATGGATCGATAATGAGATCACCCATTGACATGTGATCATCTTGACGACCACCTAATGTAAGATCTGCATGGGCATATACAAGGAATGCATGCATGCCCCATGTCGCGCCTAAAAATGTTTTGTCACTGACATAGACACCACGAGCAACTGTGGCAAAAGTATCAATTTTAAAATCATCAAATACTGGATGATCATTTTTAAATTTATCTGCGTTGTAGTATTGGTTATAACTGACGAGATACATCCCAGGTGGCGGCATTGCTCCACCAAAAAAACTCTCTGTCCCATCAGGATAAGCACTTCCGCCATTTTCAGCGGCAAGCGCTAAACTTGCACTACTGAAAAGACATATGGTCAATGCCACAGAAGTTAGATATTTCCTTACCATTTACCGCATCCCCCTCGTTGCTAAATTCCTTGCTGGCGATGTTCTAAATCGTCTAGCGCATGTCTTAATCTAGTCTTGAAAGGAGGCAGGGAAATATAAGGATGAATCTATGTTGAATTAAGGGATTATCTTGTAGAAATATTGACTTTTTCTCACTGGTATAGAGGTTTTAGAGAAATAAAATAGGTTTTCTTCACTATAGTGATAGGTAAAATCCCCTATAAATGTGAATGATTTTTTATTTAAATTACATGTTTTGAAACATTTGAAAGTTAGCGTTGTCATATCGCTGTTGTACTTTTTAGAACACAGAGCAGCTAGATGTGCACAATCATGAATATTAAAAGCAACTCCATCATCGGCGTGGGCATCATGTTGATTGATCAACGTCAAAAAGTTCTATTGGGTTATAGAAACAAAATTGATGAACCTGCCTCATGGTGTTTTCCGGGTGGAAAAATGGATGCGCATGAATCAGTTGAAGATGCTGCAGTACGCGAATTGTTAGAGGAAACTGCTTTAGATCTGAGTCAATATATTGAGTCTATTCAACCCTTAAATACGATCATTGATCAAGATTCTGAGGCAGTAAAAGTTACGTTCGGAACGATTTATCAACTTTTAGATGAACGTTTAAAAACTCAAATTTGCATGACAGAACCTGAGATTTTTGAGCGTTGGGAATGGTTTAGTTTTGATGAGCTTCCACAACCACTTTTTCCTGAAACTGAAGTCATGATTAGACATTTTTTAAATCAGTCTCAGGAAAAAAGATGGGCTGTTTACTCAAACTAATCCAACACTAAGACTTCCTAAATTCACTTACTAATTTCGCCAATTGCTCCATACCATCAAAAGTGGTTGGAATCTTGTCATCTGAAGAAACAAGCGGTGAGAAGATAATATTCTCAAATTTCTCAAAACCCTTTTCATTTTTCTTATGCAATTTTTCTGAATCATCTGCATAGTTTTGAATAAACTGACACAATGCCATTCTGAGTTCAAGTTGCATCATCTGAGACTTGATTGAACGAATTTCTTGCAAGTTAATTCTATAGAAATAGAACAAAAATAAGATCAGTGAAATTGAAGGTACAACCATATACCATATTGCTACACTATTTATTTCTATTTGATTGGCAATCAACCACCCAAAAAAAATAATTTCCAAAACTGGTATAGCCAAAATAAATCTGAACAGCCACTTATAGTTACTCTCTGGATTTTTTAAATCGTCTTTCTTTTGATCATAAAGATTCTTAAAACCTTCATTTAAAAGAACAAAATCATAAGTTGTCTTATAACTTTCTAACTTTTTTTCTAATTCTTTGACTTCATAAATTTTCACATCAAATGTTGAATTCCAACCGCTGATCAAATCAGATGCCTTCTCTGATTCTTTAATCAAAGCCTTATAGTCACTAAAATCTTTTTCTTCTAAAAATTTTCTAATTTCATTTAATTTAGAGTTGCTGTAAATTTCTCCACAAATAATAAAAGGAAGCTCATCCACAAAATCATAATGTGTTTTGAATTCTAAATATTTTTGATTTTTTTCAGTATAAATAAAGTTATAAAAATTTCTTACTATAGGATTCTCTTGTTCATTTTCTTTAATTCCACGTCTAAATTCCCATTCTTTTAAATATACAAATAAAGTCAACGCTCCATATTTTAAAAATGCTAGATCATCTGAGATTATGTTTTCGCTTAGCTGACTTAAATCAAATGCATTCCACTTCTTAGTTTCATTTAGATTCTCTTCAAGGTAAATTAAATTCTCTTCTGAGAAAAAACTCTTTAATGATCTAACACTATGTGCCCATCTCTTCAATTCTTCCTCTTCCCACTTTAGTTTCCCTTGGGATACTTCGAATAACTTATTTAGTGTTTTTTTTGACTCATCAGAAAGAAAAGAAAAGCCCATACCACCCTCTTTTTATATATGTATATAATTTTATTATAAATAAAAAGCCCCTGAAATGGGGCTTCCAGAATTAAAATAAGAAATACCTTTGCGCCATCGGTAATACTTCCGCAGGCTCACAAGTCAGCAAGTTCCCATCTGCTCGCACTTCATAAATTTCAGGATCAACCTCCATCACAGGACAGTAGGTATTCAGTTTCATATCTTTCTTCTGAATATCGCGTGTACCTTTACATGGACTGATCAACTTTTTCAGACCCAATTTTTCATGCACGCCTGCTTCAATCGCGACTTGTGACAAGAACGTAATACAGGTGTTATGCACACCGCGCGCATTTGCCCCAAACATCGGACGATAATGCACAGGCTGTGGTGTTGGAATCGAAGCGTTAATATCTCCCATCGGCGCAGCTGCAATCATGCCACCTTTAATAATCATCGACGGTTTTACCCCAAAAAATGCAGGCTTCCACAGTACCAAGTCAGCAAGTTTACCTACTTCCACCGAACCAATTTCATGGCTTAAACCATGCGTAATTGCAGGGTTAATTGTATATTTAGCGATATAACGTTTTACACGATTATTATCATGTGTCGCATTGTCACCCTCTAAAGGTCCACGCTGCACTTTCATTTTATGCGCGGTTTGCCACGTACGAATCACCACTTCACCGACACGCCCCATCGCTTGCGAGTCTGATGACATCATGGCAATGGCACCTAAGTCCTGCAAAATATCTTCTGCAGCAATGGTTTCACGGCGAATACGACTTTCCGCAAAAGCCACATCTTCAGAAATCGCAGGGTCTAAATGGTGACAAACCATCAGCATATCCAAATGCTCATCAATGGTATTGATGGTATAAGGACGAGTTGGATTGGTGGAAGATGGCAACACATTCGGCTGACCAATGGCTTTTAAAATATCAGGGGCATGTCCACCGCCTGCTCCTTCGGTATGGTAGGTGTGAATGGTACGATTTTTAAATGCAGCGAGGGTTTCTTCCAAGAAACCACTTTCATTTAAGGTATCGGTATGAATCGCCACTTGGACATCAAACTCATCGGCAACGGTCAGACACGTATCAATCGCTGCAGGGGTTGAACCCCAATCTTCATGTAGCTTTAAACCTACTACCCCTGCACGAATTTGCTCACGAATTGGGTCGGGCTGACTTAGGTTTCCCTTACCGAGTAGACCAATATTCATCGGTAAATCATCTATGGCTTGAAGCATTGTCCCAATATGCCAAGGCCCCGGTGTCACTGTTGTTGCAGAAGTCCCTGCCGCAGGGCCTGTACCACCACCAATCATGGTGGTCACACCGGACATCAGTGCGGTTTCAACTTGCTGCGGGCAAATCCAATGAATATGCGTATCGACACCGCCTGCGGTGAGAATCTGTCCTTCACCAGCGATCACTTCCGTCGCTGCACCAAGTGGAATGGTGATATCGGGCTGAATATCTGGATTTCCCGCTTTCCCAATTTTCCAAATGCGACCGCTCTTTAAACCGACATCAGCTTTGACAATACCCCACCAATCCACAATCAGCGCATTGGTAATGACCGTATCCGCAACATCTTCAGCCAACAGTTGTGATTGTCCCATGCCATCACGAATCACTTTACCACCGCCAAACTTCACTTCCTCACCATAGGTAGTGAGGTCTTGCTCGACTTCAATAAACAGCTCAGTATCCGCGAGACGAACTCGATCACCTACCGTTGGACCAAACATTTCCGCATAAGCACGGCGTGACATTTTCATTATTATTTTCCCTTAATCCAACTTACCCATAACACGACCCGCAAAGCCATACACCTCACGCTTACCTGCGAGTGCAACAAGTTCAATATCTCGACTCTGTCCTGGCTCAAAACGCACCGCTGTACCTGCCGCAATATTCAGTCGATATCCTCGTGCTAACTCACGATCAAACTGCAACGCATCATTCGCTTCAGCAAAGTGATAATGTGACCCAACCTGAATCGGTCGATCCCCTGCATTTGCTACCGTCATTTTGAGCGTTGCCCGTCCGACATTCATTTCAATGTCTGTATCGGACGTAATGATTTCACCTGGAATCATATTTAATTTTTCCTCTCAGACATCACACAATCGGTTGATGTACAGTGACCAGTTTTGAACCATCAGGAAATGTCGCTTCCACTTGGACCTCTGCGATCATTTCAGCCACGCCTTCCATTACTTCATCCCGTTTTAGCAATGTTGTTCCAAAATGCATGAGGTCACTCACACTCATTCCATCACGTGCACCTTCTAATAGTGCGGCAGAAATATAAGCCACTGCTTCTGGATAATTCAGCTTTAAACCACGGGCCTTGCGTCTTTCCGCTACAAGCCCCGCAGTAAAAATCAGCATTTTGTCTTTTTCTGTAGGTGTTAGTTCCATAATGCTTTCCTCACTATCTTTAAATATTGATGCAAGATGTGTGCTCAAATGTTTGTGTTAAAACAACTTAACTATGTTGCTATGACAAGAATAAATTTATGTGCGCCAAATTCTTGGGAACTCTTCATCAAGATCAAACCAATAACGACGAAGCTTTGCACGAATTGCAGCAAATGCATCATGACACTCACGTACATCATCTCCGAGATAACGTGCGGTTACGACGTAATCGAGTAACGTCAATGTGACGTTAATATTCATACGCATGATTAATTCACGAATTTGATCAACATGTTGATCAAGATAGAAATTTGACCGGTATTGTTCTGGAGGCACTGCCCAAAAACTGGCCATCACTGCATGACCGTTCATCCCTAAACAAGACTTTAACCAACGATCATTACCTTTAAAATTTAAACAGTCTGCAACCAATATTTTTTGATTTTGATAAAGCTGAAATTTATTTTGATAAGCACCCTGCGAGAAGGTTTCATGTCGTGCTTGCCGTCCAATCACCAACATATCCCAACCAATAAAACTGGCAGCAGCGTCCAAATGTACGATCGTTTCTGAATTTGCATTCGCACCATTAAAGAGCATCGTCTCTTGAGGAAGCCACTCGAAAATCGCCTCATCTTGGACATGTATATGAATATGTTGAAATGCTTGTTTAAGATTGGTTTTGTACCATTTCCCTGCGCCAGGTGTGGTGACCAAAGCATGCGAATCCTGATCTATTTTCATTTCAAAGGTGAGATGATCTCCACCAGCAATTCCAGCAGGTGGATGAACAATAATGGCGTGACATACTCCTGTTTTTTCAGGCCACAGCATCTTTTGCACGCGAACAGGTCCAAAGTGCTTACGATGCGCCAAAATTGTGCGATTTGAATCTTTGGTAAAACCTAACTCTAATTTAGCAAACCAATACTGTGCATTTTTGACTGGCTCATTGAACAATACTTGATTCATTCACGGTCATCTTCGTATTCCTATCATTTTCAGTAAATGTTCTGCAAAAATTGCACCAAGTTTGCTCAAGCTAATTTTGGTTAAAGGTTCTTAGGCACTTAATGTTGATATTGATGAGTAATTCATGTGAAAAATCTAAGAACGTTTTTCTAAAGAATCCGATTGTTGCCTTCGCCGAAAAAAAACAGTTCGTGCTAATATAGTGAATTACCTTAAATTGTTATCAAGTTTGAATATGAGTAAACAGAAAAACTACCAACCGGGAGAGTTCCAGTGGTCTTTCTTAGTGCCAAAATATTGGGGCATTTGGATTGGTATTATATTTCTGATGCTCCTTGCGATATTACCTTGGGCAATTCAGCATCGTTTAGCGTATCTGATGGGAAATGTAGCTTTCAAATACTTGCGTTCACGTCGTGAAACAACTTTAAGAAATTTAGAAGTCTGCTTTCCTGAATGGATGCCCGAACTCCGTTATGAAAATGCTCGCCAAGTCTTTATTGATCAAATGGTCGGTGTTTTTGAAACACTGAATGCTTGGTATTGTCCCAAATGGTTTAAAGATCGTGTAACGATTGAAGGTTTAGAACATATTCAACAAGTGCAAGCTGAAGGGCGTGGGGCTTTACTACTTGGTACACACTCTACCCTACTCGATGCAGGTGGATATGTATGTGCCCAGTATTTTGATCCAGATGTCGTGTATCGTCCGCAAAATAATCCATTGCTAGATATGCTGATTTACCGTTGTCGTGCCACGATTTATACCAATCAAATCGACCATGATGATATGCGTGGATTAATCCGTCATTTAAAAGAAGGACGACCTATTTGGTATAGTCCCGACCAAGATTTTGGTCTTAAACAAGGTGTTATGGCACCCTTTTTTGGTGTACCCGCAGCCACTGTAACTGCACATCGCCGTATATTAAAAATGACCAAAGCTGCCGCGATTCCACTTTACTTCTACCGTAAAGGTGATATTACAAATCCGAAATATCATATTTTGATTGAACCTGCATTAGACAATATGCCAAGTGAAGATGAAATTGCAGACGCGACACGAACAAATTTGATTATTGAAAATCAACTTCGTTTAGCACCAACCCAATATATGTGGTTCCACCGTAGATTTAAAACACGTCCCGAAGGTTTTGAAAAAATTTATTAAAAAAAGCGGCGGAGCCGCTTTTTTATTGTGTTTCTAATACATCTGAATTTTTATCAGTATCAGGCTTTTTCGCCTCTACCATCTTATAGCGGTTGATACGACCTAACTCATCTTTTAAAGTGATATGCTGCATGTCCAAGACATTTAATATCAGCTTTTCTGAAGTTTTATTTTGATTCTGATCTGTCCAATTTACATTGAACTCCGTACCTAAACGAGTCCATTGATTTGCATGAATTTCCCCGACAGCAACAGGGGTTATAAATTTTGGTACTTTTCCGTTGAGATCAATTTGAATCTCTTTTAAATCCACCCTTGGACATTGCTCAGCAAAACATTGATAGGCTGCTGGTTCAGGCGTTACTTTTTGAGCAAAAGACTGTGCTTTAGCTTCTTTAGCTTCTTTAGCTTCTTTAGCTTCTTTAGCTTCTTTAGCTTCTTTAGCTTCTTTAGCTTCTTTAGCTTCTTTAGCTTC
>NZ_JBWYIP010000008.1:0-168031 GCF_056783825.1 Acinetobacter sp. 24-47-39
CTTTAGCTTCTTTAGCTTCTTTAGCTTCTTTAGCTTCTTTAGCTTCTTTAGCTTCTTTAGCTTCTTTAGCTTCTTTAGCTTCTTTAGCTTCAGTGTTCGCGACCTGTTCTTGAGATGCAACCGCATCCATCATTTTTTCATCAGCTTCTTGTGCAAATACGCTGGTGTTCATTAGTACATTTAACACAACGATTGAAGCGAAGGATTTGCTTGTAGTTATGTCTTTCATATTTTTAAGAAACAAAGTCATACCCCATCTGCTCAATATTTTCATTTTGGCAAATCATAGCATTAATAAAAGATTAGAGCTGAATAACGAGATTTAATTCATTCGACCTGTATGCATATAAACGTTTAAATCCACCATAAACTAAACCCGAGTTCTACATCCTGTAAAACTCGGGTCGATGAGGTTGTGCTTTTCAAAAATCATATTATTGTTTTATTGGCTTTCCTTTCCTACATCATCTCCATGATGATTTTCCGTCGGCGTCGTCTTCCATATTGGGATCATTCCATTCCCACTCCCTGTGCCGATAAGCTTAGATTACGCTTAAGCTCGCTTCGTGACTATGGGTCAACAGACACATTCATTGTAAGCAATTTCTTACACGCATCCATTCACACTTGTTTGCCATCTTTATAATCTTGCGCAATTTCATCTGTCACTTGTTTCTCTTCTTTCTCAGCTTTCGCAATACCTTCTTGAATCGCCTCCTGAGCCTCTTGCTCATCAGCATCCGTCTGTTCTAATTCTTGCTGTACTTGCTCAAATTGTCGTCCAGTTTGTAAAACAACGTACACAGGAAAGTGATCCGAACCAATATGCGGTAATCGCTCCATTTTCACCAAAGCAAAATCAGTGCTGTGGAATACATGATCGAGTGACCATCGTAATAGCGGATAGTCCGCATGGAAGGTATTGACATAATGACGTCCAACACGCGGATCTAATAAACCACTGATACGTTGAAATAGTCGTGTGGTACGAGACCATGCCACATCGTTTAGATCTCCCATGACAATGCAACTTTCATCCAAGTCTTTAATTTGATCACCCACAATCAACAATTCAGCATCACGTAATGTAGAGTCTTTGGCTTCAGTTGGACTCGGCGGTTTGGGATGTAAACAATATAATTGAACTGGCTGTCCAGAACGTAATTTCACTGTGGTATGAATAGAAGGAATCTCATTACTCAGTATGAATTTGACTTCGGTATCACTCAATTCCAACTTACTGTAGAGATGCATTCCATAGAGATTATCTAAAGGTACTGGAACACGATAAGGATAATCCGCTTCGATGACTGAAAGTTCATTCTGCCAGGTTTGGTCTGTTTCAAGCGTCAATACGATATCGGGTTGATGCTGATGAATCTGTTCAATCAAACGATGATATTCTGTATTTGGTGTTAAAACATTCGACACAATTAAAGAGATTTGCTTTGATGGATCAAGTTGATCTGGTTGGACCTGTTTCACCTGTTTTTTCCAAATTAAGGTATAAGGCAAAACCATCTTCAATTGATATGCTAATGCAGCAATTAATCCAACAAATATGACTTGGCGTCTTAAATCCCATTCCCCATCCCAAATCAACAGGAGGATAAATGCGATAAAGCCTAGGGCTAAAATTTGTAGTCTTGGAAAATCGGCACCTCGAAACCACCACTCATCACGCGGAATCAAAGACCAAAAACTTAACCAAATCACAACAACAGCCAGTATCTCAATCCATAGCATAGCGCTTCTCTTTATATATTCTTAATTTTTCGATGATTCATAAATTTATATTAGTTTTGCATGTAACATAAACAAGATATATTGCACAATATATTTGCTGTTTTGATTGTGTACCACTTGCAGTTATACACTCTTTTGATACACTCGAACCCCCTTTTTTATTTTAACGCACCGAGGCAAAGTGACATGAAAGTAGGTCTGGTCGGTTGGCGCGGGATGGTTGGTTCCGTCCTTATGCAACGTATGGTTGAAGAGAATGATTTCGCTCATTTTGAGCCATTCTACTTCTCTACCAGTAATGCAGGTGGTGAAGCCCCTGCGTTTGGTGGTAAAACTGCCCCAGCACTTATGGATGCGACAGACATTAATAGTCTGAAGCAAATGGATGTCATTATTACCTGCCAAGGTGGTGATTATACCACTGAAGTTTTCCCTAAGTTGAAAGCTGATGGTTGGAATGGTTACTGGATTGACGCTGCATCTACATTGCGTATGGACGATGAAGCAATCATCGTATTAGATCCAGTCAACATGAATGTGATCAAAGACGGTTTGGTAAAAGGTACGAAAACATTTGTAGGCGGTAACTGTACTGTTTCATTGATGTTAATGGGTCTTGGTGGTCTGTTCCAAAACAATCTTGTTGAATGGGCGACTTCAATGACTTACCAAGCTGCTTCTGGTGCGGGTGCGCAAAACATGCGTGAACTCATCACAGGTATGGGCTATTTGTATAACAATACAAAAGATCTATTAGACGATCCACGTTCTCCAATTTTAGATATCGACTCTAAAATTGCTGAATTACAACGTGGTGAAGGATTCCCTTCAGCAAACTTCGGTGTACCTTTAGCAGGTTCTTTAATTCCTTATATCGACAAACAGCTTGAAAGCGGTCAATCGAAAGAGGAATGGAAAGGTCAAGTTGAAACCAATAAGATTCTTGGTAATTCACAAATTGTACCTATTGATGGTCACTGTGTACGTATTGGTGCAATGCGTTGTCACTCACAAGCATTGACTTTAAAACTTCGTAAAGATGTTCCTTTAAATGAAATTGAAGACATCATTGCAAGTGCAAATGACTGGTCTAAAGTTGTGCCGAACACACGTGAAGCATCAATGACTGATCTTACACCTGTTGCAGTAACTGGCACGCTTACAGTTCCAGTAGGCCGTTTACGTAAACTCAATATGGGTAAAGAGTATTTAGGCGCGTTCACTGTTGGTGACCAATTACTTTGGGGTGCTGCTGAACCTTTACGCCGTATGCTACGCATCTTGATTGACTATAAAAATGCTTAATTTTTAATAGTCACTTCAATAAAAAGCCGGTCTGATTAGATCGGCTTTTTTTATGCAATTTGAATTGATTAGAGCTTGGAGTGCTATTTGAAAGGAAATATTATGACATCGATACAAAAAACAGTTAAATTACAATCTCATCACTTCTTATTTCGAACATCTTGATCGATGCATAATGATGAACTGAGAATATAAAAAATCGGGATTAAAAACAGTCCAATATTTTCGAGCACTCAGGTATTAGATTTGCAATAAATTCATTGAATTCAATGAAGGGGAAAAATTATGTTGTATGTCATTCCATTTGTCGTCTTGCTGTTAATCGCACTGGTGCTCAAAAAACGTGAGGATAAACAAAAAAATGGTGACACAGGATCAACAAAATCTAAAAAAAATGTGAGTGTAAAACGCGCTAAGAAAAGCCCTAAAACTCGCTCCACCCCACAACAAGCCTATTCACAGCACGGTCATGGCGCACCACAAGACTTAAGTGCCGAACCAGTGGCTGATGAACTTAAAGCCAGCATTGAATACTTAATTCAATCAGAAAGCTATATGTCAGCTGAAGCAAAAATCAATCAAGCATTGAATCGTGATCCTAGACAACATGAGCTTTACTCGTATTTGATTGATATTCACATCCTACAGAATGATGAATTTGCTTTAAAACAATTAAGTAATTATTTACGCTCCACTGGATTACATTACATTGCGGATGAAGCTGAAGACAAACTTAAAGCTGCAAAAGAAGCGGAACGGAATAAAGAAATTGCGAAAGAATCACGGGATATATCGAACACTGAGAATCAGCCTCGTCATGCTGCACAGTTTCATAGCACCAGTTTTATAACTGAAATTCCTGCAGTGCAATCAGAACAAGCTTTTGATCATCTCATCAAGTCTCAGGATGAACAACATAGCTCTCAGGAAAGCACACCCACTGAAACAAATGAGACCACAGAGCAATCTTCTCTTCCTTCTCAAAGCTCAACATTTGTGTTTGAAACAGAACAATACCCACATCCCTTACAAGCCAAAGAGAAGAAAAGCACCCCTGAAGAAGAAACTGAGCATGTCTCTGCTGAACCTACTGCTCATTTTGTATTTAGCTCAGAACAGCTCGATTTAGCAGAAGAGTTTACGCTCAATAAAACCAATGAAGAAATCATTGACCAGCTCCCTTCTGATCAGGCTGAAAATCAGCAGGCAACTGAACAGGAGACTCCATCGCAAAACGAGCATTTTGAACTCGATTTTTTTATGGAAGATACACCTCAACCCACTTCACAACATCCATTCGAGCAAGTTGATGAGAAGGCTCCTGCATCAAAAGAGCAAACATCTTTAGAATTTATAACGACAGATTTAACTTTCGAGCAAAATGCTCAAACACAGACTGAATCTGAAACAACCAATCAATCGACTGAAGATCGCGCACCCTTAGAGTTTGATTTAGACTTCACCAGTTTTCAGTCTGAAAATAAATCACAAACAGAATCAGTGCAGTCGACCGCTAGAGAGAACCGTGCTTCAGAAAATGAGTCCATCCAAAATCTCGACTTCACACTTGATTTGAGTCAAGAATGGGGTGAAAAAACAGATCTCCCTCATTCAGCACTGAGTTCTTCTCCATCAGAAAAAAATCTACAAGAACTGAATATTGAAATCGATCCATTGGAATTTAACTTTTCAGATCAATCGGAACAGTCTCATTCTCAAACAACAACATCCAAGGATGAACTCACTTTTGATCTTTCAGATGATTTTAACTTTGATGCTGAAACATCTAGCTCAGCAAAAGTTTCAAAGCAAAGCGTGAATGATCAGATTTTAGATTTTGTAACTTTCGACTTTGAGGAAAATCTTGATTCAAAATCTACAATAGAAAGCTCAATTGAACCGACAAACGAGTTTAATTTTGACCTCAATTCATCAGATGAAAATGTAGAAGTGCAACAGAATCATTCGCATGAAACATCTGCGATAAAAATGAATCCGAATCATCCTGATGATCCTCTTGTACAACGTTTTCCTGAATTACTCAACGTTGATGAAATTCAACTTAACTTAGATTTAGCGGATCAATACATTAAATTTGGCGCGTTTGATGAAGCAGAAAAATTAATTACGGAATATGAATCGCATTACAATGACGAACAAAAAATGCGTGCAGCAAAACTCCGAGAGAGCATGGAATCTGATTCCAATTAATCTTAATATGAAGCAGTCTAATCAGGCTGCTTTTTTTATGAGTTCAAAAATAGCTTTAATCTATATGGGTGGGACATTTGGTTGCGTTGGTGAACCTTTAGCGCCTATGCCTGCTGCCGATTTTTTTCCGCAATTAAAAGAAATTTTGCCCGTTCAAAATCAAATCGAGCTTGTCCAGGCTCATGAGATTAAAGACAGTAGTGCATGTACGGCGCGTGATTGGTTGCTGTTAATCCAACAAATTCAACAATTACAAGCTAAACAATTTCAAAATTTTATTGTCATTCATGGTACCGATACCATGAGTTATGCTGCGGCTATTCTTTCTCGATTTCTCCATGATACGTGTCGAGTCATTATCACAGGTAGCCAATTTCCTCTGCTCAATCATGCAGCGACATCTTTGCATCCATCGAGCGATGCTTTAGATAATCTGAATCATGCCATCCAATATATGGAAAATGTGTCTGATGGTGTTTACTTATGCTTTAACCATCAAATTTTTCATGCCAGAACTGCAGTCAAGACTCATCGCACGGCACTAAATGCATTTTGTGGTGAAGCATTTACAAATGTCATCAAGCCCATATCAAGTTCTTTTTTCAACATTACTGAGCAACATATTGAACGCTCGATACAACTCAATATTGCGAATCTGAGTCTTCGCCCCATTGAAATCAAATTATTCAATCAGCATTTAACGCGTTTTATCGACAATCCGCCTCATGTACTCATACTTCAAGCATATGGAACCGGTAATTTAGCAATTAATGCGGATACCACAGATATTTTGAAGCAGCTTCGTGCCTTAGGCTGCCATATTATATTAAGTAGTCAGGTCATGTTTGGAGAATTAGATCAACGCTATGCAATTAGCAGTTGGATTCAAGCATCTGATATTTTAATAGACGATACACTCAGTGATGCCGATCTTTATGCCAAAATTCTAAAAATGTATTTACAATACCCTTCCACAGATCAATGGTTAAAACATTGGTATGATTCATCAAATTAGAGGTTCAAATGCCGCGTTTTGCAATCGGAATTGAGTTTAGTGGCGTTCGGTATCGAGGTTGGCAAACACAGCAACCTGGTGTGCCGAGCGTACAAGAAACCATGGAAAAAGTGTTGAGCAAAATTGCTGATGAACCCATCATTTTGCATGGTGCGGGTCGAACAGATGCAGGTGTTCATGCCACAAATATGGTGGCTCACTTTGACACAAATGCAATACGTCCAATTCGTGGCTGGCTTATGGGGGCTAACAGTACACTCCCTAAAGATATTGCCATCCAATGGATTCAAGAAATGGATAGTGATTTTCATGCACGCTTTAAAGCGCAGGCTCGCCGTTATCGTTATGTCGTTTATAACAGCCCCATGCGCCCTGCCTTACTCCACAAACAAGTAACGCATGCTTATTACCCACTTGATGTAGATAAAATGATTGCTGCAGCCTCAAAATTTGAGGGTACTCATAACTTTGAAAGTTTTCGAGCTGCTGCGTGTCAATCCAACCAACCTGTACGCCATGTGAGCCATTGCAAACTCATCAAACACGGTGCTTACCTTGTTCTTGACATCCAAGCAGATGGTTTTTTACATCACATGGTTCGCAATATTATGGGCTGTTTACTGGAAATTGGTCAGGGGATGTACGGCATTGACCATATCGATGAAATATTCGCAGCAGAAGACCGTAAAGCAGCAGGGATCACAGCACCACCTGACGGCCTTTACTTTATCCAAGCACACTATCCTGAAGAGTTTAACTTGCCTAAAGTACCCCTAGGCCCTCATTGGTTAAACATGCCTGAATAGATTTTTATTTTGAATTAAATAGAAAAAAATCCCTTCATAAGAAGGGACTTTTTTAGCGCTGTTTACGCTTACGATATTCAACAGGTGTCTCATTGGTCCATCGTTTAAAGGCCCGATAGAACGTACTTGGTTCCGAGAAACCCGTCAGATAGACAATTCTCTCTACGCTTTCATTGGTATTTGCCAAAAGTTTTTTAGCTAAACGACAACGATAGTCAGATAAAATTTGCTGGAAGCTTGTATTGGCTTCACTGAGCTGTGTTCTCAAACGACGTGGGGTAATATTCAACTGAGCTGCCACAGTTTCTAGCGTTGTTTCTCCACTCTCAAGTGTTGATCCAATAGCACGGCGCACCTCACCCACTAAATCGTATCGAGCCAACTCCTGTAATTTTTCAATCGCCAACTGCTCATGCAGTTGAAGTAATTCTGGCTCGGCTTGCCAAAGTACATAATCTAAAATTGCAGGATCAAAATAAAGTCGCGTTTCTTTTTGGCCTAAACTTACCGGGCACTCATATACACGGAAATACTCATCGTCTGAAGCACCCTCGCTAAAGTTAAAATCGATATATATAGGTTGAAAACGACCTTCAGTAATAAATTTGAAGAATCTTAAAATGCCTGAAATCGCGCACTCAGAAAAATGACGATTGACTAGGTTTTCAGAGAAAGGTTGTTCACCATTGGTTAGGTAGCAACGATCATCTTCAATAACCAATTTGGCATGAAATGCATCACTGATTAGACGTTGATATGCTAAAGCCCTTTTCAGGCCTTCGCCAAAATTTTCAGATGAAATAAAAAGATGTTCAATCACTTGACCACGATAAAGTGGTAAATGCTCACCTAAATGTAGACCAATGTCTGGATCTTTACTGACTTCTTCGGCAGCAACCCAGAAAGCGTACTGCGCGCTTAAAGGCGTACGCGCATTTTGATCTACTTGATTTAAGGCCACACCCGCTTTTGTTAAAATTTCTTCTGTGGGCAATCCAGCACGACGAATTGCTTGATAACCTAATCGTAGAACAACCGAAGCATCAGTTAGCTGACTCACGCAGTGCCCTTCCTTGTATGTTATTAATATTTACTTAAAACTTATGAATTAGATTACAGTCGATTGACCAAACTGACAACATAGTTAAGCATTTTTTTGTTTAAAAATTTTATTTGTTTGTTCGACAAGTTTGACCATAGAAACGCCGACTGAACTTGGTTTAACCTTGTTTTTTTCTAAAATTTTGCCTATAATTTGCGCCTTTCCAATTTGATCATCAGGTAGGCTATGGCCAATAAAGAGGAACTTATCGAGTTCGAAGGCGTTGTCACCGAAACGCTTCCTAATACTATGTTCCGTGTACGTTTAGAAAACGGTCACGAAGTAATTGCACACATTTCTGGTAAAATGCGTAAACACTATATTCGTATTTTGACTGGCGACAGTGTTAAAGTTGAAATGACACCTTATGACTTATCTAAGGGTCGCATTACTTACCGTGCACGCTAAGTGTTAGTAAGCGAAAAGCCACATTGAGTGGCTTTTTTTGTTTTTGTACTTTTATTTTATAAACTACAGGAGATCCATTCTACTAAAGCAATCGTCTGTCTTTGTGAGAAGATCAATACTCAGATGTTATAGAATAATTAAACTCACTATTTATTCATTCACTATCCAATCATATATACCAACAAAGCCCATTTGCACATTCAATCTAAAAAATCGTCGTACTGCCCCACTATTTCGTGCACTAAATCAATTGTGGTTTTGCTCATCTGCATATTTACACTTTTCCTGTTTACGGCATGCCAAACAGCAAATTTTCAGAACAAAAAAATATGAATACTTATGTTTCACAATTTGTAGGGTAAGATATCCAACATATCCGTGAAACTACCGATTTGAATTCTTTTAACATTAATCTGAAGTCTAATCTTGTGATTCGAGATGAGTCGGAAATTTTCACTTTTGAACGTATAATCAACACCGCGATTCCAATGGGAAATTCGATGAGAGATGAAAATAGTTTTATGATTCCTGTATGGACAGCTTCAGCAAGTCAGTCATACTGATAACCTAATGACTTGCTCAAGTGTTTTAAGTTTAAAAAAAATACGCTTTCAAAAGCTCGGCAATAAAAAACGCAGCTCATAGGCTGCGTTTTGAATGAATCAACTGAAATTAGTTAAGCGCTGCAACAACTGCTTCACCCATTTCAATTGTCCCGACCTTCTTCATGCCTTCAGACATAATGTCAGCTGTTCGTAAACCTTGGTCTAAAACATTCCCTACTGCATCTTCAATTGCTTTTGCTGCAGCTTCTTGACGGAACGTATATCGAAGCATCATTGCAACAGATAAAATTGTTGCCAATGGGTTTGCAATATTTTGACCTGCGATATCTGGTGCTGAACCATGACAAGGCTCATACATCCCTTTACCATTTTCATCTAAAGAAGCTGATGGCAACATACCGATTGAACCAGTCAACATCGCAGCCTCATCAGACAAGATATCACCGAACAAGTTACCTGTTACGATCACATCAAATTGTTTAGGTGCACGAACCAATTGCATTGCTGCATTATCGACATACATATGTGACAAGTTAATGTCAGCATACTGTTCAGCATGTAACTGAGTTACTGTTTGTTTCCAAAGCTCAGTGACTTCAAGAACATTCGCCTTATCAACTGAACACACTTTACCACCGCGTAGTTTCGCCATTTCAAACGCCACTTTAGCAATACGTTTGATCTCTGACTCTGCGTATACGTCGGTATTAAAGCCTTGCTTCTCACCATTCTCTAATTCACGAATACCGCGTGGTTGACCGAAGTAAATACCACCAGTTAATTCACGGACAATTAAAATATCTAAGCCTGAAACAATTTCAGGTTTCAAACTTGAAGCATCTGCCAATTGAGGATACAAGATCGCTGGGCGCAAGTTAGCGAAAAGGTTAAGTTCGCTGCGTAATTTCAATAAACCACGCTCAGGACGAATTGAGCGCTCAATTGTGTCCCACTTCGGACCACCAACAGCACCTAACAAAATCGCATCTGCTTTTTTTGCTTGTTCAGAGGTAACTTCTGGATAAGGTGAACCATGCGCATCAATTGCAGCGCCACCCAATAAACCTTGTTCCCATGTTAAATCTAGATTGAATTTTTCATTGACACGGGTGAGGACCTGTTCAGCTGCTTTTACAATTTCAGGACCAATGCCGTCACCAGCTAAAATCAAGATTTGTTTAGACATGAGATTTTCCATTTATAAAGTTAGTATGAACTAACGTGTTTTTAAATTTTTTTGTTCCACAAACTCACCTAGTCCATTGAGAACATTATAGGGTTTGCAGAAACGACGAATGGTTTGTTGCTCTTGCAACAAGTCAACACATAATGGCTCTGGTGCAGAAGCATCAAGTAAACTTTTTTTCCCACTGCTTCGATCTCTAAACATTACAAATCGGTAATCTTTTTTTGCTTCGAAGCGATGGATGACATTAATAGTTTCTGCTTTTTCCTCTGAAATCGGATAAAAGCGAACCACCACTTCATGCAGTCCAGCAGGAACTGAAAGATATAAGGCTTGCGGATCTTTCAAGGAGCCAGCATTTAATCGCACGATACCTTGCTTGATCGCACGCTGATCTAATCTTCGAGATTGAGCATCAACAATGGGATGCTCATCGAATCTTTCAAACTCACAATTCAGCGTTCCTGAGCAATAAATCAAAGCATGATTTCTGGTTTCAGGCGTTTCTTTAATCTTTTTCAGTTGTAATCGGTCTACGGTCTGACAAGCGGATAAAACGGCGACAGACAATCCGAAAAACGCATAGCGTAATAAAACTTTTGCCTTCATTTGTGCCCAACCTCACCAAACGGCGCAAAACTAAAAGAATAATTTTGCACCGATATTAGCAAGACTTGAATCAGAGCACTATAGCTTTAAGTATCAGTTACGCTTTGATTTCTTGGAATACCCATGGGCGAACAGCTTTAGTTCTTTCCTCATAAGCACGAATGTCTTCTGCCGCTTGTAACGTTAAACCAATATCATCTAAACCATTCAACAAACAGTGCTTTCTGAATGGATCAACTTCAAATTTAAATGCTTCGCCTGTAGGTGTACGTACTTCTTGTGCTTCAAGATCAATCGTTAACTGATAACCTTCTTGAGCTGCACACTCTTTGAATAATTGATCCACAATCTCTTCAGACAAGATCACTGGTAACATGCCATTTTTAAAGCTGTTGTTGTAGAAAATGTCTGCATAGCTTGGTGCGATTACGGTACGAAAACCATATTCTTCTAAAGCCCATGGCGCATGTTCTCGGCTTGAACCACAACCAAAGTTGGAACGTGAAATCAAGATTGAAGCACCTTGATAACGTGGTTTGTTCAACTCAAAATCTGGATTCAAAGGACGTTTTGAGTTGTCTTGCCCCAAATAGCCTTCATCTAAATAACGTAATTCATCAAACAAATTCGCGCCGAAACCTGTACGCTTAATTGATTTCAAGAACTGTTTTGGAATAATTAAATCTGTATCGACATTGGCACGGTCTAAAGGTGCAACGATACCTTGTTCAACGGTATATTTTTTCATGTTGTTTGCTCCTCTTAGAATGAACGTACATCAACAAAGTGACCTGCAATTGCCGCTGCTGCTGCCATCGCTGGGCTCACTAAATGCGTACGACCACCATTACCTTGACGACCTTCGAAGTTACGGTTTGATGTTGATGCACAGTGCTCACCCGGTTGTAATTTATCTGCGTTCATTGCTAAACACATTGAGCAACCCGGCTCACGCCATTCAAAACCAGCTTCTATTAAGATTTTATCCAAACCTTCAGCTTCTGCTTGTGCTTTGACTAAGCCAGAACCCGGAACAACCATCGCTTGCTTAATCGTGCTTGCAACTTTTTTGCCTTTTGCAACTTCAGCTGCCGCACGGATATCTTCAATACGAGAGTTGGTGCAAGAACCGATAAATACGCGATCCAATTTAATATCAGACAATGCTTGACCCGCGGTTAAGCCCATATATTGATAAGCACGTGTCCAGTCGTTACGTTGTACGTCATCTTTGGCTTGTTCTAGTGTCGGTACTGCTTGAGATACAGGAATCACCATCTCAGGCGATGTACCCCAAGACACTTGTGGCTCAATCTCTTCACCTTGTAATACAACAACTGTATCAAAGTGTGCACCTTCATCAGAATGTAAAGTATTCCAATATTCTACTGCTGCATCCCACTGCTCACCTTTCGGTGCATAAGGACGGTTTTTCACATATTCAATGGTTTTCTCATCTACAGCAACCATACCGACACGGGCACCGCCTTCAATCGCCATGTTACACACCGTCATACGACCTTCGATCGACATATCACGGAACACTTGACCACCAAATTCGATGGCATGACCTGTACCACCAGCTGTACCGATTTTACCGATAATCGCTAAAACCACGTCTTTTGGTGTTACGCCTTGACCTAATTTACCGTCAACACGTACCAACATGTTTTTCATTTTCTTTTGAACTAAGCATTGCGTTGCCAATACATGTTCAACTTCTGATGTCCCAATACCGTGTGCCAAGCAACCAAATGCACCATGAGTGGCTGTATGTGAGTCACCACAAACAACCGTCATACCCGGTAAAGTTAAACCTTGCTCAGGTCCAACAACATGTGCGATCCCTTGACGGACATCGTTGATATCAAACTGAGCAACATTAAATGTTTTACAGTTATCATCTAAAGTTTGCACTTGGATACGTGAAGTATCATCTTCAATCCCCGCAATCCCTTCAGAACGCTCTTTCGTAGACGTTGGTACGTTATGGTCAGGAGTTGCCACGTTTGCACTCAAACGCCAAGGTTTACGCCCTGCAAGTTGTAAGCCTTCAAAAGCTTGTGGAGAAGTCACTTCATGCAACAAGTGACGATCGATATAAAGTAAAGAAGAACCATCATCGCGTTGTTTAACTAAATGATCGTCCCACAATTTATCGTACAACGTTTTTTTTGTTTGAGTTTCTGCTTTTTGGGTTTCGCCTGCCATGTCGATTTGCTCCACTGGACTGGGTAATTCTGTCATTAATTACGATTATAACGGCCTATTCACATAAATCTAATTTATCATTTTTATTAGTTTAAAAACTTTTTGGAATCACTAAAAGCATCAAAAATCATCTGTAAAAACGATTAATTTAAAAATAATATTCGCTTTTACAGATTAAACAAGAATGCTTATCATTTAAACATCTCCAAGATCACCACCAACTGAGGATGTTCACATGGCACATATTCAAAAATTTGTTGAAGATAATCAACGCATGTTCAAAAAAACATTAAGCTACTACATTATGCACATTACGGTAGCCATGATTGTAGGCTACCTTGTCACAGGCAGCATTTGGATGGCAATTACTTTAAGTTTACTTGAGCCTACTGTACAAGCCGTGGCTTATTTCATTCACGAACGCGTGTGGGAGAAAAAAACGATACAACAGGAAGAAAATATCGTCGCATAGTTTCACCTGTGATCCTCCTCATCTAAGCCGCACTATGCGGCTTTTTTTGCAACAGTTTATGAAGAATTACTTCGCAATAGATATAAATTTATTTTATAATTAAATAATATTTTCATAACCGAGTTTAAATTATGAATCTTGCTGCCTTTGAAGCTTTTATAAAAGTCATGGAAACGGGTTCGATTTCTATGGCAGCTGATCAACTATTTATCACTCAGCCCGCTGTCACCAAACGTATTCATAGTTTAGAAGATTATTTTGGTGTCAAATTATTTGAATCTGCTGGCCGAGGTGTACAAGCCACCCATGCGGCTCATTCCCTGCTTCCTAAAGTTAAAAATTGGTTAAATGAACTAGGTGATATTCATCACACCTTAAGCCACGACCAAAATCAGATTAAAGGAAAGCTCAAAGTTGGTACCAGCCATCACATTGGATTACATCATTTACCGCAACATTTAAAAAGCTATGTTCAGCAATATCCTGATGTGACATTAGATGTGCATTTTGTAGATTCAGAACAAGCGCATGAAAAAGTGTTAGCCGGTGACCTTGAACTGGCATTCTTAACCTTACCCCCTGTCCTAGATGAACGTTTAAAATATGTTCCTTTATGGAGTGATCCTTTGGTTTTCGTTGCTGCAGTTTTTCATCCATTGGCAAATATGAAAAATTTAAGCCTTGAAGATCTCATGCAGTACCCAAGTTTATTACCTGCAGCTCAAACATATACAGCGCAGATCACCCTTGCAGAATTTGAAAAAAATGGATTAAAACCTAAAGTGTCCATGAGCAATAATCCGCTTGAATCCATTCGCATGTTGGCTTCTATTGGGTTAGGTTGGTCTGTCCTGCCAAGTACTTTAGTCAATCAAGACTTGGTCAGACTGGATATTAATTTAGAAATGCAGCGTCAATTGGGTATGGTTTGGCATCCGGGACGCACCCAATCTAAGGCAGCCAAGGCACTGGTTGATTTAATGAAATAATTTCGGCACTCGATATTTAAAAAGTCATCTAATAAGATGACTTTTTACTTTATTAAGACAAGTGAGCTACTTAAGCTTTTTTCTTCAATGAATCTTCATGTAAAGACTCATTGAGCTGATCGATAATTAATGCCCATGAACCATCTGAACATAATTTTTCTTTCAAAAATTGACGTTGACCTTCAGACCAAAAACTTGCTTCAGTCAAAAAGGTTTCAGCTTCTAACTGATGTATTTCAATAAATTCTGCAATAGCTTGCTCGCTAGAATCCAATCCTAATTGCTCAAATAAGTTGGTCATTCTTGGCTCTGCATTTAGCATCCTGTATTCCTTATGATTTTGATTAATTTTAAGTTAATTGTTTCCGCATAAGATATCACCAAGCGATGAAAGCGTCTGTAAATTTATGCTGAATTTCATCTCAAGTTATTTCAATGCTGATCAATGAAAAAAAGCCATTGATACAATGGCTTTAGCAATTTTGAATTTTGAGAATAAAATTGTCTTAAATGGACCAGTCTTGGATATCCCAACCCTGCTCTTTAGCCAATGCTTCAAGACGATCATCTGGATTGACTGCAATCGCATGATCCGCATATTCCAATAAGAATCGATCATTAATAGAGTCTGAATATGCCCATGATTCAGTAACGTCTCGTCCCTCAAGCCATTGATCTAATCGTGCCAATTTACCTTTTTGATAACACGGAATATTAATGACTTTACCCGTATATTTACCATCAACCACTTCTGCATTGGTTGCAATAATTTCTGTAATACCAAATTCACGAAAAATGGGTGCAGTAATAAAATCTGATGTTGCGGTAATCCCTACTAATTGATGCCCAGCATCTTGATGACGTTGAATCGCTTTATAACCTTCAGGACGCATTTGAGGTCGAATGACTTTTTGCATAAAAAGCTGATGTAAGTCGGTTAAATACTCATTGTCATGTTGTGTTAAAAATTCAAATACGAATTCGTTGTAGGCAATTGGATCAAGTTGTCCCGCTTTGTAATCTTCATAAAATTTATCATTCATGGCACGATGTCGAACTGGATCAACCAAGCCTTCATTGACTAAAAACTCGCCCCAAGAATGGTCAGAGTCGGTATTTAACAAGGTGTGATCTAAATCAAACAACGCCAATTTCATGAAATTACTCGTTCAAACTGAAATTTAAGAAAAAAAATGTAAATCTATCTCCGCTAGTCGATAGAAATTCGTTAAGATCATAGCAATTTTAAAACATTATTACTTTGAACTTTTCGAGTTGGGCATAGAGAGTGGATGCCCCCGAACCCAAAGTCAACGAATTTAATAAATTTTAGGTGCCAAATGATCGACTCAGAAGGTTTCCGACCGAATGTCGGGATCATTTTGGCAAATGATATTGGACAAGTTTTATGGGCAAAACGCATTGGTCACAATGCTTGGCAATTTCCTCAAGGAGGCATCCAATTTGGTGAAACTCCAGAACAGGCACTTTTCAGGGAACTCCGTGAAGAAGTCGGGTTATTGCCGGAGCACGTCCAAATAATTGCTCAGACCGAAGGTTGGTTACATTATCGTTTGCCACTTCGCTACATCAGATCAGATTCTGATCCTGTGTGTATCGGACAAAAGCAAAAATGGTTTTTATTGAAATTAGTCGCGTCAACGAATCATATTCAGTTGAACTTGAATGATCCGCCAGAGTTTGATCAATGGCAATGGGTCAGCTATTGGTATCCACTAGGCCAAGTGGTGAACTTCAAAAAAGATGTTTACCGTCGTGCCATGTTGGAATTGTGTATGCATCTGCCATAGCATGATTTATATTAAACATTGAATTTAAATGTTTGATTTTTATTTCGACTATTTGAATAATCACCATAATTACATCCCTTTAAGAGGAGCACCGCTACATGTCGAACATGCAATTAGACTCTTTACGGCGCATTGTCCAAGAAATCAATGCGTCTGTCAGTTTGCATGATTCGTTAGAAATTATGGTCAACCAAATTTCTGAAGCAATGCATGTAGATGTGTGCTCTATTTATTTACTTGATGAACGTAACCAACGTTACGTTCTGATGGCTTCCAAAGGCTTAAATGCTGAATCTATTGGCAATGTCTCACTGCAGCTGGGTGAGGGTTTGGTCGGACTCGTTGGGCAACGCGAGGAAATCGTCAATATCGAGAATGCGTTTAAGCATGAGCGTTTCGCGTATTTCCCAGAAACGGGTGAAGAGATTTATAACTCTTTCCTTGGCGTTCCTGTCATGTATCGTCGAAAAGTCATGGGCGTTCTCGTGGTTCAAAATACTGAACCACAAGACTTTAGCGAAGCTGCTGAATCGTTTTTAGTCACACTTTGTGCGCAACTTTCTGGCGTTATCGCCCATGCGCATGCAGTTGGAAATATTGATGTTTTCCGTAAGCCAAATAATTCTCCAACCTATAAAACATTTCAAGGATCATCAGGTGCAGGTGGTATTGCATTAGGTCGTGCACTTATTCTTTATCCACCCGCAGATTTAGGTTCAGTACCTGACCGCGAAGCTGAAGATATCAGTGAAGAGCTTGAATTACTCGATCATGCGGTTGATTCAGTTCGCCAAGAAATTCAATCACTTGATGATAAAATGCAAGATTCTTTGATGTCTGAGGAACGTGCATTATTTAGCGTATTCTTGAGAATGTTGGATGAGAATGCCCTGCCTGCTGAAATCAAAGAGTTAATCCGTGATGGTCACTGGGCTCAAGGTGCAGTTAAACACGTTATTGATCGTCATGTGGCAATCTTTGCACAAATGGAAGACGATTATTTACGAGAACGTGTTGCAGACCTAAAAGACCTTGGGCGTCGTATTTTAGCAGCGCTTCAAGAAGATGATTTAAGTCAC
Source organism: Acinetobacter sp. 24-47-39 (assembly GCF_056783825.1). Classification (NCBI taxonomy): domain Bacteria; kingdom Pseudomonadati; phylum Pseudomonadota; class Gammaproteobacteria; order Moraxellales; family Moraxellaceae; genus Acinetobacter; species Acinetobacter sp. 24-47-39. The sequence continues at coordinate 17,517 of NZ_JBWYIP010000008.1, forward strand.
CGAGAACTGAGTAATGACAGTATCATCGTGGGTGAAGAAATCAGTACGGCAGCACTGGTTGAACTACCTGTCGATAAGATTGCAGCGATTGTGACGTCTGAAGGGGCTGCCAATTCACATATGGTGATTGTAGCACGTGCTTTGGGTATCCCCACAGTTGTTGGTGTCACCGAACTTCCGGTGACTACCCTTGATGATGTGGAAATGATTGTTGATGCCTATCAAGGACGTGTATTTATCAATCCACCACGCCGTTTACGTCAACGTTATCGTGACATCCAAAAAGAAGAAGAACAAATCGCCAAAGATCTTAAACAGTATGAAACCAAAGATGCCATCACTCCTGATGGTGTTGCAGTACGCTTATTTGTGAATACAGGTTTAATGATTGATGTCGTGCGTGGTGTACAACGCGGTGCCAAAGGTGTCGGACTCTATCGTTCAGAAATTCCATTTATGTTGCGTGATCGTTTCCCGGGTGAAGAAGAGCAACGGGCGATTTACCGTCAACAACTTAGTCACTTTGCCAATAAACCAGTCGTGATGCGTACTTTGGATATTGGTGCAGATAAAGATTTACCTTATTTCGAAATAGAAGAAGAAAACTCAGCATTAGGATGGAGAGGGATTCGTTTTACCTTGGATCATCCTGAGATTTTCTCTTCACAAATTCGTGCGATGTTAAAAGCCAGTGTTGGTTTGAATAATTTGCATATTTTGCTGCCAATGATCACCAGCGTCAGTGAAGTAGAAGAAGCGCTTTATATTATTGAGCGTGACTTAGCTGCGGTTCAGGAAGAAGAACAAGTTAAAATTAATCGTCCTAAAATTGGCATCATGGTGGAAGTACCTAGTGTTTTACTTCAAATTGGTGAGTTTGCAGAATTAGTTGATTTCTTCTCTGTGGGTTCGAATGATTTAATCCAATATTTGTTGGCAGTCGACCGTAATAACCCACGTGTATCGAGTGTTTATTCTCACTTCCATCCCTCAGTGCTTCGAGCATTGCAACGCTTAGTTCAAGAGTGTCATAAATATGACAAACCTGTCAGTATTTGTGGTGAAATGGCTGGCGATCCACTCTCAGCAATTTTACTGATGGCAATGGGCTTTAATACGCTTTCAATGAGTTCGAGCAATATTCTCAGAGTCCGTAAAGCAATTTGTCATGTTCCAATGGTAGATGCGCAAACGCTTTTAGATGAAGTGGTGAAAATGAGTAATCCACTCATTGTGAAAAGTTGGATGGAATATTATTTCCGTCACCATGGTTTAGCGGATATGGTGAAATCGAATCGTATTGTAAATGCTTAATACGAATCCCCGTTTAAGCAGAGATACAGCTGAGTAACAACATGATCAATTGGCTTTTTTTATCTTCATGTCGATCGTAGCGATCTCGGTAATTCTATTTCATTTATATGTTAGTAAATTAAAAAGTAGTTCAACACCTAACAAATCTATTTCAAATCATACGCTAGGTCATGGCTCAACGATGAGTTTTGAATACCAACTGGGCGAATTATCATCACATGTTGATATAGATTGCTGTGGAAGTATCGGTGGAGCAGAATAATCTTCACGTGTTTAGGCATATAAAAAAGGGAGATAGTCATTCGAATATCTCCCTTTTTTATGCTTGCTGTAGCCACGTTTTGCATTTTTCTTACGATCTACAAAAACTTGGCTTTTGTTGACTTCATGCATATGTTTTGCCACAAAGTTGTGAATCACAACTTCTGGCAACGCTTTTTTCTTTGCCATTTTTTAATCACCTTCAGTTTATCCATCCTTCATGATGGGAAAGCGATATTACGCTTTTTTGTACATTATACAAGCAACTTGATAATGGTTTTTTCAATGACCTACATCGAAGGTATACAATGTTTAAGATTAGCTCTGCCATTTTTCTATGTTAAATTGATCAATAACTCGAGCACCCAAAGGTGCTCTTACACAGCATAGAAAGGACTAAATCATCATTATTTCGGTAGAAGACTAAATGTACCTCGATGATGATTAAATTTTCCATCTGGCATTGCGATATTTTGGTAAACGATCTTTTGCTTTTGATCGATGACTAATACAACATTTTCTCTAGTCGCATCATCTGTCCAATACACCATAAACTGCTCAGGTCCAACCTGTGTGGCTACATATTCAATATTGGCAGATGTATTTTGTCCTGATGTGATATTTAAAAGACCTTGGTCTTTGAATTCAAGACGCTGCGTTTGACCATTGATGTTTAACGCCAAAGTCTGTCCAATAGCGAAGAATGGTTTATTCAATGCTTGTTGTAAACCGATGTCCTTGATTACACCTTTGACGCCTAGTATTTTGCCTTTAAGATGAATTGTTCCATCATTCCCAGCAATGTTGGTGTAAACGATATCTCGATTATAATCTTGAATATGAACGACATTATCTCCTGATTTATCCTCATGCCAATAAACCATAAAAATATTTTTAGCAATCTCAACAGGTGTATATTTTACCGCTTCAGAAAGATCTGGCCCAACTGCGCCACCAGCACCTGTAAAAGTTAGGTTCTGATGGTCTTTGACATCAAGATCAAATTTCAAACTCGTAAAATCGACTTGAATTTTTTGTCCTATTGGCGGATAAGGAGATGCAACTTTCCAATCGGTTTCTTTGGCAAATACTTGTGCAGACATTTTTAGCACTTCTTCACTCGACTCAAGATCTGGATACTTTGCTTTCATATATCCCAAAATCCCCTCCGAGCTTTGATTTTCAGTAACTGCTGTTTTAAAGTTCGTTAAATACCCTTTAATCCAATCCAATGGCTTAGGTGAAAAGTCACTTTTTACATAATGACCTGGGATCACTTTTTCAGGATTTAAACTCAGTATTTTATCAATTTGCTTCTTCCAAAGATCGATCCCTTGCACACCATTGGTATCGGCCATCCACAAATGCTCATCATAAGCGACCGAAATACCACCCAATGCTGTTTTTAAACTTGGAATCCATAAGAAACTATGTGCGGAATCCTCTGGATCAAGTTGGACTTGAATCTTTTGCCCATCTAATTCCATATATCCTGAATTTAAGGCTTCAGGAATAATAATCTTTTCAGGGGCATCGCCTTTTGCTAATTGTGGCTGCCAAACTGATAACTTATCTTCTTTAGAGGCTTGTATCAAATAAGCTGTCTGCGCGGTTGAAACAACCTTAGCATTTGGAAATGCTTTTAAAATTTCATTGGTTCCAAAATAATAGTCAGGGTCACTATGGGAAATATAAATATATTTTAAATTTTTACCTGATTTCTTAATCAGATTGACTACGTCTTTAGCGTATTGATTCTGAAATTGAGCATCGACCAAAATAGCATCTTTTTTTCCTGAAATTAAAGTTGATGCAACGGCAAAAACAGCATCCTCTCCAGGAGTATAAGTCTGCAAAGTGAGTGGAGATGGATTTGATGAATCTTTTGGACTTTTATCATCAGAATCATTACAGCCACTTAAAGCAATGGTGGTCACAAATAAACTAGTGGTTAGGAGTTTTGTCATATCAGCCTCATGAGATAAATTTATCTATGGTTCTTATTGATCTTTATTTTTTAAATAAGCTTTAAAGCAAAAGTGCCATATTCCCCCTCGTCATACTGCGGATGTGGCAGTGCAACAAGGCGAATTAAAAGCTTATTGAGGCAGAAGAAGGATGAGAAGTACTTACGGTTTAGTAAGTAAAAAAATTGAATTTGCAGTTAAAATATTAGACTGATTTGCAACAATAAATTCCACGATAAAAAATGTTAACTTTAGTATCTTGAACTTTGAATACCTGTTAATACAGACAATACTCACTGAACAGCCATCTCTAATTTTTTCTTATTCATGGGCTAAGGCTTCAATTGGTTTTAAGTTTGCAGCACGTTTAGCGGGCATATAACCAAAGATCAAACCAACCAGCGTTGAAAATAGCAGTGCGATAATAGCAACTGACCATGAAAATACCATCTTATAATCTGAGCTAATCGCATTAAAAATAAAACTGGCGATCAAGGCGATCGCAACACCAATTACGCCACCAATTAAACATAAAACTGCAGATTCAATCAAAAACTGAGCCTGCACATCACTTTGGCGAGCACCAACTGCTATTCGTAAGCCAATTTCCTTAATTCGCTCGGTCACAGAAACGAGCATGATATTCATCACACCAACGCCACCTACGACCAATGAAATAAAGGCTACTGCAGAAATAAAGAAAGTCATCGTTCCTAAATATTTTTCAAAGGACTTCATAGACTCATCGCTGTTGTATATATCAAAATCCTCCACACCATGACGAGCAATCAATAGTTGCCTCACTTTCTTTTCGGCTTTCACTGGGTCCGTATTTTGATGTAGTACCGCAGTCAGCAGATTGACATTATCACTACTTGAAATTTGCGACATCAATACATTATAAGGCATCCAAATTTGTGAAGAACCTGAGCTATATTGAGGTTCAGCGATTCCAACAATTTCATAAGAACGCTTATTAAATAAGACTGTTTTACCTAAAGCTAATTTTTGCTGTCCAAATAATTTTTCAGCAGCTTGCTTATCAATCACTACGATTTGGGAGCGCTGTTCAACATCGCTCTGTGTAAAAAAGCGACCATGTTGAACTTTCATGTTTCTAATTTTTAAATAAAAACCATCTGCACCTGTTGCACTCACATCAATATTACGATTTTGATAAATCATGTTCCCGCTTAAACTGACATGTGGAGAAACATGGGTAATTTCTTTCATCTCATTGAGAGCATTTAAATCATCCATATTTAAACGGCTGGCAGATGCAGCTAAAGCTGTTCCCCCCGGATAAATCTCAAGTGTTGCTGTTTTCAATCCTCCCCAATCATTCAAAAACTTTTCTTTTGCGCCATTACCAATGGCAATGACAATGATGACTGAGCAAATGCCAATAATAATCCCTAGCATGGTCAAAAATGACCTTAAACGATTGGCGAAAATTGAGTGCAAAGACATTTTCATCGCTTCATAGACTTGGGAAACAAAGCTGAATTTCATGTCCGCATGAAAAACTTTTGATGGAGAAACTTGCCCTAAAGATTTACGCTGCGTATCCGAAAGAATGCGTCCATCTTTAATTTCAATGACACGATCTGCACGTTCTGCAATACTTTTATCATGAGTAACTAAAATAATCGTATGCCCTTGACGGTGTAGATCTTCCAAAATTTGCAAGACCATTTCACCACTTTCAGAATCCAAAGCGCCTGTGGGTTCATCGGCTAAAATAACCTCACCACCATTCATAAGCGCGCGGGCAATACTGACTCGTTGCTGCTGTCCACCCGACATTTCATTGGGTTTATTGTCACTCTTATCAGCTAAACCGAGCTGAGCTAAAAGTTGCAGTGCTCGATCTGCACGGTTTTCTGCATTCAAATTTGAATAAATCGCGGGCAAGGCGACATTCTCTAAAGCAGATAAAGCATTCAATAAATTATAGCGTTGGAACACAAACCCAAAACTTTTTAAACGTAACGATGAAAGCTCATCATTACTCAATAAGAAAATATCTTGTCCACGAAACAGAAACTGTCCTGAAGAGGCTTGATCCAAACATCCAAGTAAATTCATTAAAGTAGACTTACCTGAACCTGATTGCCCAATAATCGAAATAAACTCACCCTGTTCAATACTGAGACTGACATCTTTTAGGATGTGTTGTTGATTATTTTCTGGACCTACAAATTTATTTATTTTTTTTAGTTCAATCAAACTCATTGAGTATCGCCTGATGTATTCGCACTATCGTCAGGTGCCTCTGCCAAAATTTTTTCACCCAACTTTAAACCAGACTTAATTTCAATATCATTTGAGTCAGAAATTCCAGTCACGACTTTTCTTGGTTGAGGTTTTGTATCAGGTTGATAGAGGTAAACCATGGCATCTGATCCATATCCAATCACCGTTGTTTTCGGAATTTTCAGCACATTCTTTTTTTGATTTACAATAATGTCATTTTGGGTTGTCATACCGATACTGAGTTTACGCTCAGGGTTGTCCACCAACATTCTTGCATAGTAGAACACTGCTGCATTCGCATTTTCATTTTTATCGTCGTAAGTTCCTTTGGTCAGGGTCGTTAAAGCAGGATCAATACTTTGAATCACACCATCTAATTTCACATTGGGGTCTGCCAAGGTGCTAAATTTAACTGGCATGTTTTCTTTTAATTTAGTGTAGTCACCTTCTGCGACCTGCATTCGGATTTCCATCTTATTCAAGTTGGCGATCGTCGCGATCAAAGGTGTCGTTTGTGCAAAGTTAATGGTTTGACCAGCTTCAACAGGCATGGAAACCACGGTACCCGTCAATGGAGAGCGAATCTGTGTGTAGCCCAATTCAGTTTGTGCTGTATTCACATTAATCTGTAATTGTTTCAGCCGATATTCATTTGACTCAACATCTGCAATCGCTTGTTTAAGCTGATTATTCGCCTGTTCGAGCTCTTCACGAGAGCCTGCTTCAGCTTTGTATAAGGTTAATTTACGCTGATAGTTTTGTTTTAAAGTTTGTAAAGCGACACGTTTCGCTGCCAAGTCTGCCTTCGCAGCTTCAAGTTCGGCTTTACTGGTATTGAGCTTGTCCAACTGTGTTGTCGAGTCAATTTCAGCGATTAATTCGCCTTTTTTTACATCCTGTCCTAACTTGATATACAGCTTTTGAATTTGACCTGAGACTTGTGCACCCACGGAGACAATATCAGATGCATAAATTTCACCTGTGGCTTTAACAATCTGCGTTAGATCACCTTGAGTGACTTCAACGGTCTGCGGTTCTGGCTGCTTTTTTTGTGACTGAATATAGAAATAAACAGAAAGAGCTAAAGCAACCAATACCACTAAGACCAAAAAATACTTTAATTTTTTTGATTTTTTTTGCATGTGCATAATGACGAATAATCTTTATTGAGGAGATAACTTTTGATCAACATGTTTTATTCACTTTAATATGATCAAAATTTAAAAATTTTTAATGACACGATTCTAGTGAATTCTATTTTTTCACACTGTCGTACTTATTTATTTTTATGTATCGATAACAGCCAACCGCATCTATGTGTTGGCTGTCTATCAGAAAAGGGTTTTGGAAAATAATTAAGCGGCAAATGCTCGATTTAAAATTGAGGTCACATCTACTTGTTTAGGATCAAGCATTCCCACCACTTGACCATGAAATTTTTGATAACGCGTCGCAATAAAAGCATTGGCAATAAAATCTGGCGCATAACGTTTCAGCAATACTGCTTGAGAGAGCACAACCAAACGACTGACTAAGCTTCTCCCCATAAATTGTAAATCATCAGGTTCCTGATGAAATAATCTAAACAGTCCCTGCAACTCTTCATTAAGTATTTTGTCGTGACTTGCAGTAGATGCTAAATCTTTAAATAAATGCTCGATTGATTCAGGATCACGTGAAATAGCACGAAGCACATCGAGACACATGACATTACCTGACCCTTCCCAAATGGTGTTCACAGGTGCTTCTTTAAAGAGACGAGCCATGATGCCATGTTCAACGTAGCCATTGCCACCGAAGACTTCCATCATTTCACCAGTCATCTCTACTGCTCTTTTACAGACCCAAAATTTTGCTGCTGGTGTCATGATACGTTTCCATGCCAAACAAAGTTCGCTGTCATGTTCATAACAATGAGCCAAATGGAAACTCAACTGCACTGCCGCTTCAGTTTCTAAAGCAAGATCTGTGAGCACAGACCGCATTAATGGCTGCTCAATGAGTCTCTTACCAAATGCTTGACGTTGACGAGTATAGGCAATGCTTTGTACTAGGGCCTGACGCATAATGCCACTTGAACCTACCGCACACGTTAATCGGGTATAGTTCGCCATTTCAATAATCGTCGGAATGCCACGTCCAGCCTCCCCTATCATAATGCCCCAAGCTTCTTTAAATTCGACCTCAGAGCTGGAGTTGCTGCGATTTCCAACCTTCTCTTTGAGCCGTTGAATATGAATCGCATTTTTTGTTCCATCTTCCAACCAACGCGGCACAAAGAAACACGCCAATCCATCATGCTCAGTTTTAGCAACAACCAAATGTGCATCGCACATAGGTGCTGAAAAAAACCATTTATGCCCAGTTAGTAAATAGGCTTGTCCTCTTCCAGACTGCCCAACTGGAACAGCTGTCGTTTCATTAGCACGCACATCAGAACCACCCTGCTTTTCAGTCATGCCCATTCCAATCCAAATCGATTTTTTCTGAGCAATTGGTAAATCGCGTTCATCATATTCAGTGGATAAAAGTTTATCTCCTAGTTTTTTCCACAGCTCAGGTTCTTTTTGAATCAATGGAATGCTGCCCAAGGTCATTGAATTTGGACATAAGTTTCCACACTCCACTTGACCACTGAGGAAGAACTTTGCTGCCCAATCCACCCAACCAGATTCTTGAGTGAAATTTAGAAAAGGATGTGCATGAACCGCATATTTACGATTTAACGCCATCCATTTGTGCCATGAAGGATGAAATTCAACAAAATCTGCCCGCCTGCCTCGAGCATCAAAACTATGTAAAATAGGAGGATGTTTATTGGCAAGATCAGCATGGTGATAAAAGCTTTCACAACCTACGACTGCACCAAATTCACTTAAATGGACTGAGTTTCTACTGCCATAACGCTGTAAGATTTCTTGTAAGATTGGATCTGTTGTATATAGATTGTAATCTTGAAGCTCATCAAATTGATTATGTATTTGATGTGTCATCCATGCCGACATAAACGCACCCTCTTTGGAATTTTTATCTATAACTTGATTATTTATATTATCGAGTATAGCTTTTGAAAGTAGATTATCTAGTGCAAATGATGACTTGAATTGTCATTAAATTTTTATCAACGTCTTAATATGATCTCAGTATTATCTCTTACTATTGTTGCATCATCTTTCGATATTTTGCTGGTGGCATACCCTTACAGCGCTTGAATGCTCTAGAAAATACAGATACTTCAGCATAACCCAACCGTTCAGAAATTTGATCTATTGTAAGATCAGTACCCAGCAACAAATCATCTGCCAAATCCTCACGTAAATTTTTAACCAATTGGTGAAACGTAATCCCTTCATTGGCTAAATTGCGCTGAGTGGTACGAACATTGACAGCTAAAGCTTTGGATATATCTTCAATCGTCGGCATTTGTGATGCATTCTTTAATAAAAACTCGCGTATTTTTTTACTATAGTCCCCTAAGCTTTTTCGGCGTCGAAATACATGCTCACACTCTTTCTGGTAACGCATAAAAGTGAAGTCATCAGCTTGACGCAATGGGGTAAGCAACAATTCAGATTGAATAGTGATTCGACTTTGTGGTTTCTCATAGAAAATAGGATAACCAGTTAATTCTTCTATCTGATTTGCATAGCAAGGCTTGGCCATAGCTAAATCTATCTGAAATGGTAATTGAGCACCAAGAATGTCATTTTGAAGTGTGATGATGGTCGCAATATCTCTTTCTAAAATAAATAATTGCATATCAGCACTTAGGTCATGATGAAATAAATTTAAATGTGTAAATTCACCATCTTCTTGCAAAGCCACATCAGAAAAAATTGCACCTAATTTTAGATACCGTATCGCAATCAACAACGCTTCTCTGACATTGGCACTACTTAAAATTGCAAATCCCCAAGCCCCTAATGTGGTGGTGTGATGTCGAAGCCCAGCTTCGAGCGCAATGGGATGTTCATCAGAGATTAGATTCAGAATATTTCTGATGATCTGTAATTCATTTCGCTCTTGGATTTCAAAATTTTCTCGATAAAGATCCTGTTTCGTCAGTTGTGTATTTTCTAGGCATTGCTCAAAAGTAATACCGTAGCTTTCAGCAACATGACATAGTACCCGAGCTGTATTCGCTTCCCTTAAAAACTTCCATGAATTAAGCATCATTGTTCGCGTTTTTATTTGTCATCTAATGTCAAATTTAACTGTTTAATTATCATTCTACAAGTGAATTCAATCTCTTATATTCATAAAAAAAGAAAATGGAATTTTTATGAACATGTATGCCAATCTTGCTGAGGAACAGCAAAGCCTGGTCAATGAACTCACGGCGTTATATCAAAAAACCAAAGGCGAGATGAACGACCAAGATATTGATCATATTCAAAATGTTGCTGCATATTCAAAGGCTATAAAATTACGCAGTGAGCAACTTATTCGTGAATGTATATGTTTAGAATCTTGGGGACGGGGCATTATTCTGGGTTGTTTACACACCCTACTCGAATTTTCAGAGCTCGGTCATAACATCATGCACGGAAGTTATGATCACCTCCCCCAAGCAACCGAGTTTCATTCAGAACGCTGGGTATGGGACTTTGTGACTGATCCTCGTGAATGGCGCGTCATGCATCATCAAAATCATCATCCATTTACCAACATCGTTGGCAAAGATCATGATTTAGGGTATTCCTTTTTAAGAAGCTTGGTAGGTCAAAGCTGGTATGGGCATCACAGTGTTCAATTGCTGATTTACAGTGCGCTGATGATCACTCCATCCTACTATTTCACACTCTATACAGCCACATCAGCAGCACGTACAGAAGGTCGAAAGATCCTTTCCAAAGAAACCTTTACTCAATCACTTCGTCTCATAAAAGCTCATGCTCAAAAACAGTTTATTGAAGCACCAGTCGCTGCAAAATGGTCAAAAAAATTACCTGTTTTTATCGGAAATTATCTTACAACAACGATAGGCTATGGTTTTTTACTTCATATCCTCTTCTTAGAACATCACGCTGAAAATTTGGAGCTTTATTCAGATCCTGGACCTGATGAGACGCAAGAAGAATATTTCATACGACAGATTAAAAGTACCACCAATTTTATCCCATATGCACCGCTGGATCAGTTTCTCAAAAAAATCCTTGATGATGAGGTCCCGTATCCAAATCCACCTCCATTTGAAATCTTTTATGGCGGATTAGATACACATCTTGAGCATCATTTATTTCCAGATTTAGCATGTAATCGTCAAAGACAAATCAAAGCTGTAGTACGTAGTATTTGTGAAAAATATCATTTGCCTTATCACAATTCACCCATGGAAAAGCTGATTCCAGCGATACCGCTCAGCCTCATTAAAAGAACTCTACCTTTTGGTAATCAAGAAAAAAATAACCCTTTCAAATTACTGATTCGACCAAAAGAATTACTAAAACGTATCAAACGAGGAATTCAATATCAGCCCCCCTCAACCATGACATATTTACACAAGCCACAGTTCTATAATGCGTCGGCAAAAGTTATACAAGTCGAAATACAGCTTAATGGTCAAGTCAAAACACTCAAAATGAGCAAGCCTCAAGGTTGGGAACATTTAAGATGGCAGGCTGGCGCATTTATTTCATTAAGTTTTGAAATAAATGGGCAAACCTATATTCGTCAATACAGCTTATTGCATGAAAGCCAAAGTGCAGATGGCTATTTTGAAATAGCAGTGAAACGTACACCTGCGGGCATCGTTTCTCACTATATTCATGATCATGTTCCTGTAAATACGGAGGTGAAGATTGTAAGTCCACCACAATCTACACCTGATTTTGTTTTAGACACCCTCCCGCCGAAGTTAATCTTTATCGCAGCAGGAGTCGGTATTACGCCAATTTTAAGCATGTTAAGAAAATATCAGCGTATCGAAAGTAAAGCTGAAGCTCATTTGTTTTACTTTAACCATGATGAAAATTCTATTTTGTTTGAAAATGAGATTCGTCAAATCGCAAAGCATTCGAATTTGAATATTCACTTCATCTGCTCCAAAGTTCAGAACGAGTCGACATCTGATTTACGACAAGGACGTTTTAGTCTCGAAATTTTCCAACCTTATATTCGAGATTTTAAACGCCAACACGTATATGCCTGCGCCCCTCAAGCATTAATCGATTCTGCTCGCCAACAACTTATTCAAGCAGGCGTTAAAGCAGCAGCATTTCACACAGAAAATTTTAAACCTACTCCTTTCAATTTTGAGTCTGACGGTGTTACACGTCGAGTGATTTTCAAAAAGAGTAATACAAGTATCGACATTGAAGGGAATGTCACTTTACTTGAAGCCGCGCGTCAAGCTGGACTGAAACTGCCAAGCGGTTGTCAACAAGGTTTATGCAAAGCCTGTGTATGCACTAAATTGGAAGGTCAAACTCAGTTAGAAGTTGATTCATCCACTATTCAACATCGCATTACGCTATGCAACACTGTAGCTCGCTCGCCAATCATTGTGCTTGATGTTTAACAAAGATTATTATGTTAATCACCGTCATGAAGTAATCACGCATTGCTTCATGACAGCACGATTCAAACACTTAAACAACCAAACTTATGATTCTTATCCAAAAATTGCACAACCAAAACCTTACTGTAAATCATCGTTAAATCCTTTTAACCTGAACCAAATATTCTATTGGTGAATATTCAAATAAACCCTTAATTTATATGAGGGTAATTGGAATTTTATTTACAAATTAAACACTCCAATTGAACGCATCATGATTTATGATGAATTTGTAAACTCAATAAAACACACATTCTTGTCACAATGTTGCTTTAGAATGATCGAACAAAACGGTTCATGTCTCTGGTATTGGAAGCGCTAGATCTTATAAAAGTGAATGCTCAGCCAACCATCAAGAAAGACATATATTATAAATGGAGAATGAATATGAGCGATGACTCAAAAAAATGTCCTGTCACCCACTTAACAACTGATGCTGGTGCTCCTGTAGTAGACAACCAAAACAGTATGACAGCAGGTGCACGTGGTCCTTTACTTGCACAAGATTTATGGCTGAATGAAAAACTAGGTAACTTCGTTCGTGAAGTGATTCCTGAGCGTCGTATGCACGCGAAAGGTTCTGGGGCATTTGGTACCTTCACTGTTACCCATGATATTACGCAATATACTCGCGCTAAATTATTCTCTGAAATCGGTAAAAAAACCGATATTTTTGTGCGCTTCTCTACAGTTGCTGGCGAACGTGGTGCAGCAGATGCTGAACGTGATATCCGCGGTTTCGCAATGAAATTCTACACTGAAGAAGGTAACTGGGATTTAGTAGGTAATAACACTCCAGTTTTCTTCTTACGTGATGCGCGTAAGTTCCCTGACTTAAACAAAGCAGTAAAACGCGATCCTAAAACCAACAAACGTAGTGCAACCAACAACTGGGATTTCTGGACTTTACTTCCAGAAGCATTACATCAAGTGACGATTGTCATGTCAGACCGAGGTATCCCAGATGGTTACCGTCACATGCATGGTTTTGGTAGCCATACCTTCAGTTTCATTAATGCCAACAACGAACGCTTCTGGGTTAAATTCCATATGCGCACGCAACAAGGCATTAAGAATTTAACTGATGCAGAAGCTGAAGCGATTATTGCGAAAGATCGCGAAAGCTCTCAAACTGACTTATTTGATGCGATTGAACGTGGTGATTTCCCGAAATGGAAAATGTACGTCCAAATCATGCCTGAGCTAGATGCAGAGAAAGTTCCATATCACCCATTTGACTTAACCAAAGTATGGCCTAAAGGTGACTATCCTTTGATCGAAGTCGGTGAATTCGAACTTAATCGTAACCCTGAAAACTACTTCCAAGACGTAGAACAAGCTGCCTTTGCTCCAAGTAACTTAGTGCCAGGCATCAGCTTCTCACCTGACCGTATGCTTCAAGCACGTCTGTTCAACTATGCAGATGCTGCACGCTACCGTGTTGGTGTTAACCATTATCAAATTCCAGTGAATGCACCACGTTGCCCTGTTCACTCAAACCGTCGCGATGGTCAAGGTCGTACTGATGGTAACTATGGTGCTTTGCCACACTATGAACCAAATAGTTTCAGCCAATGGCAGGAACAGCCACAATATAAAGAGCCACCATTAAAAATTTCTGGTGCGGCAGATTTCTGGGATTACCGCGAAGATGACAATGACTATTTCAGTCAACCACGCGCATTATTCAATCTCATGAATGATCAGCAAAAACAGGCTTTATTTGACAATACAGCCGCAGCAATGGGCGATGCATTAGATTTCATTAAGTATCGTCATATTCGTAACTGCTATGCTTGTGACCCAGCATATGGCGAGGGTGTTGCAAAAGCATTAGGCATGACCGTAGCTGATGCACAGGCTGCACGTGCAACTGACCCAGCACAAGGAAATCCTGGCTTACTTTAATTAATATCTCCATAAAAAAACCGCTGTTATCAGCGGTTTTTTTTTATTCAAACAATTAGTTTTTTACCTTCCCGAATACAATAAAACGGACTGATAAATTTAGATGCATTTTTCATCGCTTGGTGCAGATCCAACTCAGGTTGATTCCGATCTTCATCTGTTAACTGAAAAGTACGATAGTGAATCGCTAGTGAACGTTTTGCGTGTAAATCTTTATGTGCTTGGAATGCATCAGCAGGATTCATATGTAGATATTGCATCAATACTCTTGGTTCATATGCACCGATTGGCAGTAAAGCAATCCTTGGTGCACCTAAGCGCTGGTGAATCTCTTTAAAATGTTGTGCATAGCCTGTATCACCAGCAAAGTAACAATGACCATGCTCAGATAAAATTGAAAAACCACCCCATAATGCAAGGTTTTGATCACGAAGCCCTCGACCAGAACCATGTTGGGCAGGCGTGTAGACAATTTTAAAATCTTTGAATAAGGCAGACTGCCACCAATCCATCTCAATCACATGAAATGCTTTCGGTAAATAGGCTGCATTTCCTAGACCTGTATAGATCGGCATAGCAAATTTTTGATGTAGCCAATTCAAACTCGCTAAATCCATATGATCATAGTGATTATGACTGAGTAATACTGCGTGAATCTGTGGTAAATCTTCAAGTGCAATCCCTGCAGGGATAACACGTTTCGGTCCACTCCCGTGCTTTGGGCTTACATAATCCGCCCATACAGGGTCGGTTAAGAAGTTATATGGACCAATTTGAATTAAAACCGTAGCATGACCAACAAACCATACTTGCCAATCTTCTAAATCTGCATGCGGACGAGCCTCAGGCTTAGCACGTTTGGTTTGAATAAAATCCTGTTGCTCTTTCGCGAAATCACCTTGCCAGGTAAAGCTTTTACGAGCCATCAACCATTTATATAAATTCCATTGGTTGAGCTGTGCAGGACGTGGTTCCTGATTAACGAATCTTTGCCCATTATGGTGATCCAGTGAAACCAATTTAAGTTTTGGTTTAAACCACACATGCCGAATACAATCTTCAGTCTTTAGTTGATAGTGCAGATTAGAATCCTGCGGCTTCCGTCCAACAACAAGTGTAGACTCTGGATTACTCGAAGTCGTCGTTGGAATATCAGTCAAATTAGACATAATAAATGTAAGCACCTTAAACCGAAGCGATTTTGAAATAGTTGATTATTCAGTTATATAAATAGATTATGTTCATCATCTATTCGCATTTTTAAATTATGTTTTTAAAAGATACACTGTTCGTGTTTCATTTAAGACAACATCAATCTCAATTCCCATGAAGTGGTTATAATTTCATCAATAAATTGTGAAATAGACCACTAATCATCCCTATATTATTCATCATATACAACTCAGACTTTCTTTTTGTTTATGATTTTGTTGTTTTTTTCTGATTTTTGATGTTTTTTTAATCACCCACAGAAATCTTAAATAGAGGAAGTTAAATTTTGTTTAGGATGTGACTTAACGCTGAACAACTGATCTCACAAAGCTTCAACATAGTTTTCTCTACATTATTATTTTTCATAGACTTAAAGCCGAAACAATTGGTTTCAACTTTAATAGATACAATCTTTTCTAAACCTATACAAATCAGTCACTCATTCGCGATGAGAGTTCGATCTTGAAATGTAGAATTTCTATCTAAATAAGAAATTAAATGCATGTGAATTTTAAAATACAAAAAAATGCTTCATTCACTAACTAAATACCAAAATACATCTACTTATTGATCAATTTCACTTATACTCATCTTTAGCAACATTAAGACATTTTTTAGATTATTCTCTGGAAGGCTATATGGAATTACGGCATTTGCGCTATTTTATTACAGTTGCAGAAGAGCTTAATTTTAGCAAAGCTGCACTTAAGCTCTACACAGCACAGCCTTCACTCAGCCAACAAATCAAAGATTTAGAAGAAGATGTTGGTGTGCGTTTACTAAATCGTACCAAACGAAAAGTTGAATTGACCGAAGAAGGCGCTGTGTTTCTGGAACAGGCGAGACTCACCATTGCTCAAGCAGAAAAAGCAATTAATATGGCGCGCCAAGTGTCTAAAGCAAAACAAAAAATGCTACGCATTGGTTTTGTGCCAGTTGCAGAAATGAAAATCTTTCCTTATGTATTACCTAACTTACGTGTTCAAAATCCCGAATTAAAAATTGAATTACAAAGCTTAAATAATATTGAGCAATTCAAAGGCATAAAGAAAGGTGAATTGGACATTACTTTTACTCGTCAACGTTTAGATTCTGAAGAGATCGAGAGTCGCTTTGTACTGCGTGAACCTTTAGTTTTTATTCTGCCTAAAGATCACCCTTTGGCAAAGTACGACCGTATTCCTGTAAAAGCGCTTGATGGCATTGATTTTGTGATCCCTTCAGATGAACAATCTAAAACCCTACATGACACCATTATAGGCTTTGCTGAACAAAATGGCGTTTCTTTTAAAATTGTTCAAAAAGCTGACAATATCTTGTTTAACATTAACTCTATTGGTATTGGCTTAGGGTGTACTATTCTTCCTGGCTATATTGTGCCACTTCTCTTGGAAAATAGTGTGACTCGTCCACTCGATGTAGAGCTACCTTCTCTGGATCTCTTTGTAAGTTATCGCAAGAATGCCACTGGTATTGCTGTGCAAAAATTTATGGAGTTACTTTCAAAAGTCTTTTATTTAGACTTTAATCAAAGTTCAACGTGAATAAAAAAACCCGCTGAATCGAGCGGGTTTTTTTATTCACTGTGTTTTAACACGCAACAGACTGTTTGATGAAATGTTTTAAAAATTGATGTAACTCATCAATGGAATCAACAACCGCAAGGGGATGATATTGCTGTAATACCTCAGGTAGATGAACGCCATACGTCACCCCTACACTCGGCATACGAATATTCAATGCCATTTCAAGATCGTATGAAGTGTCTCCTACCATTATCGCTTGATCTGCATTAAAACCAGTTTCGGCTAAAATTTCAGCCAACATCAACGGATCTGGTTTTGATTTTGTTTCACTGGCTGCACGTGTAGCTGAAAACAAACTCACACTCTGAGTTTGCCCCAGTACTCGATCTAGCCCCTTACGACTTTTTCCTGTCGCAACAGCCAAATGGATTCCTGATTCTTTGAGATCATGCAACATTTCTGCCACACCATCAAACCAACGATCATGTTTCGAGTGCTCAACATAATGCGCTGAATAAGACTGTAAAATTGCCTCGTGTAAATCAGGAACCTGAGGAAATAAAACCTGCGCAACTTCAGGTAATCCTAAGCCAATAATGCTTTTAGCATCCTCATCAGTTAAAGGTTGATTAAATTGTTTGGCGGCAAATTTTAAACTTTCAACAATTTGACCCACTGAATCAAATAAGGTGCCATCCCAATCAAAAATAATGAGTTTTACCGCTGATGTCATATTTTGTATCCTAATTTTGATCGGGTGGATGCCATTTAAATATCATATTGACATATTAAGATCTCATCGTTGCATGACCTCGTCATGACACAATGATTCAATCCTTACACAACCACTGAGACGCACTCAGTCTTGTTGAGACTGCACTACAGGTTTATCCGCTTTTTGTGCGCGAAGTTGTGCAATCAAGCTTTGCATATCCTCAGGCAATGGTGCTTCAATTACTGGATATCCAGGTATTTCTAAGCGCATTGCATGTAAACATAAACGGCGTGGTTTAGGTCCACGATATTCCGTCTCATGCCCGTACTTTTCATCACCCACCAAGGGATGACCAATACTGAGTCCATGTACACGAATTTGATGTGTACGACCAGAAAGCGGTGACGCATACACGAGTGATGCATGCATAAAGCGTTCTGCTACCTTCCATTGGGTTTTTGAAGGTTTTCCTTCTTTAGATACACGTACTCGACGTTCACCATTGGCTAACTCATAGCGATGTAATGGTGCATCGATTAATTGTGAGTCTAATGTGACTTGGCCTTTCACCACAGCAGCATAAGTTTTTTGAATCTTGTGTTCACGAAGCATATCTTGAAGTGTTTTTAACACGCTACGCTTTTTAGAAATCATCACCAAGCCTGAAGTATCTCGGTCAATACGGTGGATCAGTTCTAAATATTTTTTCCCTGTCGCTGCGCGTAAGCCTTCAATTAAACCATACGCCACACCACTTCCACCGTGCACCGCAATCCCAGAAGGTTTGTTCACCACTAAAAGACCTTCATCTTCATAAATCACACGGCTTAACAAGCCCTGCGCGACTTTGTCTGATACTGGAGCTTGAGATTCATCTTTTTGTTCATAACGAATCGGGGCAACACGGATTTGATCACCAATATTCAATTTGGTTTCCGCTTTCACACGCTTTTTGTTGACCCGCACCTGACCTTCACGAATTAAACGATAGATTCGACTTTTCGGTACTCCTTTAAGACGAGCGAATAGAAAATTGTCGATGCGTTGCCCCAATTGGTGCTCATCCACTTCAAACCAAGTGACGCTTTGCCATTCTTGCGTAGAATTCATACAGTTACGTTGACCTAAAAAAATACTAAATTCGATTAAAAACTGATCATTTAGACTACCCAATTGACTAGAAATGTCTGTGTAGCCCATAGGCAGATGATCTAAGGTTTGCTATAGTCAGCGCACGGATACCGCCGTAAGTGAACATTTGTTTAGAGATTTCAAAATTTTGAAATTCAAACTAAATTTTTGTTTAGCATAAACTCGGAATGGTCCCAAAAGAATATGCCAACGCCGAAGGCTTATTATATCGGCAAAAAGACAAACTGTTGCGTTTAATTGTGCTTCTGCACATAAATCAGTTTGTTTAAAAAAATATGTCGCCAACAATTATGTTGGTTTTTAAACGTTAACTGATACACATCAGAATGGTCGCAACCTGATTTCTCATTCAGGCTATAACGTTAGATGCATTGGATCTGCACAATTTGTAAAGATACGACGATAATTCCGTATCAAGACACTCTATCAAAAAATTGAAGAGATGATCTTCGAGCAATGTGACAGTGAAAGTAACGAACATCCAATGCACCGTTAGTCCGCCAGTGAATGTTCAGGCTTCTTTAATCAGTGACAGGATTAAAGCCGTATTGCCATCATCAATACGTGAATCAAAATACCGAAGCCCATCAATAAAGGCCGGTAATACACTTAGATCAAACTGATTATGGTGATCTAGGAATTGATCCATGCGGGTTGATGTTCGCTACGTAAATCGCGATGTTTTGCTTGTGTATCACTATTAGGTGTTACACCCATGAAACGTATGTTGATCAATGCAACACATGCCGAAGAAGTTCGCGTTGCACTCATCACTGGTCACCGTCTTTACGATTTCGATTTAGAAAATCGTACTCGTGAACAAAAGAAAGCCAATATCTACAAAGGTCACGTGACTCGCGTTGAGCCATCTCTTGAAGCTGTTTTTGTAGAATATGGTGCAGGCCGTCAAGGCTTCCTTTCAATGCGTGAAATCGCAAACTCATATTACAAAGCTGACCCTCGTCAAACTTCAAACATTCGTGAGTTAATCACTGAAGGTACTGAGCTTTTAGTTCAAGTTGAAAAAGAGGAACGTGGCAACAAAGGCGCTGCACTCTCAACTTTTATTTCCCTTGCTGGTCGTTACTTGGTCTTAATGCCAAACAACCCGAAAGGTGGTGGTATTAGTCGTCAAATTTCTGGTTCAGTTCGTGAAGAATTGAAAGAAATGTTGGCGTCTTTAAATGTACCTCGTGGTATGAGCGTGATTGTACGTACTGCAGGGATTGGTCGCTCACAAGAAGAGCTTCAACTTGATCTTCAGCACCTTCTCGATCTTTGGGCACGCATCCAAAGTACAGCAAATTCTGGCCCTTCTCCAATGTTGGTTCATCAGGAAGCTGGTGTAGTTACTCGTGCAATTCGCGACTATTTACGTGATGATGTTGCAGAAATTTTAATTGATTCTGAACAAGCTTATAACGAAGCCTATAACTTTGTTAAAGCCGTGATGCCGAACCAATTAGACAAGTTAAAAACATATACTTTGAATGAGCCTTTATTTGCTCATTTTGGTATCGAAAGTCAAATTCAAACTGCTTACGAGCGTGAAGTTAAACTTCCTTCTGGTGGTTCAATTGTCATTGACCAAACAGAAGCATTGGTTTCGATCGATATTAACTCTGCAAAATCTACTCGTGGTCACGATGTAGAGGAAACTGCGCTTAGTACTAACTTAGAAGCAGCAGAAGAGATCGCTCGCCAACTTCGCTTACGTGATATTGGTGGTCTGGTCGTGATTGACTTCATTGATATGACCAAAGAACGTAATCAACGTATGGTTGAAGCGAAACTGCGTGAATCAACTCAAAGTGATCGTGCACGTATCCAGTTCGGTCAATTGTCTCGTTTCGGCTTAATGGAAATGAGTCGCCAACGTTTACGCCCTTCTTTAGAAGAAGCGACTGGCTATGTATGTCCACGTTGTCATGGCACAGGTATGGTTCGTGACTTGCGTTCTCTTTCACTTTCGATCATGCGTAAAGTTGAAGAAATTGCACTTCGTGAGCGTCAAGGTGAAGTTCAAGTAGAAGTTCCTGTTGAAATTGCAGCATTCCTTCTCAATGAAAAACGTCATAGCCTCGTGTATTTGGAGCAAACTTCAAATGTACGTGTGACTGTACTCCCTCACCCGCATTTAGAAACGCCACATTACGAAATCTCGTATAATCCTGAAGGCTTTGCACCAACCAGCTATGAACGTACTGAAGCGACTCGTTCAAGTGAAAAAGAGTTGGGTTATGAGTCTTCAGAATGGCACTTAGAAGAAGAGCATGTAGCTCCACATACGCATGCCCCTGTAACGCAGGAAAAAGGCAATAAGCGTCATAAAAATAACCAAAATGCTACACAACCTGCGGTAGCGCAAAAAACTGCGCCAGCAGTAGCTGCTCCAGCAACTAGCCCATGCGCATGGTTAGAAAATCTGTTTGTTCAAAAACAAGCAAGTACGATTGATCAATCGCGTACGGCTAACTCTGCAGCGGCTGCAATTGAACAAATGGTGAACGGTGGTGCCGTAAGTCGTGGTCAATTCGGTCAAATTGCACCTGTAACACCTGTGGCAATTGAAGCATCTGCACCAGTTGAAACAAATGCGTATATTTCACATACGCCTGTTGCGAAAAATGATACACGCGACCAAGAACGTCAAGCTGAAAAAGACGAGCGTCCACAACGTCATAACAAGAAAAATCGCAATAAGCAACGTGACACACGCGAAGTTAACGCAGATCAACATGTGATTGAAGAAGTTGTACAGGCACCTCGCCATGAACAACGTCAAGATAATCGTCATGAGTCACGCAATGAAAACCGTCATGAGCAACGCCAAGAACAGCGTGATCAGAAACGTCATCAAAAGCGCCCTCAACAAAACGAGACAGCTTTCGAAGCACAAACTGAACAAGCTGTGCCACGTCGTGACCGTAATGCACAACGTCCACAACGTCCAAATCGTCAACGCGATCAAAGTGTATTAAATCAAGAGCAATCTTCAGCACCTGTTGCTCAAGAAGCTCAAGTTAAAGTTGATTTAATTGATGTACCTCGTAATGAGGAGCTTAAAACAGCGTTAGTGGTTAATGTTGATCAAGCACAAAGTGAGATTGTTGCTTTAACGCCTGAAGTAGCAGCACCTGTAGCAACTGCTCCAGCACCTGTTGTGACAGATGCTGAAGTGTCAGCACCTCAAGTGGAAATTACGGTTGATGAACCTGTCATTGAAGCTGAGGTTAAACCTCAACAAGCACCACAACGTGCAAGTAACGACCCACGTCAACGTCGTCGTAACAAGCATCAACATGACCAGAAAGCAAAATCAGATGCGCCGAAGCTTCGCCCTTCACAAGTGCCAGCTTTAGCACAACATACGGTTTTAAGTTTAATTCAACATGTGTATGGTGCGGATTGCTCTGTATTGATTGAGCAGTTTGGATTAATTCCAACCTTCAATCGCGCATTGCAAAAGTTCACTGAACAGTATGCAGCGAGTTTAAATACTCAATCTGCTGAACCTGTTACTGAGAAAAAACCAGTAACACGTGATGTCGCTGTTCAACAAGCTCCAGCTGAAAAAGAGCCTGCACCTGTGTTAGACTTAACACCTCCAAAACCAGTGTCAGATAAGCGTGTTGCAAATGATCCACGTGAGCGTCGTCGTCTTGCAAAACTTGCAGCTGAGCAAGCAAAACAAGCGCGCCTTGAAGAAGTTGCAGCACAAGAAGCCGTGAAAGTTGAAGCACCTGTTGCGGATGCTCCACAAGCAGCTGATGCAACATCTGAAGTTGCACATCAAGAAACAGCAACACAGACAGCTGAAGTGACTCAATCTGAAGTGAAGACTGAAGAAAAAGTTCAAACTTCTTCAGAACAGCAACCTGAAGAAAAATCTTCAGAATCAAATGAAGTAGTGCCTACAGAAGCAGAAACTGCGAAAGTTGAAGTGGCGGAAGTTGCCGTAAATGCTGAAGATAAATCTGCACAAGTTGAAGCAGATAAGGATGATGCAGAACAGCAGGAAGAAGAAAAACCTGTTCGTCCGCGTCGCCCTCGTGGTCGCCCACCAAAAAAAGTAACACCATCAGCTGAGTAATTTGCTTAAACTACATTAGCTTTTGACAAACCTAGTCATTACGGTGGCTAGGTTTTTTTGTTATGGTCTTTAAAGTTTTGACTGAAAAATCCTGTTCAGAATTGATCAATTTTTCAAAATGGATAAGATATTCAGTGACAAAACCAAGTAAAAAACTTGCGAAAAATTAAAGACTAAACGGAATATCACAAAAAATAGGACCAGTATGAGCCAGACTTATCAAAACGATCTCATTGGAATCAAAGACGTAGCAGCACGACTCCCACATTTGGTCACGAAGTTGCCAAATATTCTTGTCGGGCTCAAACAGGCTTATTTACGTACTCCTAAAACGCCAGCAGGTCTTGCCCTCGCTTTTGAGCGTGCAGCGCAAAAAAATCCTCAAGGTATTGCGCTGTTATGTGAAGATCAGAAATATACCTACCAACAACTAAATGATTGGGCAAACCAAATTGCGCACTACTACATCGCTAAAGGTGCAAAAAAAGGTGATGTGATTGCGGTCATTGTTGAAAACCGTAGTGAACTTATTGCCACCGTCATTGGTCTTGCAAAAATTGGGGTTGTTTCAGCGCTCGTCAATACGTCTCAAACAGGTAAGGTACTTACCCATAGTATTAATTTGGTTAAACCAATCAGCGTAATTGTCGGTGAAGAATGCCGTGAAGCTGTAGATGAAGTACGCGAACAACTGACTGTAGCAAAAGATAAGCTCTATTGGTTTGCTGATCAAAATACACGCCAAAATGCTGGTCAAGCACCTGAAGGCTATCATAATCTTGCACAAGAAATTTTATCTGAATCTAAAGATAATCTAGCTGAAACACATAAGGTGACTGGTGCTGACGGCTTATTCTACATCTATACGTCTGGCACAACAGGTTTACCAAAAGCCGTAGTCTTTACCAATAGTCGTTGGATGTTAGCGTATGGCACATATGGTCATGTCCTCAATCTAAATAAAGATGACGTTATGTATGTCACTTTACCGCTTTATCATGCTACAGGCATGGTAGTGTGCTGGTGTGGTGTAATTGCTGGTAGTTCGACACTAGCGATTCGTCGTAAGTTCTCAACCTCTTCTTTTTGGAAAGATGTTCAAAAATTTAATGCATCAGCAATTGGTTATGTTGGTGAGCTATGTCGCTATCTTCTAGATGCACCTGAATCACATCAAGATCGCAATCATCGCGTCACCAAGATGATTGGTAACGGCATGCGTCCAAATATTTGGGATAAATTTAAAAATCGCTTTGGTATTGAAGAAGTACTCGAACTTTATGCTTCAAGTGAAGGCAATGTCGGCTTTTCCAATATTTTAAACTTCGACAACACCGTAGGTTTCTCTCCTATTCCTTATGCCATCATCCAATATGACAAGGAAAAAGAAGCTCCTATTCGCGATGCAAAAGGTCATTGTATTAAAGTCAAAAAAGGTGAAACAGGCTTATTGATTGGTAAAATTACCAATCGCTCGCCATTTGATGGTTATACCGATCCAGAAAAGAATAAATCCTCGATCATGCATGATGTTTTTAGCAAAGGAGATTCTTATTTCATCACGGGTGACCTCGTGCGAGATATCGGGTGCCGCCATGCTCAATTTGTTGACCGTCTCGGTGATACCTTCCGCTGGAAAGGTGAGAATGTCTCTACAACTGAAGTTGAAAATATTTGTAGTGATTATGAAAAGATCACAGAAGCAGTGGTATACGGCGTTGAGATTCCAAATACTAACGGTCGTGCAGGTATGGCAGCCATCACTTTAGCAGAAGGTGCTGAACTAAATGAGCAAGATTTATCCGATATGGCTCAGTTCTTTAAGAAGTCTTTGCCAAGCTATGCAGTTCCAGTGTTCTTACGTGTACAGAAAACACTCGAAACCACAGGAACATTTAAATATCAAAAGAGTAAGTTGAAGGAAGAAGCTTATTTTCCAGACAAAACTTCAGATCGTATTTTGGTTTTATTACCAAATGAAGATGCATATTGCGATTTAAATGAAGATATTTTGAAAAATATTGAACAGTATAAATATCGTTTTTAAGCTAAAATCGATTGTTTTTTGGCTAGAAAACACGAAATTGTGTCATTTCTAGCCAAACGTAACAAAGTTTTATATTTTTTACTTGCGCTACTCAAATAACTTGCTAAAATACGCAACATCAAAACGAGATGGGTCGTTAGCTCAGTTGGTAGAGCAGCGGACTTTTAATCCGTTGGTCCCGCGTTCGAGTCGCGGACGACCCACCACTTATTTTGAAACCCCTATGGGTCGTTAGCTCAGTTGGTAGAGCAGCGGACTTTTAATCCGTTGGTCCCGCGTTCGAGTCGCGGACGACCCACCAGATTCTTAAAAAAGCCTTTCATCTTGAAAGGCTTTTTTATTGTCTGCAATATAATACAAGCTACCCTCATAGAGTATCAATTCTTATATCTTCAAAGCTTTTGACGTTGCAAAGTATATGCACGTGACGGAAGCGGATTGTCTTTAAAGAAAGTTTGGTTCACTTGCGTTGCATTGGCAATTTTATCAAGATCCATGACCATATTACCCTGCTCATCCAAATCGTAAAAAAATTGAACCCCACTCTCTCTCAAAATAATGATTTGATGGTGATGCGGATCATACAACCAACGATCTTGGCGATATTGACGTTGCGTTGTAAATTCAACCTTACCACGATGCATAAAAATACGATGAGCTGTGCCATCAGCCAATAAATTGATAATAAACTCAGCTTCACCCTTATCACAACGAGCAAAGCCATCATCACATTGCATGGTGGTTTGGTAACGACCTACAAATTTCTGCCATTCTTTAGCAACAGACTGCGGTGTTGTATCCGCTTTCTCTTGAACTGGAGGCCGTGCCTTACCTGCAACATTCGTTAATGAGTTAGATGACTCAGGCGTATGCGACTCCTGAATTTGGTTGATGTGTTCAATGTGTGGCGATTCATTCTGGCTACATGCCGCAAGTGCAATATTCATGATGGCGATAATGCTGAACATTGAGATTGAATGAACTTTAAAATTTAAATTCATCATTTTATATCTTGAGCCATTTCATAAATTGCGATGTATAAAAATATTATCCTTATAAAATAGGGATATACAAGTATTAGCCTGATCTGTCTAATTATTAAGAACCTATACCACATCTAGGTTTTATCTTTTTCATTACATAAAATTACGATATTTTTTGAATAACATCCTTTAAAACGAAAAATTATTCTCCATATAAAAAGTATAGACAAACGTCAAAGAGAAATTGCGAAGTCTATTTCATGACTATTTTAGGTTCTAAAGGAGAACTCAATGGCCAATGTTGGTTTATATCGCTCAAACCGCTCTAACATGATTGCTGGTGTGATGGGCGGTATTGCTGAACGTTTTGGTTGGAATGCGAATTTATTACGAATTATTTTTGTTCTAGTGTCAGTGATGAGCGCTGCATTTCCAGGAATTTTAGTGTACTTAGTGCTTTGGTTAGTGATGCCAAAAAATAAAGTTCAGCACGAACATTCAAATACTTATGATCGTCCAATGCGCACTGTACATCAGGACAGATCACCGCTTTAACTTGAGTTTACCCTCAATCACCCACACAACCTCGGGTGAGTTTTTCAACACGATAATTTCCCCCAATTATCGTGTTTTTTTTATTCTCATTTTGCATCTTTCTCAAAATAGCGCTAACTTGAACAAAACAATAAATATGGACAATCAATGGCACAGTCGGAATGGATGGTATTGTGGCTATGCGCACTGGCCGCATTATTACATGGCCTGAGCGGTTTCGGCTTTCCCATGATGAGTACCGCCGTACTCTCTACTCAACTCCCGCTCAGCCTCGCTGTCACTTTGGTCATTCTTCCCTGTCTCATTTTAAATTTAATTCTGCTAACTGCTCACCCTCACTATTCAATATGGCAGAGCATTCAACACTACAGCATAAGATTTTCCCCCCTTATTCTAAGTAGCTTAGTTGGCAGTCTGCTTGGGGTAAAACTTTTATTGTGGCTCAATGAAGGTTATTTAAAGCTTTTACTTGGCATGGTGATGGTGCTGTATGTGATTGATCAATTACGACAACATTCATTCGCCGTTAGCCCGTCAGTGCTCAATATGCTGATATTCGGTCTGTTAGCAGGCATTATCGGTGGTGCTACCAATGCAATGGCACCATTTCTAATGATGTATTTACTCAGCTGTCAGTTAAGTAAAACCGATATTGTGATCGTGAGTAATTTAAGCTTTATCGCCAGCAAATTGATACAACTCCTTCTACTTTACCCAATTTTGGTCAATATTGATGAACATCAACAACTTCTAGTCATGTTGATCTGTGTTTTTGCAATATTTGGGGTATGGATCGGAGGACGGATCAGGCAACACATCTCTCAACAGTTTTTTAAAAATACAGTATTGATCTTATTACTGTTGCTCGGCATTCAAGCACTATGGCAAAGCTATAATTTATTAGAACAATCGATTTCATTGTTTAAATAGTATATTTTGAAAAATGATAAGGATATTCATTCTTCAGAATTAAGAAGTTTAATACATGCAACTATAAAACCTATAGCGACATTCAAAAGGAGCGAATATGACGGAACAACTCGCGACCCCAACCAACATGATGCCAAAAGGGCTGATCAAAGGTTGGGTGTTGATACTGATCGCCGCTTTTATTTCTTATGGACTCTATCAAGTCTTACCCTATGATGAAAACGCCAATAAAGGGTTGGCATTACTCTGCTTTATCGGCATTTTATGGCTGACTGAGGCTATCCATATCACCGTTACTGCCCTATTGGTACCTGTACTCGCGGTTCTCCTCGCGATGCCTATGGCTAAAGGCGATGAGCTTATACCAATCACAACACAAGCGGCATTAGCTACATTTGCAGATCCTGTGATTTTTTTATTTTTTGGTGGCTTCGCATTGGCGACCGCTTTGCATATTCAAAAGCTGGATAAAAAAATTGCGATGTGGATCATCTCTATGTCTGGTGGTCATCTCGGCATCTCTGTAATGGCGATTTTTGCTGTAACAGCACTTTTATCTATGTGGATTTCAAATACGGCAACTGCTGCAATGATGTTACCGCTTGCTCTTGGTTTACTTTCTCACTTGGATTTAACCAAAGACCGAAAAACATTTGTTTTTATCCTGTTAGGTATTGCCTATTCTGCAAGTATTGGTGGCTTGGGGACGATGGTTGGCTCTCCACCAAATGCAATTGCAGCAAAAGCTTTAGACTATGATTTTGCAGATTGGATGAAAATCGGTTTACCGATGATGCTGCTTATTTTACCTGCCATGCTCTTGAGTCTTTATCTGGTACTTAGACCTAAGCTCAATCATAAAGTGCAATTTGTGACTGAGGATATTCCTTGGACGGGTACTCGAATTGCAACAATGGTATTGTTTGTCTGCACAGCTATCGCTTGGATCTTCAGTAAAAAGCTCACCGATACTTTTGGTATCACTCAACCTGATACGTGGATTGCTGTGTTAGCAGCATGCTTGGTCGTGATTATCGGTACTGCAACATGGAAACAAGTCGCTGAAAATACAGATTGGGGCGTCTTATTTCTATTTGGTGGTGGTTTAACCCTCAGTGCAATTTTAAAAGATTCAGGCAGTTCATTGGTGCTTGGTCAAACGCTTGCCAATGCCTTTGGGGATGCCTCCCCACTCCTCATTATTTTCGTCGTTGCTACGTTCATTATCTTCTTGACTGAATTCACCAGTAACACTGCATCAGCTGCACTGTTAGTACCAGTATTTGCAGCAATTGCAGATCAAATGGGCATGCCTAAGGAAATTTTAGTCATTGTGATCGGCATTGGTGCTTCTTGTGCATTTATGCTTCCTGTTGCGACACCACCAAATGCCATCGTGTTTGGTACCGGACATATTCAACAGTCTGAAATGATGAAAGTCGGATTCGTCCTGAATATAATGTGTATTTTCATTGTGTCACTATTTATCTATTGGTTCTTTAGCTAATTTAAAAAATGTTCAAAAAGAAAAAAGCACGATATCGTGCTTTTTTCTTGTCGATTCAAAGCCAGTCTTTTATTTATTTTGCAACACCCAACCAAGTGAATTTTTGTGGTACGGCATCTAGCTTGATACTGCGTTCAATCTTGGCGGATTTCAAATCAATCTCATGAATCTGTTTCGTCACCACATTATTGATGAAAACACGATCTTGCTGACCATGCGCAATCAGCGCTGCCTTCTCTATCGCTTCTGAACCTTGCTCAATCACTTGAATACGATGTTTCACTGTCCAAGACTCAGTATCTAAAATCACCAATTGCCCCAATGAATCGAGTATCACGAAATAATCGCCAGATTGGCTATACGTCTGCTGGAGACGTTTCACATTGGTATATTTCTCAGTCCATGGAATTTGTTGAACTAGCTTATTTGCACCATTGATAATGAATAAATCAGGTGTAGTGGATGCCAATCCAACTAGCTCTTGCGCATTGGCTTGGCCGACGACTGTACCAATACGAACATCCAACTTAATCTTCGAGTCTTTAAAAAGACCTGCAACACCATGCTCGACAAGCAATACGCCGTCTTCACAGCCAAATGCACTATAACCTTTAACCGATGAAGCACCGTGCAAACCTGGACACGTATTTTGTAAATTATTTTGACCATGGAAATGATCACCATGCAGTTCGTAATTTCTCACCACACTTGCTAATGTTTCGCCTGATCCTGAATATGAACTCAATACATACTCACCCAACGGTTCAGCTACACCATGATGTTTAAATGGCAGCTTTTGCGATGCCACATTTTTTGAAGCGATTCCTGCATCTGTAAATACATCAAATTTTGATGTTTCAGTCTCGCTACCATCATAAAAAATAGCAGCCTGACCATTAAAATTCCGATAATGCGTAGGTGCAGCACCATTGAGTTGGAAGTTCAATAACTGAGGTGAAGCAGTTCCCTTATCACTTAAACCGCTGTCATAAAAATTAACAGTTCCACCAACTCGATCCATCAAGATGCCATAACGTGCACTTGGACTGCTATGTAACGCAAATGGCATCGTCTTCAGTTGTTTAACATCGATAACTTTTTGCTGTTCTAAATCGAATAAACTCAATTCTGGTCGATCGACTTGATCATTGATGATCAAAAGTCTCCCCTCTTGATTTACCACAGTTGTTGGTTTTTCAGGCGGATTATTCTGATTTGATTTGTTGTTATCACTACCACCACATGCTGTCAGTAAAATAGCTGAAAGCAAAATGCTGATCTTTGGTAATTGGTTTTTCATGGAGATCATCTCTTATTATGACAATACATTACATTTGAAATGTTATAACATAACATTTATAACATAGTGATACAGAGATTCAAAGATTTATTCATTATCTCCTATGGAATATTCCCAATGAGACGCCAAAAGTTAAAGTAAAAATGAAATCAACTGAGGTTTATTTCATGCCATCTGATTAAAAACTTCGACATCTAGGAAAGAACACTACAGATGTCGTTCTGCTCCAAGTTTGCAAACTTTTTAGCAATTGAGTTGGCCGCACAAATTTATGGACTAACCTTTGCCACTCCCTGCTAAAGTCCTTATAATTGAGCGCAATTTTTCTCTAATTTTAAGTGGAAGACCATGAGTCGCGCCATATCGCATATTGATACTTTCCAAGGCTTAATTCTTGCCTTACAAAACTACTGGGCGGAGCAAGGCTGCGTCGTGTTACAGCCTTACGACATGGAAATGGGTGCAGGTACATTCCACACTGCAACTTTCCTACGCGCATTAGGGCCTGAAACTTGGAACGCTGCATACGTTCAACCTTCACGTCGTCCAAAAGACGGTCGTTATGGTGAAAACCCAAACCGTTTGCAACATTACTACCAATTCCAAGTGGTACTTAAGCCAAACCCAGACAACATCCAACAGTTGTATCTTGACTCGCTTAAAGCGATTGGTATCGATCCGTTGGTACATGACATTCGTTTCGTAGAAGACAATTGGGAATCTCCAACGCTTGGCGCGTGGGGCTTAGGTTGGGAAGTATGGTTAAACGGTATGGAAGTGACTCAGTTCACTTATTTCCAACAAGTTGGTGGTGTTGAATGCTACCCTGTTACTGGTGAAATCAC
Source organism: Acinetobacter sp. 24-47-39 (assembly GCF_056783825.1). NCBI lineage: Bacteria > Pseudomonadati > Pseudomonadota > Gammaproteobacteria > Moraxellales > Moraxellaceae > Acinetobacter > Acinetobacter sp. 24-47-39. The sequence continues at coordinate 48,647 of NZ_JBWYIP010000008.1, forward strand.
TTACGGTCTTGAGCGTCTTGCAATGTACTTGCAAGGTGTAGACTCAGTTTACGATTTGGTTTGGACCAAAGGTCAGTTCGGCACTGTGACTTACGGTGACGTGTTCCATCAAAACGAAGTTGAACAATCAACATATAACTTTGAATATGCACCTGTCGATAAACTGTTTGAACTCTTCGACTTCTACGAAGCTGAAGCAACACGTTTAATCGAAGCGGAACTTCCACTTCCTGCATACGAACAAGTGATCAAAGCATCGCATAGCTTTAACTTGTTAGATGCACGTGGTGCAATCTCGGTGACTGAACGTCAGCGTTATATCTTACGTGTGCGTACATTGGCGCGTTCAATTGCAAATGCCTATGTGGCTGCACGTGCGAAACTTGGTTTCCCAATGGCAGAACCAGCATTACGTGATGAAGTATTGGCACAGTTAAAGGCACAAGTTGAAGCAGAAGCAAAATCTGAGGAGAGCAAATAATGTCTAAACATACCGTTTTGTTCGAATTAGGTTGTGAAGAACTTCCACCAAAAAGCTTAAAAAAATTACGTGATGCACTGCAAGCTGAAACTGTAAAAGGCTTAAAAGATGCAGGTCTTGCATTCGACTCGATCGAAGCCTATGCAGCACCACGTCGTCTTGCCCTTAAAATCGTAAACGTTGATGGCGCGCAAGCGGACACGCAAAAACGTTTTGATGGCCCTGCTAAACAAGCAGCGTTTGATGCTGAAGGTAACCCAACTAAAGCGCTTGAAGGCTTTATGCGTGGTCAAGGCATCACGGTTGATCAAATCTCGACTTTTCAAGCGGGTAAAGTCGAAAAAGTTTGCTATTTAAAAGACGTGAAAGGTCAAAGCCTTGATGCTTTACTTCCACAAATTTTACAAAATGCTTTGGACAATCTTCCAATCGCAAAACGTATGCGTTCAGCGGCAAGCCGTACCGAATTTGTACGACCAGTAAAATGGGTGGTATTGCTTAAAGACAACGACGTTGTTGATGCAACAATTCAAGATCACAAAACAGGTAACGTAACATTTGGTCATCGTTTCCACGCACCTGAAGCAATTACTTTAACGCACGCTGATGAATACTTAGCGAAGTTAAAAGCAGCTTACGTTGTGGCAAACTTTGAAGAGCGTCAAGCAATCATTGACGGTCAAGTCAAAGCATTGGCGGATGAAGTAAATGCGATTGCAATTGTGCCTGCTGACCTTCGTGATGAAGTGACTGCATTGGTTGAATGGCCTGTTGCACTTCGTGCAAGCTTCGAAGAACGTTTCCTTGCTGTTCCTCAAGAAGCATTGATTACTACAATGCAGGACAACCAAAAATACTTCTGCTTAGTCAATAGCGACAATAAGCTTCAACCATACTTCATTACTGTGTCAAATATTGAGTCTAAAGACCCGACACAAATTATTGAAGGTAACGAGAAAGTTGTTCGTCCACGTTTGTCTGATGCTGAATTCTTCTTCTTACAAGACCAAAAACAACCGCTTGCTTCTCGTAAAGAGAAATTAGCAAACATGGTCTTCCAAGCAGAATTGGGTACGCTTTGGAACAAATCTGAACGTATTGCAAAACTCGCTGTAGCACTCGCGCCAATTACAGGCGCAAATCCTCAAGACGCTGAAAAAGCTGCGCTTCTTGCAAAATGTGACTTAACGTCTGAACTCGTGGGTGAATTCCCTGAACTTCAAGGGATTGCGGGGACTTACTACGCACGTCTTGAAGGCGAAAATGATGAAGTTGCTGAGTCTTTAGGTGAGCAGTATTTACCTAAATTCGCAGGTGACGTTTTACCGAAGACCAAAACAGGTACAACGATTGCCCTTGCTGACCGTTTAGATACTTTGACGGGTATTTTCGGTATTGGTCAAGCGCCTACAGGTTCTAAAGACCCATTTGCGCTTCGTCGTTCTGCAATTGGTATTTTACGTCTAGTGACTGAAAACGAGCTTGATGTATCCATTGAAGATTTGATCAAACTTGCACTTGCTGCTTATGGCGATGTATTGAAAGATCATGACAAGACTTTAAATGATGCTGTTGGATTCCTTGAAGGCCGTTACCGTGCGAAATACGAAGACCAAGGCGTTGCTGTAGATGTGATTCAAGCCGTTCAAGCGTTGTCTCCAAAATCACCACTTGATTTTGACAAACGTGTAAATGCGGTAAATCACTTCCGTGCATTACCTGAAGCGGCTGCGCTTGCTGCTGCAAACAAGCGTGTTGCAAACATTCTTGCGAAAGAAGCTGCACCTGAAGGCGCTGTGGTTGAAGCAAACTTGGTTGAAGATGCTGAGAAAGCATTGTTCGCTGAACTTGCGAAAATTACGCCTGTGGTTGAGCCGTTATTTGCTGCGAAAGACTACACTGCTGCGTTGTCTGCACTTGCTGCACTTCGTGCACCTGTTGATGCGTTCTTTGATGGTGTGATGGTGATGGCTGATGATGCTGAATTAAAAGCGAACCGTTTACGTATGCTTGCACAGCTTCGTGATTTGTTTACGAAAGTGGCTGATATTTCGGTGTTACAGCACTAAGTTGAATTTGAAATAAGCTTAAAACCCTGCTAGAAATAGTGGGGTTTTTTATTAAAAATTTTGAGTAAATTATTCCTATTTTTAATCATCCCATAAAAAAGTAAGTTCCTCTTATCATATTTGACTATTGTGAGACATCTTAAAATAGGAAATCCAGAATGTTAGACACATGTATCAAAGCAGTGGATTTGATATTAGATGCAATATATTCAACAGGTGAAAGACACCAACTACTATCTGAATTTGGGATTCGTGAACCAGATAGCCCTATTTGGTCTAGCACACTTGGTACTTCAATCTATGTGAGAAATGAAAAAACATACTCTAAAGCTATTTTTTACATTAGACAAAATGGTGTTCCATATCTATCAGAACTTCCTATATCAGAACTAAAACGACAAGTAACTCAATTTTTAACAGAAAATTTCTGGTACATCAAAGACGGGGAATTTTCCCGTAATCCAAATTTATCCTACAACTTACAAATCCCTTTTAATGCAAAATTGCAATTAGCTAGGGCATTAATGATCTCACCGCTTTTTCAAACAACTCATATAATTTTTCTATACCCATTTAATTCCTTTTCCACAGAAAATAACTTAAGGCTAGAAAGTTTTTTTATAGTAAATAGCTCTAATCTAAGCTCTAAAGATCTAAATATTTCTAATGATGACTTCAAGCAATTTAATTTTAATTATTATCCTAGCATTATTGATAATCAAATAAATCAAAAAAGAATATCGACATGGATTGGTATACATGCTCCAACAGAGAAAATTTCTCAGCGAATGTTATATGCACTTCTCGGTGCAATTTCCTTATTTGAAGACTCAAAAAAGAGATATTGCTTTAATGGCGAACCCAAAGATTCTGGGTGCGCTTATTTTCCAAACGATTATCAATATACTTATAAAGAGACCGCAGATTTACTACCAAGCTTATATTTCAAATTAAAAATTGGAAATGATCTATCAACTCATTTGAAAGATATCTCTAATTTTATGAGCTCTATGAGTAAAGAAAGCGAAAGGAGTATTTTAGCTTTAACTAATTTTTATAAAAGTTGGTTTGAAGATGAAGCTGGACAATATAGAACTCTTTGTACTTGTATTGAATCCTTAATTGAAGATACTAGTACTAAGAGTTCCCAAAAATTTAAAAATTTATGTCTACAATATTCAAATAAATTTGATAACAACCAAATCCGTCATTTACTAAATATTAGAGGCTCTATTGTTCATGGAAAAGCCCCTCACCTATCTGATAGCTCATACTATGACTCTTATTTTGAGACCTATTTATCGGAACCATTAGCCGATCTTTTAAATATTGTTGAAATCGTCTTAAAAGGTCATATTTTTAACATCTGAGAGTAAAAAATGAAATTTCTAAATTTTGTTATTGCATTATCAAGTAGCTTAACCCTTACAGCCTGTTCAACTACACCAACGAATCCAAACGCCCCTATCGTATTAGAACAACACAAAAACATCGCTGTTGAACCTGAAACTCAACACAATATTGCTCGCCTCATTAAACAAAAAGACAACTGCCTCATTGAATTTACAGGCAACTTTGAGACAGGCAAAGCTACTGAATACTGGTTCTTCCAAGGGGAAAAACTGATTTCAGCACATTCAAATTTAGATGCAGATGTCGAGAACAAACAAACCGTATTTGATATTCAAGATTCGACGAAAAAATCCAACTTTAACGCGCTAAAAAACCACTTTAACGCGCAAAATCTTCAACAGTGTGAACATTTCTAAGGCTCTAAACACCATTCATCTGATCATTCATAAACTACAACAGCACAATTGGCTAAAACCAACTGTGCTTTTTTATAAGTGGGGAGTATAAAATGACTCGACCAGTGCCAAGTCTCACAATAGATAGGTTTGAGTGAAAGGCTATCTCAGGTAGTTTCACATAAGATTAAAAAAATCGAATGATGCAAATTTCAATCATGGCTTGGATTTGATTATACCTAAACCGTAAAGTGGCCATTTATGATTAGGTTTAATATTATTCACAACCATCGCAATCACTACTAAAGCCACAGATCCTAAAAGCACAGGAAATATGAGGAAATTCCATCCATAGCTGATTGAATCTGCTGTTAATAAAATGACCAATGGATTTGCTCCAGCTGGGGGATGCACACATCTAAAAAATTGCATTAAGGCAATCGCACACCCAACTGATAAAGCTACAGTCAAAATCGAATCAGGAAAGAATTTAAGAAAAAATAGACCGATAAAAGCAGAAATAAAATGACCAAAAATCACATTTCTAGGTTGAGCTAATGGCGACTGTGATACTGCATAAAGAATTACACAAGTTGCGCCAAAAGGCGCCATGATATAAATATTTCCCGTTAATTTACTCAACAAAAGTAGCAAAAAAATACTAATTGTTCCTCCAATAAAGCTCCGAATCATTTCGTGCGGTTTAGGAAAAGCAGTAAGTTTTTCTTTTCCTTCAAAAATTGAAAGCATACTGATATCGCCTTTTTAATATTGTTTTAAAAGCATAATACAGATAAAATAAAAATAGTACAGATCTGTACTATTTTTATTTTCAGGATTGCAAGGATGTCAAAATCAGCATTAAAAATTCTTGATACAGCAGAAAAACTATTTAACCAAAATAGCTTTGTTGGCGTAGGTGTAGACTTAATTCGAGATCAATCAGGGTGTTCGAAAACCACGATGTACACGTACTACAAAAATAAGATGCAGTTGGTTGAATCCGTTCTCAAAGCTCGTGATGAAAAATTTAAAGAGAGTTTGTTTCAATATATCGGCAAATCAGAAGATCTTGCTGCAATAAACAAAATTTTTGATTGGCATATGCAGTGGTTTCAGCAAGATTCCTTTAAAGGATGCTTATTCGTTAGAGCTGTTGCTGAATCGAACCAAGACGATAAATCTATAATCTCAGTTGCTCAAAATCATAAGGAATGGATAAAAGAATTAATATCAACACATTGCTTGAATATGGGCCGACAAGACTTATCGGAATTAATTTACACACTAATAGAAGGATTAATTAGCCGATTCTTGGTAGATGGATTTGATCCTCAACTTGGTGCTCTGATTAAGAAAAATATAAATCATCTATTAGAGGAATGACTTTGATTTAAAGCTGCGCATATTTTGCCTAAATCAGTATTGCTTCAGATATCAGAGTAAAAAAATTTGATTAATCACGATTTTTCATAAAGGTAAAAGACTCACATAGCGCTGAGTTTCTACAGTTTCAATAAAAGCTCCTGATTGGCATAAATGATCACAATTTATAATTTTCTTTAGAAATCAGATAGAAGAAATATCTTCTAAATTATGATTAATTTATATACAGTTGTATTTTTTAAACTGACCCAATCAATATTTTTTTATATTAAAAATAAAATACTTAATCAAAACATCATTGCCAATCCGACAAACAGCAAGACCCCAACTTGTTAGTTAAACTAAACAGTGGTACAACATCAAAGCCTAATCTGAATTATCTTTTTTGATCAGATTAGGAGACATAAAAATAAAATGAATGGAACGATTTGGCTTTATGCATATTTCATTCTTCACTCAAGCACGACTACAAAAATGAAAAACAAAAAGGAATTATGTAATGAAATTGCTAAATTCTTTCTATGCTGCTGTTGGCATCGGTGTCACGATACTTGCGACCACCATTGGCATAGCAAATAAAACAATTAATCCAACACCAAATGTGACACCAGACTTAAGCTATTTAAGTCCTCAACCCGACCCAGTGACCTCCCCAGATGTCACGCTCCCAGGTACTCCCGTTGCATTAAAAAACACCCGACTCGGAACTAGACAATCTCCGAGTCAACCTCAAGTCCCATCACTTTCCAATGCCAATGCTCAATGGCAATTGTATGATCGACCTGCTGAATATCCTAAGTCGGTGACCTTGCCAGCACAGTGGATTACCATGCGTGATGGAACGCGAATCGCCACTTATGTCACGCTCCCTGCGGATGAGTCAGGTCGTCCTATCAATGCAAAATTCCCTGTGATTGTTATTCAAACGGCCTATAGCGCAGGGGTTGCAGGTAAGGTTTCAGCAATAGCAGGTGGTGCAGACCCTGAAATGGTGAAACGTGGCTATGCAACAGTCGTTGCAGATGTTCGTGGAACAGGTAACTCTACAGGTAAGTGGGAAGCTTTTGGCAAAGTTGAACAACAAGATGCTTATGAAATTATTGACTGGTCAAGTAAACAAAGCTTCTCTGATGGAAATGTCGGCTTATATGGCGTTTCTTATTTAGGAATCACGGCGATGCTGGGTGCAGCGACACAACATCCAGCGATCAAGGCAGCGTTCCCAATCGTACCTATGGGTGATGCGTACCGTGATATTCTTTTCAATGGCGGACAGCTAAATACGAACTTCATTCCACTTTGGATGAGTTTGATTACACTGTTGGGTACTTTACCGATTGATACCTTGGTGCAAGACCCGATTACTGGAAAACTGACCGCACTCGATAAAATTATTAACAGTACAGAATTCCAAATACCGCTTTTTGCCAATGCTCTAAAAGGCAAAGCTGATGCTTTTGATAATGACTTTTGGCAAGAAAGATCGCTGTTAGAACAAGCCAATAATATTAAAGTTCCGACTTTTATTGTCGGGGGAACACGTGATTTGTTCCAACGCAGTGAACCGCTTTGGCATGAAGCATTAAAAGGTCATACCACAGTAAAAACCTTTATTGGACCTTGGGCACACATTCAAGCCGCACAACTTTTCCCAAGTTTGCCTAAAGGTAATGTACCGCGTTTAGACAAAATGCAACTTCAATGGTTTGATCAATATTTAAAAGGCATCAACACTGGCGCTGAAACTCTACCTAATGTCACACAATGGGTGCACGGTTATGAAGATTATGTCGTCAGTACGGATTGGCCGCATGTAGCATTAGAACCTGATCGTTTATTCTTAAATACACGTGGAAATCTTGCAAAAGATCGACCAACGTCAAGCTCTGGTGAAAACTACTTATTACAAGCGCCAACTTTCGGTTTATGCTCAAGTACTGTTGAACAAGTTCTCATTGGTGCAACGTCTATCCTACCGTTCCCATGTCTGGAAAATAGCAACTTGGCGAATATTCCTGCTTCAGTCTTTAACTCAGTACCTTTAACTGAAGACTATTATTTAAATGGACCGATACAAGCTGACTTGTGGATTTCATCCAGCTCTAAAGACAGTGGTTTAGTCGTACGTGTATCCGATGTGGACCCAAGAACGGGCAATGCTAAAACATTAAGCACGGGTATTATCACAGCGTCCATGCGTAAAGTTGACGAATCACGTTCTCGTTATATCAAAGGACAAATGATTCAACCTTGGCATACATTTAAAGCATCGGATATTCAGCCTTTAGACAAAAACAAGCCAGTCTTGGTCAATGTTGAGATTCCAGCAACTGCTGCGCTTATTCCTAAAGGACATCGTATTCAAATTTCGGTGGTTTCCAGTGATGTATGGAAAGGCGTTGCCCCATTACCAAGTTTAACTTCATCGCTTTTGGGATCGATTTCGATCTATTCGAATTCACAATACCCATCAAGCGTGGTTTTACCAAAAGTCCCGACTCAATATCTGAAGCATTAATTTTTAGATTTCTTATAAACAGCGTCTGAGCATGAATCCATGCTCAGACTTTTTTTATGTTGAATATATTGGTTTGATCAACACTTGTCTTAGAATCGGAGGATAAACTTTACTTTTAATTTTACTGTCCACGATCGAATGCACACAATGTAGTGTTGTATCCTAAAAGCCTTTAAGCGATGCAAGATGAATAAAAATTGTAGCGTTAATCATTAAAACTGCCGAGGCACAACGTTACAGATACATTTCAACATTGAAACAGCCCCATCGCTCATGTAGTTTGCTTGGAAACTGATAAAAAATTCAAAAGTTTTGTACAGATGAGGCGATTGAGTCACAGCGCCACCCATACAGAACTGAGAAGAGGATCCTTCATGAACATAATGAAAACGATGCTGGTAAGTTGTATTACGCTATGCTCAGCAACTACATTTGCTCAAGACTCTACTTTAACAGGCAACAATCCTGCTTACGGTGACAATCCAAATTTAGCCAAAGTACTTGCAGTCAAAGCACAAGAGACTTTGCAAAATACAGCCAATACCGTTGATGATGCGACCAAGCGTGGTATTGCTAAAATCAAGCCATCCGTCGATTCAGCTTGGCAAAACACCAAAGAATTCACCAATGAAAAAGCGGTTGCATTACGTGACGGTGCTCGTCAAGGCGTAGATACAACTGTTAAATCTGTGCAGCATGCTAAACAGAACCTCGTCGGTGCAGGTGGCGTTCCCATCGAAAGAGGCAGTTTGAGTCAACCCAACCCAACGACAGCACCTGCTGTCACAGCCTCCCCTACTCCAACTACTGCATCGGTCGCTTTACCCGTTCAAGAAAATTCAGTCAACCTTGAAACTGCGCAATCAGCCAACACCACGCTAGCAAGTCAAAATCAAGCACCTGAAGCAGAACCAACCATTCAGCGTCAAAGTGTTGCTTTACCTAATAGTGGAGCTACCACCTCTAGTCCAGCTGTAGATGACAGTGATGCAGGTGTCCCACGTTAACCCATGTCGTTTTATTCAAACCTAAGTGGAGTTTATTTATTAGGTTGAGTTTATTTATATCTCTTCAAGAAAAAAGGTGCTTCTCACAGCACCTTTTTTATTACTTAACTTCAGTTAACTTGACGAATCGGTTGACCCGCTTTAAATGCAGCTGCGTTTTCCTGTACTTGTTGCACAATACGTTGACGTGCTTCAACGCTTCCCCATGCACTGTGTGGTGTAATAATGAGATTAGGGATATCCGAATTCAATAACACATTGCCTTGCTGAGGCGGTTCTATACTCAATACATCAGTCGCTGCCCCTGCGATTCTCCGATTTATTAGTGCTTCCGCCAATGCTTGTTCATTCACAATGCCACCACGGGCACAATTAACTAAATATGCACTTTCTTTCATTAGACTGAATGCTTCTGCATCAATTAAGTCGCGTGTTGTTTCAGTTAATGGACAATGTAAGCTAATAAAGTCTGATTGACGCAGCAAGCTTTCTAAACTGACACGATCAGCGGCTGCAGGTCGTCCTGGTAAATGAGCCACAATCACCTTCATACCAAAGGCTTCAGCCAATTTCGCTACGGCTTGACCAAGTTCACCATAGCCCAAAATCCCTAAGGTCTTACCATTCAATTCAGCAATGGGGAAATCTAATAAACAGAATTGTGATGCTTTATTCCATTCACCCGCACGAACTGCACGATCATATTGAATAAAAGACGTTGCCAAGTTCAGCATCAACATCATGGTATGTTGAGCTACAGCGGCAGTACCATATGCCTGACAGTTACATACCACAATGTTTTGAGCTTTTGCTTGGATTAAATCGACATTATTGGTGCCTGTGGCTGAAATTAAAATTAATTTAAGCTGCGGTCGTTGTTGCATCATGTCTGCCGTAATCACCACTTTATTGGTCACCACCACATCTACATCCGCAATGCGTTCAAGCACTTGATCTGGATCAGTGCGCTCAAAGAATGTTACCTCATCAAAGACTTGATACCACCCCGAAAAATCTAAATCATTCTGATCGAGAGAGAATTGATCCAAAAAAACAGCTTTCACGTTGAACCTCAGCAATATTGATCTGCATTTCGACTGCAAGATTTTCATGATAATTCAACTGATTGTAAGCTTAATTGTAGGTCAACAATAGCTGATTTGACTGGTTTTTTGTCTCAGATTGCGTCGTTGCTGCACGCTGTGCTTTTAGGGAAAATTGATCTTCTTTCAGCGCATTTAAATATGCCGTTGCCAAACGATACGCCTCCTCACAAATACGTTCAGAAATCCGATCTTCTGTGTAATAACCATGTTTCATACAAGTAAAGATCATTTCAATAATGATCAACATACTGTCAGGTTGTTGTGGTAAATAATCATCTACCCGAATTGCTTTAAGTGCATCTCTTAAATCTTGACTGAACTGTTTGAGTTCCATTTGATGACGTAAATACACTTGTCGGTTCAGTGGACCTGACAATATTAATAATCGTGCCACAGCAGATTCATTATAAAACTTGGCAGTGGTTTCAATCACAGCTGCAGCCACCATTCGACCATAAGCCGCCATACTTTCGTGCGGATGTTCGCGTATGACGTTTAAACCAGCTTCCTTGAGCAAGCTTACTAGTTTCTGCAAATGCAACTGTGCCATATGATGCAACAGATCATATTTTGTCGGAAAGAACTGATAAATACTCGCTCTTGGAATGTCTGAAGCATTGGCAATTTCAGGAATTGAAATTGACTCTAAGCCCATTTTAACTAAAAGTTTTTCAGCGGTTTGAATCACCTGCATAACACGACGATGTGTACGCGATTGTTTTGGAGGATTCATTCCTGTTTCAGTTTTTGCAATTTTCTTTTTATTCATTTGTCCCACCTAAATTCCATTTATATGGGTTTTTTTGTGCTCAAGTAGACACGTGAAAGATGCATGAATATTCCGATATTCATGAATACATCATCATTTGAATCATTCAAATTCGTTATATATTGCCTGATCTTAGCAACGAAACAGAGTCATTCCGTCGCTTTCGTTACAAAATAAACACGGGTAAATTTTAAACAATATCGCTTTTTACGACAGATTGAGACCTATCACACACTCTATATTTTTTACTTAAAGATAAAAAAAGCGCTGATGCGCTTTGATCAATAACTATGAAAAATTCAGCCTTACTCCACTGAAAATTTTTCTGCCTCACCAACAGTGTCTGATTCAAAAATACAGTTTCCTAACTCATCGCAGTGCATATAGAGATGCTTATAACTGATACTAAAGAAACCTTCGCCCTTTTTCACAATCAAAGGGCTCATATCCGCACTCAGCACATCATCCATTTTGATCAATTTGGTAACACGGCGATCATTCATACAAATGAGATAGTGCTGTTTTTTAATTTCAATCTGGGCCAATCCAGTACTTTCCACATGTAATGGAATAATGTACTTACCATTAATATCAATCACATGTTGTTCATAGCTTTCTAATTTTTGGGTGATCACGTTAAAGACCAAGACTTTGCCAAAGCTGTCATGAAGTTGTGTTTTATTTTCAAATGGCAAATGAATCGAAATACCAAGCTTTTGTAAATCTTGTTCATCAACTCTTTTATTGGTCAGTAAGATACGTGTAATCGTCTGTTTAAGACTGGCATCAAAAAAGCTACTGTCTAGTTGTAGATCGATGGTTTTTAAAATATTACCTAATGCTTCATTGTGGGTGCCAAGCAGATGTGCGATCACGCTTCGATAGTAAAATTTACTGTTCTTTTTAACTGCTCGAATCTGGCGATAAAAGTAGGTGGCATCAAATTCATGTTCAATAAAATCATGCAATAACGCAGAATTTGCTAATACAGCAACCGCATCATGGCCTGTATAAGGTAAATGTAGTGTATTGAGTTGAGGAATAAGCGGCTTGATTTTTTCATAGTGCTCGCGATCTAGATCAAAGTAAGGATCATAAACCACGATATATTCTGCATCGCACGCAATATCTGTCGCGGCAATTTGCATGTCAGCATTGACCTTAGGATCGTAAAAATCAGTATAACGGCGGTCTTCAATTTCAGCAGGATTAATTGAATATTGCGGCACCATAGAAACCACGCGTGCTGCGCCTAATCGCTTACTGTACTTAATCGCTGCGTAGCCGCCCATAGAACCACCATAAGCCACGACACGCTGAAATTGATTCAACAAAGGCAATATTTGCTCGATTAGAGCGTGCATGCTCTGTGATGGGAACCATGACTTTTGTTTTGGCATGATACCTATGACATTGTAGTCATATTTGGCTAAGGATTTTTCAGCATTAATGGCATTGCCTTTGGCACGACTGATCAAGTCACCAAAAGAGAGAACCAATGTTTCTGTTGTTCCTTTTAAATAAATTGCTCTGATGTGTTCGTCTTCAAATACTATTTGCTTATCCATTGCAATTCCGAAAAAGGGTTCTCATCATTTGGTTTGCAAAATGAATCAATCGTTCACTTGCTTACATCACATTGTCGGTGTCATATTTTATAGATACTGTTCAGATTAAAAAGCGCAAAATATGACACATTCACTTCATCCTGCTGCTGAAAATGGGTTTAGTTCTGCGGCTGAACTTTATCAACAAGTCCGACCAAATTATCCACAGGCTATCGTCACGTGGTTGAAAGATGAGTTGAATATTCATCCTGATGCAGTTGCGATTGACTTAGGTTCGGGGACAGGAAAATTCCTGCACTATCTAAAACAAGTCACCTCGAACATAATCGCCGTCGAACCGATTCCAGCAATGCTCGAACAATTGAAAATAGTACATCCTGAGGTGAAGACACTACAAGCATCAAGCCATCAAATTGCGCAATCAACGCATAGTGTTGATGCTATTTTATGCGCACAGTCATTTCATTGGTTTGCTGAACGCCAAACATTGCAAGAAATGCATCGCCTTCTTAAACCTCAAGGACATTTAGGTCTAGTCTGGAACCAACGAGATATCTCAGTGGATTGGGTCAAAGCATTGGCAGATTACATCGCACCTTTTGAGTCCGATACGCCACGCTTTCACAGTGACCAATGGCAAAATGTATTTCAGCAGCAAGAATTATTTGAATACCAAAGTTTAAGCACCTTCACTCAGCATCAAGTCGGCAGTGTTGAACAGGTCGTCAGCAAACGACTCCTATCTACCAGTTTTATTGCGGCAATGTCAGCGGCAGACCAAGCAAAAATGAAGACAGCATTTGAATCGATCGTATTTGAACATACGGGACTCACGCCCCATGACGAAGTTTCCTTTCCTTATGTCACTTATGCCTATCACTATCGTGCGCGATAAACTAAACTTAATCTCGATCATTCATTAAAAAAACCAACAGAGGATTGACTCTCATGACGGCAAATCTTCACCCTATTCGACTTTCAATATTTGCACTCTGCCTGACTATGCCTTTCATGCTCATTGGATGCCAAAAAACAGAACAAAACTCTCAGACCGAACAAAAAGAATCCGTTGATCCATCCGTTGAATTGAAAACACAGATCGAAGCTCAGCCGATCAAATCATTTGAATCTACTCCAAATGACGCACATGACGTTGCTTTACTGAATCAATATGATCAAAGTTTTGAGCAATTAAGTGATGAGCTAGACGCAGAACTTCAGCAATTAAAAGCAGATGGCAATTTAAATGCGGATATGGAGTTTCAGCGTAAACGAGATCTCATTCAGTCCTCCCTCAATATGTTGAAAGACTTAGATCTTAAGACGGAACAAGGTAGATATATTCAAGGCTTATTTTATCAATACTGGGAAAATCAGATTGAGGTCTATCAAGAACTCGAACAGTCTCCCGAAGATGAGCTTCGAAATCCTAAAGATGCAATTCGAAATATGAGTGATTATTATACTGCGAAAGCCCAACTCCAACATTGGAGTCAAAATACGAGTGTCACGAAAGAACAATAGCGTACATAGTAAAAGTACAACACAATTTTAGAAACGGTCTTCTGTCTGCTTAAGAAATACGTACTCGACATTGCCAGGATGTTGGGACGTCTGTTTGAGTACGGTCTTGAGCAACTTCCCAAGGTCGCACATATGCCAATTCAATGAGTTCCTGACCAGGTTTTAGCGCAGTCAGCTTCACTGTCTTTTTACCTCCAACGCCAACCATCGCTTCTGATTTTTCAGTCGCCAAATATTGTTCTTCAACTTTAAAGAGATGAAGCGGTTGCATGATTTGCCATTGATAACCCGTACTTGGATTTTCTGCTGCATTAAATTCTAAGGTTTCACCCACTTTCATCACCAATAGTGCAGGACAATTTTGCTGATCAGTATAGTGATGGGACTCCGCTTGCACTTCAGAGACTGGATTTTGACATGCGGCAAGACTACTCCCGAGTACGCCAATACATAAACTTATCCATAAGGATGTCTTGCCAACGCTCATGATCCACACTCTCTTATTTATCTAATGACTAAGACTTTGAGCTGAAAGTCATTTCAAACTCATCAATCTGAAATCATATTTAAATATTGCGCTTTTCTAACCATTCAATCGACTCGACGCGAATTAATTTGCATGCACCATCGCCGATACCATTCCAATCCAAAGCAGACTTCCACACCAAATCTTTGGCATTGATTTGCACCAATTCCCCTTCTAAGCGCACTAGATCACCGCGTTGAACTTTCTTAATCTCTTTCGCAATTTCTGGATTAGCTGGGATAATGTGCATGTTACTCACCAACTGTGTTGCTAAGCGTGGGTGAATCGGTGGTTTTGCCATTTTCCAATTTAAATAGCGGTCATACTGATTAATCGAAATTTGTCGTGCAATTTCAGGTTCTGTGAAAATACCGCGGGTTACGGCATAGTCGATGGGTGAAAATTGGGCTTGCGGATCATCGGTATATTCTTTCGAACCAAGAATACGAAATTCCCCTTCAAAAGGTTCCAATACCGAAATTTTTTGATCTGCCGAAGCTGGGGGTAAACCATTGGCAATATTAAAGTCGCTCGATTTCACACTGGCAGAGCTATAAGCCGAAACACCACCAAGGGCGATACATAATGCGAGAACTAACTTTTTCAACAGACATCCATCCTTCTTTCTAAGTGTCAAAAACAACTCAACAGCAGCACATACATCTACTATGGACAACATCCGACTGAATTGTATTTAACCTACATCTATATGATCTATCTTAGAACTTCATTCTGAAAAGGAAATTGATGAACAGTAACAATCTATCGTGATTTAGTCACAATTTTGTCTACTGTTAAAAGTGTATTCAACGTGTAAAATAATCGAATAATGGAAGATGTTAAGAACAAAAATGATCTATAAATTTTATCAGCAACGAGTATTCCCTCATATTCTGAATCAAGTCATGCAGTTACCAAGTATGATGGATAGCAGACGCCGTCTTCTGCTTCCGATTCAAGGTGAGGTATTAGAAATCGGTTTTGGTACAGGAATTAACCTGCCATTTTATCAAGCTGTGGACAGTCTCTATGCGCTTGAACCCAGCCTAGATGTATACAAATTAGCTGAACAACGTATTCAAGATGCACCGTTCCATGTGGAACATGTTCATGCTAAAGCGGAAAATTTACCATTTGAAGATCAATCTATTCAACATGTCGTCAGCACATGGACATTATGTAGTGTGAGTCATGTTCAACAAGTTCTACATGAAATTAAACGTGTATTACGCATCGGTGGCACTTTGCATTTGGTTGAACATGTCGCTTACAATGCACAACAGCAAAAGAGTTTAAAGCGTCTTCAAGATCTTTTGACGCCATTACAGAAAGTGATTGCTGATGGTTGTCATTTGAACAGAAATATCGAGCAAGCACTGCTTGATGCTGGCTTTGAGATTTCTGAACTCGATTATTTCGAAGCAGAAGAAGTGCCCAAAGTAGGTCGTCGCATGATGCTTGCTCGCGCGACTAAAACCAACTGATCACTTCACATAGTGGATTATTGATCCAAGCTAGTCTTGAAAGTCGATACGGATCGTCTCAAAACGCACACGCCCTTCGGCAATTGCATTCGCAATTGCCATCTGACCTTTGGTGAGCCGTGCTCCACCACTTTTAATGTCAATCAATACAACCTCAATATCTTCTGCCGCGCCATCACCATCACGGAAATCTGTATATCCATCAAATACCACATAGTCGACAGGATCACCTAAGAATTTAGCATCACTGGGTAAATATTGAAATTCTGGCATAATCGGTGCTAATTGTTCAGCCATTTTACCTTTCAGTACCGCACGACTGGTATTTACACTGCGTTTTTGAGCAGCAGCTAATGCGTGTTGATGCTCAAGTTCAAGCTCTGCAATATATTGTTCATATTCTGCTTTAATACGGCCATTGCGGGTTGAGCTCAACATCATTGTGGTGATTACCACGCCAATACCGGCGCCTATTAACATTGCCATCCAAATGGACATTGACGTTCTCTATGACTTGTTATGCGGACAATTTAAACAAGAACTAAACTTTTGTCATGTATGCGCGTTTTGGCTGATTTTAATGCTAAGCTAAGATTAGACCTTATTTGAAGCATGTATAATTTTAAACTCATGAAAACGATACTGATTGCCAACCAAAAAGGTGGCTGTGGAAAAACAATTTCTGCGATTACGCTGGCGACAGCACTCGCACAGAAAGGTTATAAAGTTGCATTGGCGGATGCGGACAATCAAAAATCTGCATTACAATGGTTAAAGCAGCGCCCAGAATCAGCAACACACATTCAAAGTTTAGATTGGCGCCATGAAAAATCGATTGGTGATGCACCGAAGAATCTTGATTATCTGATTATTGATGCTCCAGGTGCATTAACAGGCGAACACGCAGAACAATTAATTGCAGAATGTCATGCAGTGGTCACACCTCTGCAACCTTCTTTTTTTGATATCGACAGCACGCGTCGCTTCTTAAAACACATCCATGACATTAAACGTATTCGGAAAGGTAAAGTTCAAGTTCATTTGGTGGCAAATCGTGTCAAACCAAATAGTCAGAGTGCTCAAGAGATCAAACAGTTCTTTACCAAGATTGATCAACAACCTGTTGCTTGGATTTCTGAACGAACAGCTTATGGTCAATTGGCGATGCAGGGTCTCAACATTTTTGATAAAAATCAAAAAACTTATTTATCAATACAACAACAATGGCAACCCTTGTTAGATGTTTTAATTGATGATCCAAGTGATTGGTTCTAAATAAAGAATCCAGATTGTCGTCGCACTTTTTTTTCATTTTCATATATGATGTTAAATGCATACTCGAAATGAATCAGATGTGCGGCAGATACGTTTGAAAATCAAGAATATAGATCAGAGACTTTAGTGCAAGATTTTAATCCAACTTTACAGCGTGTACTTTTATTTGGCTTGTTTTTTATTCTGCTTTATTTGGGATATGACATTGTCAAATACTTTATCGTACCTGTGTTATGGGCTTGTATTATCGCCTATATGACTTGGCCTTTATACAAACGTATTCTCGCTTGGTGTGGTAATCGACCTACATTGGGTGCGTCTGTTATGACATGCTTATTGGCACTCGTTGTCGGTTTACCGTTCACTTTTGCTATCTTCTTACTTCAACATGAAGGTCGAAACTTATTCTTTGATTTACAGCGCCAACTGGCTTCTGGTCATATCACCGTTCCTGATGTGATACGTGAATTACCCATTGTAGGTAAAGAAGTTTCTCGAATTGTACGTGACATCAATGCCGACCCAAATGCACTTTTTAGTAATATTAGTGTATGGATTCAAGGACATTTAAATTACGGTAAATTCGTGATTAGCGAAATTACCAAAAATTTAGTCAAACTTGGTTTCGCCATGCTCTCTCTATTTTTCTTTTACCGTGATGGACAAACGATTGTTCAACAGGTCAGTAAAGCGATGGAGAAAGTCATTGGTCCACGTATCCAACATTATATCGACACGATCTCTGAAACAACGCGTGCAGTGGTATATGGTGTTGGTTTGACTGCCGTTGCACAGTCGATATTGGCAGGAATCAGCTATTACGTTGCTGGTGTTCCAAATCCAATGCTTTTAACCATTATGACCTTTATCATGGCGCTGATTCCTTTTGGTCCTCCAGTGGCATATGGTGCTGTTTCACTGTGGTTATTTTCACAAGGTCAAACCGTTGAGGCGATTGGCGTAATGGCTTGGGGCGTTTGTGTGGTGAGTACAGCCGACAATGTCATTCGTCCTTTGGTCATTTCAGGTGCTACTCAAATTCCGTTCTTATTGATCATGTTTGGTGTACTGGGGGGGTTAGCGAGCTTTGGGTTAGTTGGACTCTTTATTGGTCCTGTAATTCTCGCCATTCTTTTAGCCATTTGGCGTGAATGGTTACATGAAACACTGGAACCAGAACCCGTGCCTAAAGCCACGATGGCCTACGATCAAGACAATGAAACACCACTCTCATAAGTGGTGTTTTATTTTTACTGATAAGAAATCTATACAATCAAATACTTAAATCGTTCTTGTTGCTAAATGCCAAATTTGTTTCAATGCGTTATCACTTAGATGGAACAAGGATAGAACAGCATGCAAATGCAATCGAAAGTTTCAGCATTCAAAATTTCTATGCTCAGTGCATTGCTGAGTTTAGGCTTTGTGGGATGTGCAGCAACGCAAAATACATCTGCATCCAAAGAATCCAACACTAAAATCCAAACCATTCCTGTAAATGCGGTGAGTGCTCAAGGAGTTCATGATCAAATTGGAACGATTAGCTTCCAAGATAGTGACAAAGGTCTTGTGATCACAACGGACTTAACTAAATTATCACCTGGATATCACGGGTTCCATATCCATGAAAAAGGCTCATGTGAACCTGCTGAAAAAGATGGAAAAATGGGTGCTGCGCTTGCCGCTGGTGGACATTACAATCCAAATCAAGCGCCTGGGCATGGTACGCCAAACGATGGTCATTTAGGTGACTTACCAGTATTAAATGTTGACGCGTCAGGTAATGCAAAAACACAAGTGATTGCACCACGTCTTACACTTGCAGACATTCAAGGTCTATCCATCATGGTACATGCAGGTGGTGACAATTATTCAGACCAACCTAAACCACTAGGTGGTGGGGGTGATCGTGTAGCATGTGGTGTTATACGCTAAGCTACACCCAAGACTCATCAAAGGATTAAGCTCTAGCTTAGTCCTTTTTTTATTTCGCTGATGATCTATAAAATGTTGTGAGTATCACTTCATATTCATCTTTATAGACATGATTGACATATTAGCTTATTTTTAAATCTACTATCATAAAAAACGATTATTATAAATTATATTTCCCTTAAACAATGCGATCTAGTCCACATAGATTCTAACTTTGCTACAACAACGATTAGGTAAAATAGGATGTCTTCTTTTGTGGGGTTTGAGAATGAATATTAAGTCCTTACGTATTATTGGTTTACTTGAAGGGATTTCATTCCTACTACTGCTTTTTTTTGCCATGCCAATGAAATATATGTTAGATCAGCCTATTTATGTGAAATATATTGGCATGGGACATGGCGTTCTATTTGTGTTGTTTTTAGTCGTATTATTTGTGGTATGCGAGAAGCAAAAGTGGTCTATCAATGTATTTATTCTTGGGCTGATAGCTTCCGTTCTACCCTTTGCCCCTTTTATTTTTGATCGTAAACTCAAACATCTCGAACAAATACAATGATTAAAAAATCCTCCACAAGGAGGATTTTTTTTATGCTGAAGTGGCTCTTTCTTGCATGATCTGATGAACAATTTTTCTTGGAGCACTAAACCACAGTGCAATAAGGATAAAACAAGCCAATGCATATGCCATCGTGCCGTAAGATTCATACATAATGCGTACAATTTCGATCACAACAAAGAATGCAATCATCATAATCATGCCTACTGCGGCAGCAACAGTTCCTTTAGATACCTCAGATGCATCTAAACTGAAACGATAAAGCACAGAAAAACTGCAGCCCTCACCAAAACTGATTAAGGTCATACCGATAATTAAGCACCATAACAAATAATCCTGCCAAATCGCACCTGCCAAAACGATAAGCGTTCCAACCAACATCAACGGCAATGCAACTACCACGGTCTTTCCTACTGCATAGCGATCAATGACGCGAATCAGGACAATATTTCCAATAATTAAACCACCCAATACAGGCACCTGTGCATAGCCATATTGCATATTGGTCAGACCGAGCTGTTCGACCAAAATTACAGGTGACATGGCGATCCACAAAATTAGTGGAATTGAGACCATGGGTACTGACAAAGCCAAGCCCATGAATTTTTTATTTTTAAAAATGGCTTTGAAGTCATCCCATACATAGCTTAATGGTTGCTTTGGAATACTCAAATACTGCTCAGGCATTTTTGCTTTAAGACCAAACCAACTTAAGGCTGCTAAAAAGGCAATCCCAATGAAACCCCAATGCCAAGACACATGGTCTATCATAAATGCGCCTAGCACAGGACCAAGTAATGGTGCGATCAATGAAATATTCGCCATTAAAGCCATGACTTTAATCGCATCTCTTTCTTCAAAAATTTCTTGGATGGCAGCATAACCCACTGCTGAAATAATGGTCAGCCCAATCCCTTGTAAAAAACGAAATGCAAGAAATTGCTCTATAGACTGGGTGAATAAAATGAGCAAACAGCAGACCACAAAAAAGAAAACACCACCAAGGAGTACTTTTTTACGACCTAAGCGATCTGATAACGGTCCTAAAAACCACGCCAAACATGCTCCACCCAATAAAAAGAAAGACATGGATGATGGCGCCCACTCACTGCCTACACCAAACTCACGTGTAATCGTAAGCATCGCAGGTTGTACAAGATCATTACAGATATAGACTGAAAATTCGAAGAGCACCAATGCCAAAGGAAACATAATTGTTGCCCGACTTAAGGTTGCTTTACTCACCTTTTGCATGTTTTTTTCACATGTTTGAATATTTTTTTGGAAGCGTAGTTTACGTGAAATGCATCACAATGCCATGACAAAGTTTTGCGTTTTTGTAACCCTGAATTGCGAAACAAAGTCTGAAAATTAAACGAAAATTTAATCTTTATCGCAAATCAATTTCTCACCCAAACATTGACATCATTTGGCATCAATTGCATGACTTTTCAAAAAAGTACCATGCTTCATTTCCTCAATCGCTTCAACAATCTCATCTTGCGTATTCATGACATAGAAACCACGCCCGACTAAAGGTTCGTTCAGCGGCTGCCCCATGAGATATAAAATTTTGCTATCAGACAATGTGGTGAATTCAACGTTTTCACCATGACTTGAAAACACCGCCATTCCCTGATCAGTCAGCAATTCATCATCTATGCCAAATTCAACTTTACCACGGCGCATATACATCAGTGTGGTATCCAAATGCCCTGCTGGTAATGTGAGTGTGTGACCTGCTTTTAAATCCAAATCCAAAACCAGCAAAGGACTGTGGACTAATGCTGGTCCTTGCACTTGCATAAAGGCACCAGCAATGACACGCGCAGTACCCGCATCATGAGCTAAATCTACAACTGGGATGTTAGATTTGAGTAAGCTTTGATAACGCGGATTCGATTTTTTTGCAGTTGCTGGCAAATTCACCCAAAGCTGAATCATTTCAAATCGTCCACCTTCTCGGGAAAATGACTCACTAAATTTTTCTTTATGAATAATGCCTGATGCAGCTGTCATCCACTGTACATCACCTTTCTGAATAACACCTCCACCACCTTGCGAATCCCAATGCTCTAACTCACCTTCATACACAAAAGTGACTGTCTCAAAACCACGGTGCGGATGCTCTTCAACACCTTTACGCAGTTGAGAGGGTTTCAACGTACTAGGACCAATATGATCGAGAAGTAAAAATGGGGATACTGTATTTCCGAGTTCATAGTGTGAAAAAACAGACACGACCGGATTAAAGTCTCCAACTGAAAAATGACTGTCGTTACGATGGATAAAAGCGAGTGTTTTCATTTTTTATCTTATTTATTGAATGACTTTAGTTTAATGCGGTTTTAGATTTCCCTCTACGTTAATTTTATGATGCTTTCAGTTGTGTTTTATCAATTGAAATATTTTTGTCATCAAAATTTGATGCAATTTGAAACATATAAAATGTTAGAAATCATCTAATCTGAACATTCACCAATGATCAATATGAAATTTTTAATTACTTAATGTTCATGTGGATTTATTCCACAAAGCAAAGGATCTGCAGACTCGATAAAACACTTGTTTTGTCGATGTAATCTCTCAGTGCACCTTGAGCTTTTAGAACTATGTCAAAATGCTACATACCAATTAAAAATCGCTGGCGACATCATCATGAAGCTTCGATTCTATCGCTCGTCGGTGGTTGGCTAAATACCGTTGGATTTATTTCATTATTTGGCATTTATACCAATCATGTTACTGGCTATATCGTGACTGCAGGCAAAGAAACGATCTTGGGAGGATTAGGACTGTGGGCTCTTTTTATTGGCATTTTCGTATTTACGATTGGTATTACTGCGTGGTGTGAACAACGTTGGAAAGACAAGTATCCGAACATCTTACTTGGGTTCTTTATTGCAGAGACAATACTGTTAACGCTCTTCATGCTGGCGGGACTTAATTTCAGCCCCTTTTATACTTTGGCAGAATTTGGCGCAGTACTTACCGCAACATTGGGCATTGCTGCAATGGGAATTCGAAATGCCATTATCCGAACATTACTATCTACAATGGCTACCTCAACCTTAATGACGGGCAATCTTGCTCAACTGACCATTGATTGTACTATTGCTTATGGGGCGCCTCATGTATCAGAAGAACGCAAACAAATTGCCAAACAAAATATTCTAAAAATCTTACCGACTATTTTATCCTTCAGTTCAGGTGCAATATTAGGTGCGATTACTTATATGTTGTTTGGCTTCTTATGTATGATTTTTCCCATTTTAGCGATGGGCTATATTTGCTATCGTGAGTGGCGCTTCTCGTCTGCTCATCCTTATTCGACTCAATAATGCACGCAATAAAAAAGGCATAACTCACTATGCCTTTTTAAACCGAATTTCTGGTCTGATGTCATGGACAAAGCGCGGTTTGGAAAGATTTTGTATTTTTTCCACGCACACATTTGTATTCAGTTTTCTTATTCACTTGCTGCCATTTACCATCGTTCAATTTAAAACTATAGATAAAGCGTTCGGCAGCAATTGAGTCATCCATCAAGCCTGTTTGTGTCACTTTGACTTCTGCTACGGTCGGTGCTTCGACACGATTGAAATACTGACGTAATTCAACAGTCGCAAGTTCATTGCGTAATTCAGGATGTAGCTTCATGACTTGCTCTAAAGGAGTGTCATTCCCATGTACTTTAGAAATAACATTTTTCGTAGTAGCACACCCCGTGAGCATCATGCTAACTAGACCAACTGTGGTCATTATTTTCATCATCATTGTATTACTCAGTTCGCCATTGATCTTTTACATATGATGTTCTGAACTGTTGTGACAAAAAAGAACAGATATGTATGCTATTTTTTTCAGGATCAAATGTATATCACTCGATATCCTTTGGCTGGCATAAAAAAAACAGCACCGAAGTGCTGTTTGGGATTTGCTTAATTCAAATCAAATAACTTCCCTGGATTCATAATCCCATTTGGATCAAATACTTGTTTGAGTGCTTTCATATATTCAATTTCTTCAGCTGAACGTGTGTACTCAAGATATGGCTTCTTCGTCATACCCACACCATGTTCCGCAGAAATTGAACCATCATACTTTTTCACAGTATCAAATACATACTTGTTCACCACCTGACATTTCGCAAAGAATTCATCTTTGGTTAAATTTTCAGGTTTTAAGATATTTAAGTGCAAGTTACCATCGCCAATATGACCAAACCAGCAAATTTCAAAGTCAGGATAATTGTCAGCAACAATTGCATCAATTTCTTTAATGAATGCAGGTACGTGTGTGATGAGCACTGAAATATCATTTTTGTATGGGATAAATGGTGCGATTGACTCAGAAATATCTTCACGCAGACGCCATAAGCTTTCTACTTGGTCTAAGCTTTGACTAAGCACGCCATCAAGTACCCAACCTTGTTCCATACAATGCTCAAAGATTTCCATTGCCTTGTCCATAATTGGCTCAAATGGCGCTTCAAACTCAAGCAATACATAGAATGGGCATTCGGTTTCAAATGGACGTTGCACGTGACCATTTGCCAATACTTTTTGCATCGCAAGTTCACCGAAGAACTCGAACGCAGTTAAATCAATTTTCGCTTGGAACGCGTGAAGAACTGGCATCACTGCATCAAAGTCAGGTACACCGAGCACCATCACTTGTAGATCTTGTGGTTGACGCTCAAGTTTAATTTCCGCTTCGGTCACTAAGCCTAACGTACCTTCACCACCAATAAATAAGTGTTGCAACGCATAACCTGTCGCATTCTTGATCATGCCTTTGTTTAAACGAAGCACATCACCTTTACCAGTGACCACTGTCAAACCGAGTACCCAGTTACGTGTCATACCGTATTTAATGACTTTAATACCGCCTGCATTAGTACCGATGTTACCGCCGATTTGTGATGAACCAGCTGAAGCGAAATCAACTGGATAATACATACCTTGTTCTTCAGCATAGTTCTGAAGTTGCTCAGTGACCACACCTGCTTGTACACGCACCATACGGTCTGCTGGGAAGAATTCCAAAATTTGGTTCATCTTGTCCATGCTGACCACGATTTCACCGTTAGCAGCGACAGCACCTGCAGAAAGACCCGTACGACCACCTGATGGTGTCACAGCAACATTAAATTGGTTTGCTAGTTTCACAATTGCCTGAACTTGTTCAGTCGTCGAAGGAAAAACGATGACTGATGGGTTTGGATCAAAATGTTTAGTGTGATCGCGTCCCCAATTTTGTAGGCTGTCCGCATCAGTTTTGATACGGTTTTCACCAACAATTGACGTTAATTGAGTCAATAACTCTGGGGTTAAAGCAACTGGAGCATTCATCGTTTGCAGACCTAGCAAGAAAGATACAAGTTGTAGATTGCTTAAAAAACAAACCTTTAATCAAGATTTTAAAAGCGTATTTGTTAAGCGAATGTGAAGAAAATATCACCACGACTGGATGAGTCAATTTCACGATTGTGCATTATAAAGCATTTTCCCATGAAACCCCGATAAAATCAGACATTTTGCGAATGTTACTTAGATATGATGCAGTTAATTCAACCGCAGTTTGTCTGATAAGGACTATATTTTGCAAAAATATCCATAGCTCAAGTCATAAAGGAAATGTATATAGCATGCTCACGTATGCTATCATACTGCCACTAAATTTGGCCTTTGTAGCGGAGCCGTAATGAGCCAACATCTCTCTTTGCCTAAAGATAAAATTCGTTTCCTATTGTTAGAAGGCGTTCACCAAAACGCAATCGACACTTTGAATGCTGCTGGATACACCAACATTGACTATCGTAAAACTGCGCTTGAAGGTGAAGCGCTGAAAGAAGCGATTAAAGATGCTCACTTCATCGGTATTCGTTCGCGCACACAATTAACTGAAGAAGTTTTTGAAGCTGCGAATAAATTGATCGCGGTCGGTTGTTTCTGTATTGGTACAAACCAAGTGAACTTAAATGCTGCAATGAGCCGTGGTATTCCAGTGTTCAACGCACCATATTCAAATACTCGTTCTGTTGCTGAACTTGTATTAGCTGAAGCTATTCTTCTCCTTCGTCGTGTACCTGAAAAATCTACAGATACACATGCAGGTGGTTGGAACAAATCTGCAGTAGGTTCATTTGAAACACGTGGTAAAACTTTAGGTATCGTGGGTTACGGTTCAATTGGTTCACAACTTTCTGTACTTGCTGAAAGCATGGGTATGAAAGTGATTTACTTTGATACAGTAACAAAATTACCTTTAGGTAATGCTCGTCAAGTTGGCTCAATGGGCGAACTTCTTGCAAATGCTGATGTTGTGTCACTACACGTGCCAGATGTTCCTTCTACACGTAATTTCATGACCAAAGAGCAATTTGCTCAGATGAAACAAGGTTCAATCTTCATCAATGCTGCACGTGGTACATGTGTAGTAATTGAAGATTTAGCTGATGCTCTGAAATCAGGTCATTTGGCTGGTGCTGCTGTTGACGTATTCCCGAAAGAGCCTAAAGCGAACGGTGAAGAGTTTATTTCTCCACTACGTAATATCCCGAACGTGATTTTAACACCGCATGTGGGTGGTTCTACGATGGAAGCTCAGGCAAACATCGGTCTAGAAGTTGCAGAGAAATTCGTTGCTTACTCTGACAAAGGTATGACATTGTCAGCAGTTAACTTCCCTGAAATTGCGCTTCCGTTGACTGAAGGTAAACACCGTTTACTTCACATTCACAAAAATATTCCAGGCGTGTTGTCTAAAATCAACAACCTGTTTGCTGAACACGGCATTAACATCTCTGGTCAGTCTCTTATGACCAAAGGCGATGTGGGTTATTTAGTCATGGATGTTGATGCTACAGCTTCTGCTGAAGCACTTGATACACTTCATAACGTAGAAGGTACAATCCGCGCTCGCGTATTGTTCTAATCTCTAATACGTTTGGAAAACCACAGCTTTTTCGAGCTGTGGTTTTTTTATGGTGTCTCATCTGAGTTGACGTTAGCTCCGCCAACTTAGATGAAAGATATCCCTTTCTAATCTAACCACCATACATTTAAAACCATGTCTTTGTTAAAAATAAACCCGCAGTTACAAGCACTCGGTTTGTTATTGATCGCCATGATCAGTCTACAAAGTAGTGGTTCATTAGCAAAAGTTTTGTTTGAACAATTCCCGATCATTACTGTGTCAGCTCTACGTCTGACATTTAGTGCTTTGATTTTGGCGCTTATTTTTCAAGTTTGGAAAATTCAATTTAAACAAATTAAATGGAAAGCCATTGTCAGTTATGGTGTCGCTTTAGCTGGCATGAATATGTTGTTCTATCTTGCTATTGATCGTCTTCCACTCGGTTTAGCAGTTTCATTTGAATTTATTGGTCCACTCAGTGTGGCTTTATATTATGCGCGTCAAAAGTTTGATTTTATTTGGGTTGGTTTGGCCATAATTGGAATGATCCTTTTATTTCCCTTTGACCAAGCCAAACAACCTTTGGATTTACTTGGTGTATTTTTTGCGTTGGCAGCTGGCGCATGTTGGGCACTTTATATTATTGCTGGTCAGCGGCCTTCGGGAGTTTCAGGTAATCACACCGTATGTTTAGGCATGTTTGTTGGAAGTATCATTCTCATGCCGATCGCCCTCGGTATCGGCTTGCCAGCAAGCGTATTTGAAATTAATCATCTAATGTTATTCATCACTTTAGCGTTACTCGCCAGTGCTTTACCCTTTACTTTAGAAATGATTGCACTACGAAATCTAACAGCATTAAGTTTCGGTACCCTGATGAGTATTGAACCAGCTGTTGCCGCATTATCTGGGTTTGTATTTTTGGGTGAGCAATTATTATGGAATCAATGGCTAGCATTGTTTACCATCATTTGTGCCTCAATTGGCTGCACCTATACCACTCAACACGCCAAACAAAAATGATCTCATACTTAATTTAAACTACGTTTTCCATGATGGATTGAAGCACTGTGGTCATCATAATAATGTTAAAATTTGAGCAGTCTCACTCTTTTTAATTCGGCTTCGTTTTCCCAATGCCAAATGCTCAACTCACTGCCGTGCTGTTCATGGTCTTATCCATGATCGCCTATCAAATTAGTGCATCCTTCGCAAAGCAGCTTTTTGAAGTTTTAGATCCATTTACTGTGGTCACTTTACGTCTATGCTTTGCATCAATTATGGTTGTATTGATGTTCCGTTCATGGAAAATTCTTCGTCGCCTTCCTTACTTAAAATGGAAAGATCTTCTCTTTTATAGTGGTTCAGTCGCTTTGATGAATGTCTTGTTTTATGCATCATTAGGAAAACTACCGCAAGGGATTGCAGTAGGACTTGAGTTCTTAGGACCACTCACCTTGGCTTTACTGTCAATCCAACATCGAAGTGATTACATTTGGGTCATCATGGCAATTTTCGGTGTAGTGCTGATGGTGCCTTGGCAAGATGCCAATGCGACTAACTTTTCATATCTTGGTGCTGCTATGGCCATTGGTGCAGGCATTTGTTGGGCATTCTATATTTATTTTGGACAGAAAGTCGTTCGGCAGAATATCGGCATGCATGCTCTCAGCATTGCAATCGTCCTCTCAGCGTTGACATTATTACCGATCAGTATGGTTCATAATCCATCCGCATTAGTTCAATTTGAATATTGGCCACAAGCCATCGTCATTGCGCTTTTGGCTACAGCCATTCCCTATGCATTGGATTTATTGGCATTAAAGAATTTAAGTAAAATGTCTTATGGAACGCTATCAAGTTTGTCACCAGCATTAGGTGCATTGACAGGTTGGTTACTGTTGAATGAACACATTACCTTATTACAAGCCGTTGCTTTGGGTTGTATTATGATTGCATCAATTGGTGTTACTTATCGCGCTGCTAGAATGAAATCACATGGCATAGAAACATAAAAAAAAGATGGCACATGCCATCTTTTTTTATCATGGGGTTAAACCAAGCTGTCTTTATCTAATTTCTTATATTTCTTATATTCAGTTTGATATTTTTTAGCCAAACTCTCCTTTTGTTTATCCTCTAGAATTTTTCCTGCTTGCTGAAAAAAGCCATGCTCTTCTTCTTCAAGATGATGATGCACGGTTTCTGACAATTTTTTCGCGATGGCTAACCATCCTGGATTACTGAATTCAGTTTCGGTGAGTTGCTCAAGTAATTCGTCCATTTCATGATGTTCAGCTAATGCATGACGCGTAATATTCAAACCTGAATCGGTCATCATCAGTGGAATATAGAAGTATCGGTCTTCTGCCACTGCATGAGCAAACAATTCATTTTTTAGCTGCTCAAATAATGTTCGGCGTTCTGGCGTGTCCCCTGAAGTTTGAACCAGCTTCTCAGCAAGTTCACGTTGAACATCATGACTTTCACGTAAAGCTTCAAAAATATTCATCTTGTTATCCTGTCTTATAAATATGATTTGAAAAAAGAAAAACTTGAATGATCTTCAAAACACTCAACTTACTATAAGAGCTTAGGCGATAACTTAGAGATAGGTTTAAGAAGCGATTTGTATAAAAAAGTTTAATGTTGAGAATGGTTTACATTAAGAACATCTGATAACTTAATCGAACAATTAAAATAGATAGTAGAATTAAAAACAGAATACGAATAAAACCGCTACCGTATTTAAGCGCCAACTTCACCCCGACAATCGAGCCGATCATATTAGCGACAGCCATCATGGCACCTACTGCAAATAAAATGTGGCCTGCAGGAATAAAGAATGTAAGAGCGGCTAAATTGGTCATCACATTACCAATCTTGGCCAAAGCTGCTGCATGCAAAAAATCGACTTGTAAATATCGAATAAAATAAAAAATAAAAAAACTTCCCGTTCCCGGACCGAATAATCCGTCATAAAACCCAATCGCCAAACTTCCTATTCCAGCCAAGATCAGAATTTTAGTGTTTACCGTTTGTGCAATCTGAACCTGTCCAAACTCCTTCTTTGACAATGTGTAAATTGCCATCACAATCAGCATCACCAAGACAAAGGGCTGCAAGATTGATTTCGGAATCATAGAAACACTGGCAGCTCCCGCAAAAGAACTGATGGCAGCACATATCGCCACCACCAGTAATAACTTCCATTCAAACTTAACTTTTTTAGCGAAAGTCCACGCGGATGTTGCTGTTCCAACAACCGCAGCTAGCTTATTGGTGCCAAATAATGTTGCTGGCGCCATATGAGGAAAAGCACTCATCAATGCTGGAATCTGAATGAGACCACCACCACCGACTGCTGCATCAATCGCGCCTGCGCAAAATGCAAAAAAAATCAGGCTGAGGATGATGTCTAATTCCATAATTGAGTTCGCTTATAAATTTAATACACGTTTAGGAACTAGACGTTTTTTATCAGTAATTTCAGCTAAACCTAAACACTTTTTTTCATCAAATACGAGGACTTGAGATTCGGCAGGATGATCAATATTACTTTCCATCCCACGACAGAAATATTCTGCACGACCTTCTGGTACTTGAACCTTTGGAAAATGATCGACAGGCGCATAAGCAGGCAACAATAATGCTTCACGTTGTTGTTCAGTTAGACTTTCTAAATATTCAATAGTGTACTCTGGCACAATACCAAAATGCCCAGTTTGAATACGATGTAAATATGTTAAGTGCCCATAACTTCCTAAAGCTTGAGCAATATCCTCACCCAATACTCGGATATACGTTCCTTTTGAGCATGTCACATCCAAAGTAATTGAATCTTGAGTGAAAGACATCAGTTCAATGGCAAAAATATGAATTGGACGAGCCTCACGTTCGATTTCAATTCCTTTACGTGCCAGCTCGTACAAAGGACGACCTTCTTTCTTTAAAGCAGAATACATTGGAGGAACTTGTTGAATGTCTCCAACGAATTGCTGAATCACGCTTTGAATTTTATCTTCGTTAAGTTCAATCGATTGTGCCTCGAGCAAAACTTCACCCTCGACATCACCTGTAGTTGTACTATTTCCCAATTGAATCGTCGTTTGATAACGTTTAGTGGATTCCAATAAAAAGTGTGAAAACTTGGTCGCTTCACCTAAGCAAATCGGGAGTAAGCCTGATGCTAATGGATCTAAAGCGCCAGTATGACCACCTTTTTCAGCACGATAGAGCCAACGCACTTTTTGCAATGCTGCATTTGAGCTAATCCCCAAAGGTTTGTTGAGTAGAAATACACCACTTATATGACGTCGAGTAATTTTTGGAGATTTAGCAGACATTAGATAATATTCAGATCAGTAAAATACTGCTATTTTATCAAATCCATTTATCGAATATTGATTAAATTTTTATGCATAAAATGTGACATTTGTGGCAAATTATTCTACACCATTAATAATAACTAAATGATTTCATAGGATGTGAAATGAATTCAAAAGCTAAATTGAAAATTACACTGCTGATTGTAGCGTGTCTGATCGTTTTATTCCTTCTCTTTCAATGGTTGAAACCTGACTCAGCTGAATCTGCTGAAAACTCACAACGAGCAGCACAAGATGCCGAAATTCAATCAGAAAATATGGCGCTACAACAAAGTACAACCGTGAATGGTTCTAGCTTTGCAAGTAAAAGTCAGCAAGATATTCAAATCAATTGTCAAATCCAAACCGATAATGCCAACCGTTTGATTGTGAATGAAAATACTAAGAACTGTTTTGAGTTTTTTATTACCCAATACGGTGAAAAAGAGATTCCGCAAATCAAGGCTGATTTTATTAAATTTGCTCAAAGCACCTATCAAGAACCATTACTAGGTCAACTGACAGATTTATGGTCACGTTATGTTCAATATCGTGAAAAAATGGGTGACCTAACACCACCAAACCATGACAAAGATAGTGCGCAGTATTACAAAGCTATTTTTAATCAGATGAAATCATTGCGTAAACAATTTTTTTCAGACTATGAAATTGAAGGTTTATTTGGTATCGAAGATGAATATCATGATTATACCTTGGCTCGCATGAGTGTTATGGAGGATAAAAATTTATCTGAAAAACAAAAAGCCGATAAATTAAAAGAACTGTTCAATGATCTACCTGAAGATTGGAAAGAAAATTTAAAACAACTTTCTCAACTCGAAGATCTTCGTCAATTAACTGCAGAAATTAAAGCACGTGGTGGTAGCGCAGAAGAAATTCGTCAAATGCGTCTCAGCTTAGTGGGTCCTGAAGCAACACAACGTCTAGAAAATCTTGATGGACAGCGCTCAAATTGGAAAAGCAAAGTCAATCAATATTTGTCTGAGCGTGACAGCATTGTAAAAAGTAATATGAGTCCTAGTGCAAAGCAGGAAGCTGTACAACGCCTCCGTTCTCAACATTTTAATAATTCACAAGAGCAACTTCGGGTAGAAACATTCGAGCAAGTTCATGATCAAGGCGGTCAACTTCCTTTTGCCGATTAATCTTTTCAAGGAACACATTCATTCACAGGGAAGAACGATGAAAAACTTAAAACTTAAATTGATACCTACGACGTTAGCATTCGTCACAACGCTATGCTTATCAAGCTCATTCACTGCCCACGCAGGTCCGGGATTACTCGAAGTAAATGAGACAAAGATCGGTAGTTATGCAAAAACCAAATATCCTATTGTGATGACACACGGTTGGTTAGGCTGGTCTCGCATAGGCAATGAAACATTCAATATTGACTATTGGTATCAAATCTTACCTGATCTATCGCGCAATGGTGCACGCGTTTTTGCAGCACAACTCTCACCTGCTCATACGACTGAATTTCGAGGAGAACAATTAATTTCTCAGGTTGAAGAAGTAATTGCGATCACTGGGCAGAAAAAGGTCAATCTGATTGGTCATTCGCACGGCGGACCGACTGTGCGTTATGTTGCAGCAGTAAAACCCGACTATGTTGCGTCTGTTACTGGTGTAGGAGGGACTTTCAGAGGTTCTATGGTCGCAGATAAAATTCAAAATAATGAAGCAACTCGAACAATATTTAATATTTTAGGGGATTACATCATTCCCCCATTAATTGCTTATGCACAAGGTCGTCCTGATATGCCGATCAGCTTTGATGCTTCGATGAAATCATTAACTGAAACAGGCTCTGCTGCATTTAATGAACGTTTTCCAACAAAAGCTCTCGCGTCAAGTTGTACTCGTTTAGGCAGCCCAATAGACAACGGAATCTTTTATTATTCTTGGACTGGTGTTGCACAAACCACCAACCTCTTAGATATCGATACCATTTTAATGCAGCTAGGGCCTTTAGCGTATGGCAATAAAGATAATGATGGCATGGTTGGGCGCTGTAGCACGCATATTGGACGTGTGATTCGTGATGATTACAAACTAAATCATACCGATTTAGCTAATATGATGTTCGGTCTCAAAGGTTTATTTGCCCCAGATCCTATTTCACTTTATCGCCAGCATGCCAATCGTTTGAAACTGACAGGACTCTAGACGCACAAAATAGCGCAGTTAAATGGAAAGCTATTCATCAGAATAGCTTTTCCGACCATCAGCGACTCTCGACAAAATTTAAATAATGCTTTTTGAACACATTTGCTAATGATTAAACCCTTTAATTATTTCAACTTTTGATTTTTTTTTGCTTTTTATATGTTAATTCGGCAAGCTAAATTGGCATTTTTTGTATCTTGTTGCATTCAATAACATCTTTTAAGGTCTTCTGTATGTTCATCTGGAAGAACATCATAGATTCACTAAAAAACTAGGAATAATAATGAAAATAAAACACATTCTAGGCTCGCTGGTGACAGCGCTATGTCTAACATCTACGACAACTTATGCTACTCAAGCTCAACAGATCAAAGTCTCAAGTGTCAAATCTGATTATGCCAAAACGAAATATCCTATTGTATTCGCTCATGGAATGGTCGGATTTATACGTTTAGGCACTGAAAGTCTAGGCATGGATTACTGGTATCAAATTTTACCTGATCTAGCGAGAAACGGTGCAAACACATGGGCGGCTAGGATGTCTCCTTTCAATTCTTCTGAAGTCCGAGGTGAACAATATGTTCAACAACTTGAAGAAGTCATGGCGATTACTGGTGCTGACAAACTCAATCTGATTGGTCATAGTCATGGTGCAAACTCTGTTCGTTATGCCGCAGGTGTAATGCCTGAACATGTTGCATCGGTGATGACTGTAGCCGGTGCCAACAAAGGTACAATCATCGCGTCAGATGTATTAAAAATCGCAGATAAAACAGGAACATCTGAGCTACTGAATGTTCTCATCAGCACTTTTGGTAAAGTCATTATGTGGGCGCAAGGTCTTCCTGCTGATACGTTCCCACATGATGCGATGGCCGCTGGTGTGAGTACATCTGTTGAAGGAACTGCCTTGTTTAATCAAAAATTCCCTCTCGGTTTACCATTAACCCACTGTGGCGAAGGTGCTTATCAAGAAAAAGGAATTCATTTATATTCAATGACAGGAAACAAGCCTTTTACGAATGCCTTGGATCTAGGTGACCCTGTCATGGTTCTACTTGACCGTTTGTCGGTTCATAAAGCAGGAAAAAATGATGGCATCGTTCCAGTTTGTAGTGCCCATTTTGGTAAAACTATTCGTGATGACTTTCCGTGGAATCATTTAGATGAGGTGAACTTGCTGTTCGGAATTAAAGGACTTTTTGCTCCTGACCCAGTTGCAGTTTATAGACAGCACGCCAACCGCCTTAAATTACAAGGACTTTAAATCTCTAGCTCTTTAATTGAGTAATTGCTTTCAAATTCATTAGGCTGGATTTGAAAGCAGATTCAAATCTTCATCAAGATAGTTCATTGATCAAATCTACCTCTCTTTTTTAACCTTAAAAATTTACCATTCATCTATTCGATATTTAAAATGTGATTTACATCACTATAATCAATTTAACTCTAGGATTAGGGTTTGATAATAAAAAGTTGAGGATGATGATGAAATACAACAAAATTATGGCGTGCCTACTTACGTCTGCAGCTTGCTTAACGACTCAATTATCTAATGCTTCTGCATTAGAAGTGAAACCTGTAACCTCGACACTTGGCAAATACAATACCTACGCAAAAACTAAATACCCAATCGTATTTGCACACGGACTAACAGGATTTATCCGTCTTGGTACAGAGAGCTTTGGTTTAGATTATTGGCACCAAATCCTGCCAGATCTAGCGCGTAATGGTGCCAATGTCTGGCCTACACGAGTATCTCCATTCAACTCCAACGAAATTCGTGGAGAGCAATTGCTTCAACAAGTTGAAGATATTTTAGCCATCACTGGTGCACAAAAAGTGAACTTAATTGGGCATAGTCAAGGTGGACCATCAATACGTTATATTGGTGGAACAATTCCTGAACATGTGGCATCCATGACCACTGTCGCTGGTGTGAATAAAGGATCACCTATGGCAGACTTTATCTTGCGTTCAGAAGGAACAGGACTTGATACTGTGCTTGCGACAGCGATGAATTTTGTCTCGGGAGCAATTGTTTGGGCACAAGGATTAAATGCGAAAAGCCTACCACATGATTCGCTTGCCTCGGCTAAAAGTTTATCTACAGCAGGCTCATTAGCATTTACACAACGTTTCCCTGCGGGTGTACCAACCACAAAATGTGGTGAGGGTGCATATCAAGTCAATGGCATGCGTATGTATTCATTTACTGGTAATACACCGTTTACCAATGCCCTTGATCCATCGGATTATGCAATGCAAGCGGCATCTTTCATTGTATCTAAGGAAGGTGCAAATGATGGTTTAGTCCCAGTTTGCAGTGCTCGCTTCGGACAAACGATTCGGGATGATTACCGTTGGAATCATTTAGATGAGGTCAATCAAATGATGGGGATGACTAGCATTTTTGCAGCAGATCCAGTATCGGTTTATCGACAACATGCAAATCGTTTGAAACTTCAAGGACTATAATCTTATCAAGCCTCCATACGCTCATCACGAAATTATGGAGGCTTATCTTAAAAATTGTTCCCTAAAATTTAAATCCGCTTTTCTTTCCTTTTGCTTCGCTATACTCTTATTGTGACAACGGAAATTGTCGAATATTTCAATCCATCTAAGGAATAGAGATGAGAAAATTTATTTTGGGGACATGCCTCTCTTTCGCCTGTTTAATTGGCACGAGTTACGCTGCTACAGCACCTGAACAAGTGACTTCAAAATTTCAAACTACCTATGCAAAAACCCAGTATCCAATCGTATTTAGTCACGGAATGTCTGGTTTTATCCGTATTGGCACTGATCCACTCGGTGTAGATTATTGGTATCAAATTTTACCTGATCTCGCCCGTAACGGTGCAAATGTATGGGCTTCCCGTGTATCGCCATTTAACTCATCAGAAATTCGGGGTGAGCAACTTTTACATCAAGTTGAAGAAGTCATTGCACTCACTGGGTCGCCTAAGGTCAATCTAATCGGTCACTCTCACGGCGGGCCCACAATTCGATATGTCGCAGGTGTAAGACCTGAATTAGTTGCATCAATGACAGCGATTGGGGCGCCACATCAAGGCTCACCAGTGTCTGATTTTATATTAAAAATTCGTGATACAGCACCAATCCTTGAAACACCAATTGTGACTGTAGTCAATCTACTGTCTAAAGCTATTATTTGGGCACAGGGACTTGATCCAGCATCCTTCCCTCATGACTCACTTGCGGGAGCCAATAGTTTGAGCTTAGCAGGATCAGCAATATTTAATCAAAAATATCCTATAGGCGTTCCTCAAAACTCATGCTCTGAAGGTTTATATCGTGAACAAGGAATATATAACTATTCCTTTACGGGTATCGGAACGGTCACAAACCCACTTGATCTAGACTCAGCTTTAAAAATTACCAGTCTATTAATTGATGGTGGTCAAGAGAATGATGGACTAGTTTCACGTTGTAGTGCGAAATTCGGTAAAACCATCCGTGATGATCTCAATTGGAATCATCTAGATGAAGTCAATCAAGTGCTTGGTTTAAAAAGTGTCTTTGCGCCAGATCCAGTCTCGATGTATCGTCAACATGCAAATCGCCTTAAACAACAAGGTCTCTAATATATTTTTTGTCTGCACTCATCTCTAGATGGGTCCAGACTGTTTAAATAGCCCTCATTAGTATGACATATCTATCCTATAAATGAGTCACCCATCCAATTTATATCAATAAATTTGCACTTTATCTCTTTTTTATAGACTTAAGTCACAATTTTAGTATCTTAAATTATGGCGATGGATATCGCCTGAATCATAAAAATAAACGAATCACTGAATGAGTATCGAAAATGAAACTAAAAAAAATAGTCATGAGCCTATGCATAGGTTCATGTTTTCTTCCTGTTGCACAAGCCTCAACGCAAATTAAAGATTTAGCCGTTAACCATACCGTCAAAACACCTAAATCAAATTATTCACAAACCCAATACCCTATTGTGCTTGCCCATGGCTTATTTGGCTTTGGTAGTATGGTCGGTGTTGACTACTTTTATCAGATCACTCCTGATCTTGCTCGAAATGGTGCAAACATCTGGCAAACACGTGTTTCAACGATGAACTCAAGTGAAGTGCGAGGCGAACAAGCACTGAGTCAAGTTGAAGAGATACTTGCCATTACCGGCAAGCAAAAAGTGAATTTAATCGGACATAGTCATGGTGGTCAGACTGTTCGATATATTGCAGGTGTTATACCTGATCATGTCGCATCTGTTACGACAATTGCTTCTGGAAATCAAGGAGCAAGAATGGCTGATATACTAGAAGGTGTTCTGGTAGGTAATATTTTAGAAGCACCTGCTCGCGCGATTTTTGACAATCTGGTATCGCCAGTGATTACATTCGCATCTGGTCTTGATCCCAAAGTCTTTCCTTATGATGCTAAAGCAGCCCTACAAAGTTTAGGAACGAAAGAATCATTCAAATTTAGTCAGAATTTTCCAAATGGTGTACCTACAACCCAATGTGGCGAAGGGGCTTATCGTGTCAACAATACTCATTATTATTCATTTATGGGTAACTCTCCATTTAATACTGCTTTAGATCCATCTGATTATGGCATGTTAGCTTCTTCTCTTTTGGCTGAAAAAGATGGAGATGGAATTGTAGGGCGTTGCTCCGCTCGATTTGGCAAGGTCATTCGTGATAATTATAAATGGAATCATTTAGATGAAATTAACCATCTACTCGGTTTAAAAAGCATTTTTGCACCAAGTGCTGTAGATGTTTATCGTCAGCATGCAAATCGACTTAAACTCCAAGGGCTATAAAACCTAAACACAAAGGGTGAATTTCTCACCCTTTCTTTCAATTTAATAATGATCAACATTTAGTCGGATTTATCCTATTTTTGTTTAGTTTTTCTTTACAATATTTTTTGACAATAAATATTGTCTTTTTAAGGAAGAAAAAATGAAAACAAAAAAAATGATCCCAGCACTTCTACTAAGTCTCGTAGGATTATCTCAACTTACATATGCTTCCGGCCTGATCGATGTCGAAGCTAAATACGTAAATACCAATTATGCGCAAACTAAGTACCCTATTGTAATGGCCCATGGCTTTGCATTAGGTTTTAGCCGCATTGGTACAGAACATTTCGGTTTAGATCAGTTCTATCAAATTACCCCTGACCTCGCACGAAATGGTGCACGTGTTTTTGTCGCTCAAATGTCTCCTGTCGAATCAACTGTGGTTCGTGGTGAGCAACTGTTACAACAAGTAGAAACAGCTTTAGCTATTACGGGTAAAGATAAGGTCAATTTGATCGGCCATAGTCATGGAGGACCTACTGTACGTTACGTTGAAGCCATTGCTCCTAAGAAAGTTGCCTCTCTGACTGCTGTTGCAGGCAGCATTAAGGGCTCTCCCTTAGGAGATACTTTCGTAAATAGTAAAGTGCTTAATAGTGTAGCAAAATTAGTTATTGGTGATATTTTGGCACCTGCAATTTCAATTATGGAAGGTAATCCAAGTCTTAGCGTTAATTACGAACAATCCATGTATGATCTTTCTGTAAAAGGTTCTTTAGAATTTAATCAAAAGTTCCCTTCTGCTGCGATCCCAAAAGACTGTAATTCTAACGGTTCATTACAAACGGCTAACGGCGTATATCATTATTCTTGGATTGGTTCTTCAAAGGTGACCAATGTTCTCGATATTTTAGATACCGCAATTGTTGTCTTAGGGACAGCGATTATGCCTAATGAACGCAATCACGATGGTCTCGTGCCTATTTGTAGTGCTAAATACGGCAAAGTAATTCGTGATAATTACAACTTAAATCATTTTGATGAAGTCAATCAAATACTTGGGCTTAAAGGCTTCTTTGCTCCTGATCCAGTATCAATCTTTAGACAACATGCCAATCGTTTGAAGATTCAAGGTTTGTAAGTTTTGATCATAAAAAAATGCGCCAAAAGGCGCATTTTTTTGCTTCGAAGCAAGGCTAAAATTAACCTTGTTTACGAGCTGGTAACTTTTCACGAATACGTGCAGCTTTACCAGAAAGTTCACGTAGGTAATAAAGTTTAGCACGACGAACGTCACCACGACGTTTAACTTCGATTTTAGCTACGATTGGTGAATGAGTTTGGAAAACACGCTCAACACCAACACCGCTAGAAATTTTACGTACTGTGAACGCAGAGTTCAAACCACGGTTTTTCTTAGCGATTACAACGCCTTCGAACGCTTGTAGACGTTCACGGTCGCCTTCTTTTACTTTTACTTGGACAACTACTGTGTCACCTGGTGCAAAAGCTGGGATGTCTTGTTTAAGCTGAGCATTTTCTACAGCTTGTACTAAAGGATGCTTACCGCTCATGGGGTATCTCCAATATGTGTGGGTCAGAAGAGGTCTGATATCCACTGGGGCTAGAGGCTAAGGCGCATAGACCCGATTGACTTTCCCTTCATGCTTGACCGCTTCAATGCATAAAGAGCCTATTTAATACTTCAAGCAAAATGCTTGAGGTCATATTTGCTTAAATAAATCTAAAAGATTTATTTTTGCGAATCTTTGAGCCATTTCTTTTGCTGCTTAGTCAACTCAACTTTTTCAACCAATTCAGGTCGACGTTCAAGCGTTCGTTGATAGCGCTGCAAAAAACGCCATTTTTCAATATTTGCATGATGACCTGATTTTAGTACCTCAGGCACATCCAAACCTTCAAAATGATCAGGCTTTGTATATTGCGGACAGTCGAGTAAACCATCCACAAATGAGTCTTGAACGTGTGATTGTTCATCAGACATTGCACCCGGAAGTCTCCGAATAATACTATCCAATAAAACCATCGCAGGCAGTTCTCCCCCAGATAAAACGTAATCCCCTATGGACCACTCCTGATCAACATATTTTT
This sequence comes from Acinetobacter sp. 24-47-39, assembly GCF_056783825.1. NCBI lineage: Bacteria > Pseudomonadati > Pseudomonadota > Gammaproteobacteria > Moraxellales > Moraxellaceae > Acinetobacter > Acinetobacter sp. 24-47-39. The sequence goes on from NZ_JBWYIP010000008.1 coordinate 88,990, forward strand.
GGATCAAACGCTCATCAACACCTTCATAACGACCACACAATACAATTAATCCGTCATATTGCACGAAATCTTGTACTGAAGGTTCATTTAAGGTTTTACCTTGTGGCGACATATACACCACAGGTACATGAACAGCACCTGCTTGCGTTGCAAGCTCTTTGGCACGATGGATTGCTTTTGCCAATGGCTCAGCCATCATCACCATACCAGGACCACCACCAAATGGACGCTCATCCACGCGTTTGTAGTTCCCTGTTGCAAAATCACGAGGATTAATACAATGAATTTGCATTAAATCGCGTTTCGCTGCGCGACCGCTAATACCAAAACTTGTAATCGCTTCAAACATTTCAGGAAAAAGCGTAATGACTGCAAAAAACATCGCAGACTCCCGTATTTCCGAAAATATTAGTAATCTACGCCCCAATTGACATAGATACGACCAGTTTCGAGATCAACGCGTTGCACCACATCTTTATGCCATGGAATCATTCGCTCTTCGCCATCGACACTGTCAGCAGTTGCGCGAACTACCATCACATCGTTAGCACCTGTTTCAAACAATTCGTGGATTTGACCAAGATTGACTTCTTGCTCTTCATCATCCAGACCTAACACTGTTAGACCCTTTAGATCAGACCAATAATACTCGTCCACGCCTGGTTGAGGCAGTTGCGATTTAGAAATCCAGATATTTGCGCCAACTAAATTGTCTGCTGCAGTACGATCACTCACACCTTTCAGCGAAACAACTAAGCCTTTACCATGTGGCTTCCAACGTTTCACATCTACAATTTGCCAACCTGCTTTGGTCTCGATGTACCAAGGCAGATAGTCAAATATGTTGCTCATAGGTTCTGTGTTCGAATAGACCCAGAGCCACCCATTTAATCCATAAGCTGAACGTAGCTGTCCAATCTGAATACGATCTTCGGGAACATTCTGTGTTGGTGTCATGGGCTAGCTTCTACCGTATTAAACAGCAGCTGCAGCTTTTTTAGCTTGAGCAGCTAATGAAGCAACACGTTCAGAAGGTTGAGCACCTTGAGCAACCCAGTGAGCGAAACGATCAGCATCTAAACGAAGTTTTTCTGCTTTACCTTGAGCTGTAGGGTTGAAGAAACCGATACGTTCGATGAAACGACCGTCACGTGCATTACGGCTATCAGTCACGATGATTTGATAGAACGGACGTTTTTTAGCACCACCGCGTGCAAGACGAATAACAACCATGATAGAACCTTATAGTTTTTACGGATTATCCCTGCACCGACCATCGATACATTTCAAACCCCTTTCATAGAGGGCAGTATTTTACGTGAACTTTGATCCGATTGAAAGCTCAAAAATTATTTATCCACATTTTTGAATTTAAATTTATTTTCCATCCCAGTTTGTACTTGAAGAAGGCGTACAAGAAGCTGCTTTCACCCAACATTTTTCATTGGCTTCATTTATGACAAAGTGACCATCTGTTTGCATCAATTTTCCACTCACAGGCACTGCACTCAACACCCAACTGTTGTTGGTTACATCTGATATACCAACCGTATAGACAGGATCATAATACGGAACTTCAACTCGATTTTGCGCATTGGTCTGAAATCCTAATTCAGCCAACGTGACTGCTTTGCCATCCGGTTTAATATAACTGTAATTCGCAACCTGATAGTGCTGAAGTCGAGCTGCAATATCTGCCAATGTGGTTTTTACTTCGACACGTTTAGTTTTACGAACATATTCTTGGTAGGACGGATAGGCAATCATGGCTAAAATTCCAATGATGACCACTGCAATCATAATCTCTACTAAAGTAAATCCTGAATTACCATTGTTTTGCATTTGCACCACATCCTGTATATGCATTGACTTCTTTTAAGTCATTTTCCACCAAATATTCTGTTTTACAACGAATACCCTGACTCGTCGCCAAAAACGCATCATATCCTGTCTGCGTTGGTAAAGCTCGAATCCCCCATGCCCGTCCCAAGCCCTGATCTGAACTTAATAAGGTTTTAGGTGTTTTTTCACTGATATCTGCAATACTAATCACATATTTTGGTTTCTTCGCATCAGGCAGGGAAATACTCGTCATTGAAGTATCTTGATCGTAAATATACTTCGCATCAAAACCTCGATAGGAAAAACTGCGACTTTTATAGCGTTCAAGTTGTTCAATAATTTTGGATACTTCTTGCTGAGCCTGTGCAGCAGCATTACGTTTTAAATAACTTTGGTAAGATGGCACTGCGATTGTCATCAATATGGCAATCATCACCACAACAACCATCAACTCAATCAGCGTAAAACCTTTTTGATTCATGGTAACCACCTACTGACGCTCAAACCAGTTATAAGCTTTCAGCACTTTGGTTGTGATGTAGTTGGTATAACCACCGCCCAGCAAAGTCGTTTTCTTTTTACCATTCTGGACAATAGGTACGCTGTTTAGCTTACTAATCCCATCAGACTTAGTCTCTGAGATTTCTGCCACAATTTTATTTTGAAGATTAGACGTTGATCCAGCATCTCCACAAACACCATACGGCAAGCAAAGCTTTAAGGTACGACTTGCTCCTTTAATGCCCCCAGTACATTGGTTCGGTTGTTGTGACGATGCATCATTTGGATTGTATAAAGACACATATAAATCTGAATGACTTGGACTATTTGCGATCGCAATATAACCATTTAATGCTTTAACTGTACCAGTATTCGCTGTTTCGTTTTTAGCCGTTGTTCGTTGCAACACATAGAACCAACCACGCTTATTACGGTTCATCAGATGTGGCACTGTTGTACCTGATAAATTAGACCATGCAGTTAAATGAGCTTCGGTAAGGTTTTGTGTTTTAGCAAAATTCGCTTGAAACAAATTCGGTTGTGCCAAGTCATAATCATGTAACACATAGACTCGATTGTCATAAATATTGCTGGTATTTAATGGAAAGCTGCGATTTCCTGACGCAATACTCACCGCACCAAATCGCTCACCATTCAGATCATGGATGGTCAAAGCAGGCATTTCATAAAAACGTTGGTGATACGCACTAAAATCAGCAAGACGTGTCACTCGTCCAAACGCGGTTGTATTCGTTCCAAGACGATTATTGAGATCGACGCGCCACACTTGCCCACCTAAATCACCAAAATATAGGTGATCGATCAAACCATCCGTATTGCGGTCAAATGCTTTAATTTGACTGACCACACTATATTTCATCTCAGCATGCTTAACATCAACACTGGTTTGATTCGATTGGTTGCCATAGCGTGCATTCCACAATAATTCGCCCGTTTCAGCATCAAAAATATAGACGCCCGCCCCTTGATTAGCTCGTTGACCAGTTAATGCAGATTGAGGCTGATAACCATCCGTTTCATAGGCCATATCATAGCCACCACCCACAATCATGACCGTTTTAACTTTGCCGTCAAAACGAATTTTAGCAATGGTAGGTTTAGACCAACTATATCCCATAGCTTTTAAGGCATCTGATTGATTTGTGCCACTCACTGATGTTGATTTACTCTTTATCGTTCCAGAACTTGGATCAACATGGAAAAGTAATTCAGGTTGGTTCGGATTTTTCATATCCAAGGCATAATAACTACGCCCACCCATGCGCATACCACCATAAATGTTGGCTTTCGCAGCAATAAACTTATTGTTGTTCTGATCAATCTTATATTGAACATCTGAAGTCCATGATCCATCCATGCCATAAATAGGATGCGCAGATGACAATAATGTATTGGACTGTTCAAGTAACGCGTCTCGTCGACTTGGATCTTGAACCATTTCATGAGCTAAGAAACTAAATGCCTCTTCACCAGTTTCTTGATCCACAACATGCAATAATCCTTGCATCGTCCCAAATACCACGTAATCTTTTCGATGAGTCGCATTACGGGTATTCGCTAAAATGGTACCAGACCCCGCGTTATATTTTGCTTCGAGCGTCACCAACAATGGTTCCGAGTGAACAACGCCTCCCATTTGCTGCATCACCTTAAGATCTTTAACCTTATTTAGATCATTCCAAATGTATCCAGCAGGTAAGCTACTTAAGTAGTTTTTATCAAGTCGATAACCCAAAGCCGACAGTAAATAGGGTTGATATACATTTTGTCGCCACCCCGACTTGGTTGAATCAATATAGGTCGCGGCTAGCACATTCTGTGTCGTTAATTTCGTCAGTTGTCCATTCTCAGAACCTACCAATCGTTTTGCTTGATCACCCGTTGTGGCAATCGTTGCATTGGTGAATAAAGGGCGCGTTTTTATTTTGTCTGTAGCAGTAACACCTGCTAGTGGTGAAGGTGTGGCAATCCGAGAGAACACGCCCCCTTGAATTGCACTCAAACCATCATCTATTCCAGTATTGTTCCAAAAATCCTGCGTATTGGTTCGTATTGCACCTGATCGATCAAGTACCTCTTTCCCCCCACGATCAATCATCACAGCTTGAGCGTTAATACTGTATTTCTTTAAGTTCCCTAACCATAATTGATGTGTGGAAGCCAATACCGAATTTGCTGTGCTCACCTGTGGTTGAAACTGCGGTGCGAACACATAAGGATATGCTGAACTTGTTGATAAACGGTCAAATGGCACCACATAAGTACCAAAACTAGCAGCCTCAAAGTTACCGTGAGAGACGGCAACCAAGAAGGTATTCAATGCATTCTGAATATCTTCACCAGAAGTCGCTTGGGTATACCCCCCAATTTCTTGGCGAGTCCCGTAGGTATCCCCTTTACCAATCACATTCCCCAACTGTTTTAATGCTTGAGCATTCATACTATTGGAAATGTCATTTCCAGAACCTGTATAGCTACTATCAAAAGTACAATGATCGTATAGACCGTCATTGTCATAATCACGACAGGTTTCTCGTGGATGCTTTTGGAATAAGGGACCAAAACCTACAGTAGATGTATAAACACGCTTCTGATTCGCATCGCTGGTCATCTGTGTTTGATTTGCCAAACGCTGAACCATCTTACCCACACAAGCCCATGAACTACGGTTTTGCCAGGTGGTTTGATTGGCTGACACAGCATTACCAATATCATCTTCATAAAAACGATATGGCTGCGTCGCCATTTCCTTAAACTCGCCATTGAAGGTCGCGGCACCACTGGCACCTTTGGCATTACCGTAATTGTAATAGACATCTTTTAAGGGCGAGCCTTCACAAGTAAAGCTGTCATCTGCCAACGCATTTTGCATGACAGGGAGTACCGTCTTTGGTCTCAAACCAACTGGCGCCCCATCTGTTAAGAAAAAAACACCTTGCGTACTACATTGGGCATCACTGTTATTCAACTTGTTGAGTGGCGCTCTATAACTACCATCCGCTTTGCGAATGTCCGCTGGCGCAAATGATGCTCCAGATAAACCACGGCTATAATTAGAATATTTAGATGAAGGAAGTAAATCGATGCCTTTTAGGTTAGCCCCAAAGGTACGATTTCCTAGTAAATACGCATAAGTTTCTGAGAGTAATAGTGGTGTGGGCGTACTACCTACGGCTCCAATACTATTAATTTTATTGATTAAATCCGTACGGTGAGCAGGTGTAAGTTGTTTTGCTTCTAGTAAGATTTTAGATGAACGAGCATTTTCACCATAGCTTAACCAATCTTCTGTTGTCCCTATTTCACCCGTTGACGTAAACACCGACACCCCAATATAAACATTATCTGGAATACGATAATTTCCTGATAAGTCCTTTGCATTTAAGGCATCTACCAATGAATTTTTTAAGGCATTTAAACGGCTAACACTTTGACCTTTATAAGTTGCATCTACTGCACTCATACTCATCGAGTTATCAATCGCCAACATGATAATCGGATTATTTTTTGCTACAGGATTTTGATAAATTTGTAGATCACTGGCGTTCATTTGCATTGGGATCGCACCCAATGCCATCACGACTGCAATACTTTGCGCAATCATCTTTTTTGTAAAATGATTCTTTATCTTTTTATTCACAACACATCCCCATTAAGATTCAGCGCGCTGATAAGCATCAAAAATGTAACTTTGAATTTGGGTGTTATACGGCACACCAATATCCTTTAAACAAGATGAAATGGTTTGTGCATTACCCACCAATGGTGCTGTATGTGGTCGGCGCAAACAAAGATGGATTTCATCCGTTAAATCTGTCGAAGACAATGCGGGTAAGAGCGATGTTGAATAGACTGTCATTTTTTTAGTATCAGAAGGTTGTCCTATACTTTCAGTGTCAGTTCCAACGTTTGCGTTTGAAAGTGGGATATCATGATCACTGTCTGATGGAGGGCTTACGATTACAGACACCTGAGTTAATTGCGCCTTACGAGCACTGGCATAATCCCCATCGTTTGATAAGGAACAAAACCCAGAAACACCATCGACTGAGACATCACTCATTGCTTCATTCCAACGCAATACACTACTGTTGGAAACATTAAACATCGCACTATTGGATTGGTTTCTAAAACAGAATACGACTTCGTCACCTTCATTCTGAATTGAGTAACCAATTAAGCTCAGAGGGTTACCACTGGAGGCAGCATAGCCGCCATGCCCCAATCGATAAAAAACAGTATCGGAAGATTGCATTAACAATTGTTGCGCTTGACTATTGGTGGTGATATTCAAACTCACCATACTTTGTCGAATCGCCCAAGTACCAATAATGGTGAGCAGAACTAACATAATCAGTACGACAATCAGCGTTGCACCACGTTGATGTTGAATCATAAGCCCTCCGCTGAATCCATCACACTCATACCATTTCGAATCGCGATCGTTTGTGTAATGACTTGTCGAATAAATTTAGTCGCGACGGTTTTTTGTGCTTTTTTTAATTTTACTTTTTGATCAAGAACTTCAAATTCTTGATGAGGAGAAATTGCTTGATTTTGACCTACATTTTCAGATGATCTTACTAATAAACCGACCTGTATTGAATTGATGCGTGGACGTGGATAAACATTGAGCTTTTTATAATCTTCAATACTTATATATCTTTGCTGTGCCGTATTATCGTCATTAGAAATCCCCAACAGATAGTGAAAGTGATCAACACGATGCATCAAAATTTCACCATTCGTTGTTCCAAAGACAGTCTGTTTATTATTAAAATTTTTTAAAATTTGAGTGCTGTTACGCGTGTACCACCCTGCTTCACAGGCCAAGACCAATGCATCGTGTGGTTCTTTTTGAATATTTGCATTTGCATCTTTACGTAGAAAAAAACGTTGAACAATATATCGTCCAGCATCGTAATTATTACCTTCACAATCCACACCTTGTGTATCAGCATAAAACTGCATGACCAATTGGTCGCTCATTCCCGCTTGAGCAGGTTGTGAAGATTCAGCTGAAACCAACTCTATATTACTCGGCATACCAGATTGTGATACAGGCACAACCTCCGTATTTGGAATATTTCGTGAAATATTGACGGGAATATTGGTCGCATTAAATGCCAAATCACCAGATGTAGGCACCACTGGAGACTGAGCTGAAGTGATAACAATGCCACCATGTGTCAAACGATCATTAATGATATTTACTTGGCCATAATTTGCTTTACGAATTTCATAAGTAAGAAAGCGCAGACCAAAGTTGCCGTTATCTTGAACCTCCGACATCCCTTTCTGCATCGTGAATCCCATCTGCCCTGTAAAAAACAGATGTACCGCAGCAGCGGTAATCAATAATCCAAGCACCAAAGCGATCATAAGCTCGACTAGCGTCAAACCTTTTTGTGTATACCTACGATGCTGCATCAATAAAGCTCCATAACGATGCATTGCGCTTTTGGTAAATAACTTCCACCATGGGTACATGCATCTTTTGCAGAAGCATCATCGATAGGTTTTGTTTTTCCCCATGCTACGTAAATGCATCGGCGAGATTGCAAATTATTACTGACTTGGCAATTCGGCATTTTGATACTCATACCAAGACCATTGGCATTTTTTATTATCTGGGCAGCATCATAATGGGCAAAATCGGCTGCTTGAACACATGGATTCGTCGTTCCTTTTTGCACACATGATTTGGCTGTAGTTGTTTGTGTTTCTGCATTTATTCTAGCTTGATACTGAGTATAAGCATTTGAGTTCGCACGTATCTTCTCAGATAAGTCACGCGCTAAATTCATGGCTTGTAATTTAGACATTGCTTCATGTGAAGCATCAATTGCGCGCATTTGTAAAAATGAAAACCCCAATACCCCAATGGCCAAAACCAATAAGGCAACTAGAATTTCAATCATTCCTACCCCCTGTTGCGCAGCACGCATTAGCATGTCCCCTCTGCTTTTAAATATTGTGTTCCCATTCTTGTAATTGCTATCGTTTTAGAAACACCTAACACCTTATTACAAATAGAAAAATTTATGTCAGATGTAAAGTCAGAAATTCCCCCATCCATCCAGAATGTGACTTTTTCTTGTGATGAAGTCAATTTATTTTGCGCTTTGGGTGTCCAATGAAAGATTGTACTGCTATCTGATTGATTCGACTTAAGATCTACAGTCACATCTTTTCTTAACAATGTTGCTTGATTACGCGCCATCATCAGCACGCTTGATAATTCACGCACATCTGAATTTAGGCGATATTGCGCAACAATATTTTTAAAAGATGGAATAGCCATGGTTGCTGTGATTGATAGCACAATTGTGGTAATCAACAGCTCAATAATGGTAAAGCCCCGTTGTAAGTCTTTCATATTCAAACTTTTGTATTTATTTATTAATGTTACAAAAGTAATATTTTATAATTATAAAGCCAACACAGTTATGACAAATGGTATTAAAATGAGGATAAGATCACACTTTTGAAATCTGTTCACTTACCCTGCTATGTCATTGATAATTCATTATTAAGCTTGAGTAACTTGAATTCTCAATTCTTTAGGCAAGCTAAAGGTTATATTCTCCTCTCGCCCATTTAATTCCTGTGGTGACGTAGCGCCCCAATCTTGTAGACGCTGAATCACTTGTTTAATCAAAATTTCAGGTGCTGAAGCACCTGCGGTAACACCAATTTTAGTGGTTTCAGCAAACCATTCCTTTTTCAGCTCATCCGCATTATCTACGAGATAAGCATGCTTACCCATTCGCTCTGCCAATTCTCGAAGACGATTAGAGTTCGAGGAGTTTGGAGAACCAACCACTAAAACGACATCACATTGAGTCGCTAAATCACGGACCGCATCTTGACGGTTTTGAGTTGCATAACAGATATCATCTTTACGTGGCCCTTGGATGGCTGGAAATTTAGCACGTAAAGCATCAATGACCTTTGCAGTATCATCAATGGAAAGTGTCGTTTGAGTGACAAATGCTAACTTATTAGAATTATTCACCTGTAAAGCAGCAACATCATCTTCATCTTCAACCAGATAAATTGCACCACCATTTTTCAGATCATATTGACCCATGGTGCCTTCAACTTCAGGATGCCCTTCATGACCAATCAGAATGGCTTCAATCCCTTCACGCGCATATTTTGTGACTTCGATATGCACTTTTGTCACGAGAGGACATGTGGCATCAAATACTTTTAATCCACGGCGCTCAGCTTCTTGTTGTACAGCTTTTGATACACCATGTGCACTAAAAATCACGATATTGTCATCAGGAACTTCATCTAATTCATCTACAAAAATTGCACCACGTTGGCGTAAATCGTCCACAACAAATTTGTTATGTACCACTTCATGACGAACGTAAATCGGAGGATTAAAGCTTTCAAGTGCACGATTAACGATCGCAATAGCGCGGTCTACACCAGCACAGAAACCACGTGGATTAGCTAAAACAATTTCCATAAGACCCTCAAACGATCGCTAAAATTTGGTCAATGAATCAGAATATTTTTTAAAACAAATGCGAATTGCTATTTAGTTTAAAAGCACTCTGCTCTAAAATAGAGAAGATATTTTATCATATCAGGAAAAATATCATGTCGGGTCTCTTGTTTGTCGTTTCAGCTGCTTCTGGAACTGGCAAAACATCATTAGTTAAAGCCCTACTTGAGCGCGTAAGCAATTTACACGTTTCTGTTTCACACACTACTCGAGGTCAACGCCCTGGTGAATTAGATGGTGTGCATTATCACTTTACCAGCAAAGAATCTTTCATTGAGCAAGTGAATCAAGGTGGTTTCATCGAATATGCGGAAGTTTTCGGTAACTACTACGGCACTTCACAAGCGACTGTAAAAGAACAACTTGCAAAGGGTCATGATGTTTTACTTGAAATTGATTGGCAAGGTGCAGAACAGGTTCGCAAACTTTTTCCTGAATCAAAACAAATTTTCATTCTTCCACCTACTCAATTTGATCTTCGCCAACGCCTATCAAACCGCGGTACAGATTCTGTTGAAGTGATTGAACATCGCTTAAGTTGTGCAGTAGAAGATATGCAACAGTACGTAAACTTTGATTACATCATCCTGAATGATGATTTTAATAAAGCTTTACATGATCTTGAGTCTGTCATTAATGCGAACCGTCTTTCATTATCACAACAGGCTCACCGACATAAAGATTTAATTCAAAAATTAATCACACCGAATTCGTGATTAAACTTGAGTCTATAGACAAAGCATTTTATACTGCGCAGTCTGTTAAAAAATTTCATACATACGAGAACTCTTATGGCACGCGTAACCGTTGAAGATTGTTTAGACCATGTAGACAACCGCTTTGAGCTTGTACTAGTGGCAAGCAAACGCGCGCGTCAACTTGCTCGTCAAGGTATCGAACCAACTGTAGAATGGGACAATGACAAACCAACAGTGGTTGCTTTACGTGAAATCGCTGAAGGTCATGTCACTAAAGATATCTTGAAACAGCGTGAGCAAGATTATCAAACGTCTAGCTTAGATTTAGCACTTTCTGCAAATAACTTAAACTTAGATGGTTTTTCTTTCCAATAAGCTTTAAGACCTGCATTTAAAAGAGCCTAGTCCAGTGACTAGGCTTTTTTATTGAATTTTTTTAGAGAATGATTCGACAAAATTGAAAAAATTTGTTAAAAAAATTAGAGCTATTCTCTATTTAAAAATAGAGCATTGTAGCAATATGAATTTTTAGTAAAGTCTTTTACTTTTTACTCTCTTCCACGGATTCAAAGGTGTAGTATGCCAGGCCCATTGGTCAGCCAAGCTAAGCAACAGCTAAAAGTCATCATCGACGCGTATTTATCTGAAAAGGACGTCGACAGAGTACTTGTGGCCTGCGATTATGCTGACATGGCGCATGATGGTATTACACGCAAAAGCGGTGAACCCTATATTCTGCATCCGATAGCCGTAAGTTGTATTTTGGCGCATATGCGCCTAGACCCAGAAACCTTAATGGCAGCACTACTGCACGATGTTATTGAAGATACCGACTTTAGCAAAGAAGACATTACTGAAAAATTTGGCAAAACAGTGGCTGAGCTGGTCGATGGTGTTACGAAATTAAGCCACTCTAGTGACAAAGAATATAATAAAGCAGCCTCATTCCGAAAAATCCTACAAGCCACGTTACAAGATCCTCGTGTGATCATCATTAAACTTTCAGACCGTTACCATAATATGACGACTTTGGAAGCTTTAAGACCAGATAAACGTGCCCGTATTGCACAAGAAACTTTTGATATATTCGTGCCAATGGCGCGTTTGGTCGGCATGAATGAAATGGCTGACAACCTTGAACACCTCTGCTATCAAAATCTTGATTTAGATATGTTCAATGATGTACAAGATGCTTTGGCGCAAACCAAACCGCAACGCTGTAAGTACCAAGCCATTTGGGAAAAGCATTTGAGTGACCTCTTGGAAAACTCCAATATTCCAGGGCGGATTAAAAAGAAAAACAATAACATAGAATTATTACGCCACTTTGTTAAAAACGAAATTAACCTTCAAGAACTCACACATAGTCATGCGTTTGAAATCGTGCTCCAAACCATTGCTGATTGCGATCGTTTAGTTGAGTTACTAAAAGATAACTTCCAAGTTTTAAATTACCAAGATCATATCCGCCGCCCTCTTCCAGGTGGCAATCAATCCTTGATGCTGCGTTTGAAAGGCGAGAAAACCACGCTTTCGCTCACCATTCAAACTGAACTTATGCGTAAGGCTGCGCGATTTGGGGTAGTATTAGGTGAAAATGCTCCTCAAACGTGCCGATCAGCCATTCAGGCATCTATGCAAAATTTGCATACCTTAGTCGGTGGCGACTGTGCGAAGACCACGTTTAATGATCTATTGGATTATCTACATCAAGAAAAAATATGGGTCTACACCCCTCAAGGTCACTTACATGAGTTACCACAAGGGGCGACAGCAGTAGATTTCGCTTACTCTGCAAGCTTGTTCTTAGGTAACCATGCAGTCGGCTGTAAAATTGATGGTGAAATCAAACCGCTTTCTACACCACTCTCAAGCGGTCAAGTCATTGAGGTGATTACAGATGTACTGGCTTCACCCAACCCGGATTGGCTGAGCTTTATTAACACTCAAAAAGCCAGACGTTCTATTCAAAATATTTTGCGAGATCAAGATATTGATGAGCAGCGTCTTGTCGGTCAACAAGCCTTAAATCGTGCATTAAAGTTATTTAATACGTCTATTCATGATCTAACTGATCAAAATTGGACTGAACTATTACAATGGCGCCATATTCCAACCAAGAATCAACTTTTTGAACAAATTGCTGTAGGTGATTTGCTCCCACAACTTGTGGCGAACCATCTCTTTGCTCAAGATCATCATCAAGATCAAGCATCAAGTCGCCTGATCTTAGGTACTGATGGCGTAGATGTAAAATATGCCCATTGTTGTAATGCAGTGCTAGGCGATCCTATACAGGGGCATTTATCTCGCCGTGGTCTTATTGTTCACCGTGCTCGCTGTAAGAACCTTTTACACGAACAACAGTTACACCCTGAAAATATTATGCCGTTGCATTGGAAAGATGAAGGTGAATCAGAAATCAACTTCAATGCTTACTTATGTATCGATCTATTATTAAGTGATGAGCAAATTTCACAACTGATTTATATCTGCCGTAAATCAAAAATCGGAATCGAGTCCGTTCGACAATACGAATCAAAAACCTATCTGAGTATTGTTGTTCATAGTCGTCAACAAATTGCGCAAATCATTCGTGAACTCCGCATGCAATTTGGTTTTCCGCGTATTTCACGCATGTCAGCTCCTCTTTCCGTTGAAGAAGTCTCACAAGCCTGCTAAACAAATACAGATTAGAGCTTTCACCTATAGTGTTCATCCTTTATGATGAAGCTAGATTTGAATAATGGAGAAATAGATGTCCCGCCAAGTCATTCATACTGAAAATGCACCTGCTGCAATTGGTACTTACTCTCAAGCCATTCTTGTCGGCGATACACTTTATCTTTCAGGACAAATTGGATTAGATCCATATAGCATGGAATTGGTTGAAGGCATTGAAGCTCAAATTCGTCGTGTATTTGATAATCTAAAAGCAGTTTGTGAAGCTGCTGGTGGTTCTTTAGCTGATATTGCCAAACTGAATATTTTCCTCACTGATTTATCTCACTTTCAATTGGTAAACCAAATTATGGGTGAATATTTCGCTCAGCCGTATCCAGCGCGTGCAGCATTAGGCGTTGCAAGTTTACCTAAAGGCGCACTGGTTGAAATGGATGGTGTTGTGATTATTTCTAAATAATTTCAATATCTTAGAAAATACCACCTATAAGGTGGTATTTTTTTATCTGGAAAAACGATGAATTAAACAGCATTTTTAAATGAATTTCATTGACAAACGATAATAATTATCAATAATATCAACTATCGCATTTATCCTTGTGGTTGAGCAGAAATGTACGTTTGTTTATGTCGTGGAATTACAGATCAAGATATTAAAGATGCTATGGCAAATGGCGCTGAATCTTATCGTGAAATTCGTGACTTGCTTGACCTAGGCACTTGTTGTGGACGCTGTGTTCCTGAAGCACGCAGCATTATTAATGAAGAACTTGCTGAAATAGCTGCCAGAATTTCAATCGCCGCTTAGTTCAGAATGTGCTAAAAAATAATAACAACTCATTCTATAACTATAATTCAGATTTCCAATTTCTCCCCCCGCTTTGACTCAGCGGGGTTATTTTTGCAAAAGTGTATTTGATTGCGATTTTCATTTGCTGTTCAATAAATTACTCGTCAGGCTTTAGCAAGTTGGGTTAAGATAATCTCTATCGATAGCCTTCTATGATAGGCTGAATTTTGAGTTTGGAGCTAAGATCATGAAAGGCAACCGTGACGTTATTCATCAGTTAAATCAGGTGCTTTACCACCATCTTACAGCCATCAACCAATATTTTTTACACTCACGCATGTTTAATGATTGGGGCATCGAACAACTCGGTTCAGCGGAATATAAAGAATCTATCCGTCAAATGAAGCATGCAGATAAAATCATTGAGCGCATTTTATTTTTAGAAGGTCTTCCAAATCTGCAACATCTGGGTAAGCTCTATATTGGTCAACACACCATTGAAGTGCTGCAATGCGATGTTCGGAAAGTAAAAGAAAATATTGAAACGATTCAAACTGCTGTGAAATTAGCAGAAGAACAACTCGATTATGTTACACGTGATTTAGTACAAGAGATTTTAGAAAAAGAAGAAGAGTATTTAGATTGGGCGACCACTCAACTCGATCTTGTCGATCAAGTTGGTGTAGAGAATTATATTCAAAGCCAAATTTAATGATTGAAATAAAAAAATCCCCTTTCGGGGATTTTTTTATTTCAATAAGTCATCATACTCAATATGCTGCTTATGCAATGTTTCTAAAATCCATAATTGATGCTTCGCTTCTTGCTCCTTACCATTAAAAGCCAACACTTGTGCATACTTATGTAAATCATATTTTGATGCCAAGTTTGCAATCATTCGCTCTAGATCAGCAAGTTGTTGTTCTGTCATTTCAGTTTTAGGATCTAATCCGATCCACCACACGCGCTCTTTAAATTGGGTAATCAACCAAATTTGCTTTTGCATGGTGTGTTGTTGATCTGCTGTTAAAGCTTCAGCCTTTGATGCGAGTACACTTTGCTCTTTATATAAAAAATAATCCCGTGTCGTAACTAAAGCCCCAACAATCGTGATAAAAGCAATCACTGCGAACACTCGACCATCGATTTTTAACGAAGGCAAATTTGTATATTGCGCCTGAATGATGCCCAATAAGAAACCTGCTGGAAGTAGAAAATAAGCATAATGCAAAGGAAACTCTAACATGCCATGAATGAGAATCGCACATACCATTAATGTTGCAATGATCGAGATATTATCCTTCACCCCTTTATTGAGCCACAGTAGCCAAGCTGTAAAGTACAGAAGAATAAGCCCACCTAGAATCAAGCCATTCCAGACCAATAGATCTAGAATCATGTTGTGTGCACTTTTATACCAAAGTGAAACTTGGAAGGTATCGGTAATATAGTATTGCGCTAAGCCTGTTTGATTCCATCCATACCCCCACCATGGCTGATGCAGAATCGCAGCTATCATTTGTTGCCACATATCAAGGCGAATATCACCCATACCTTGGACAGCACGGTTTGCTGCGGAACTTTGCACGACTGAAGCTGAATCACCAATAGAAAAAATCAACTGGTTGATCGTCGTTAAATTCAGTGTTAAGAGTACAAATACACCTAACCAAAAAGCTAAATGGGTCAATGAAAATCGATTCTGTTTTTTGGATTGTTTGATTAACCAATAGATCACGATAAAAGCACAAACGATAATGCTTGTTCGGGATTGTGCTAAAACAATTCCCAATAAAATAACAAATGCTGTTGGTATAAGATAAAGATTGGAAAGTAATCGTTTTTCAAATAGATAGAGCGAACTCAGTAGCCCTAAAAAAAGTAAAGTCCCTAAGTTATTTGGTTGAGCTAAATTGGCGTAAGGTCTATTTCCCTTTAGTGGATAAATGAGATCGCCTAAAATCCAATTCAACTGAAGCCATTGAAGCATCGCGAATATAGCGGAAATGAAGCCAACGGAAATAAATGTTAAACAGGTAATTTTAAATACTTGCTCTCTCTTTTTTTGCTCGAGGCAAAGTTGATATCCAGCAATGACCATCAATACAAAAAACAGAAAATACGTAAAACTAAATAAAGCATTACTAAAATATATATTTTGTCCAAATAAAAATTGAACAAGCGGAATACTTAAGAAAGGCAGTAAGAGGAGCTGGGGTTTTGCGATTTTTACTTTAGTTTTTGCTAAGCCAATCAATAGAAATGATGCCGCAATAAACGTCAATATTTCTGAACCGAAGGTTGGCCAAGGAGAACGATGATATGGCAACAGCCAAGCAACCATGATCAATACAATACTTAGGGCATAACAAATCATAACTATGATGCTAAATTAAATTTACACTATGTTAAAACATTTACATCTATTAGATTAATTAAATTATTCCTATTTTTCTAAGCCAGTACTATGACCGAACCCCCAAAAATAAGGCCATCCTGTTCCTTGCATCCCAGCGCATCCTCGACAAAAAAAATCATCGCCAAGAAATCTAACCACCATAATGATAAAAATGCAGTAGAACAACACAAATAAATATTTCTGATTCACTCCTTGTTTAACTTGATTGTTCTCAATTGCAATTTGAGTCTTGACTTGAAAAGCCAAAGCAAGAAATAGAATACAAATGACTTGAGCAGCTGGATAAATAAAATTACCTGAAAAGAAGCCATCAATCATAATCGCTAATACACCCATTTTTAGAGTAATCGGAGTCTCTGATTTAAAAAGCTGGAATAACTTAATGCACACCCAGCTTAAACATAAAATCCCAACTACACCCCACTCAAAAATCAAACGGAAATATACATTATGCATATGTTGCCCAATATGATATTGGATACTCGCGAGATACCCCCCACCTAAACCAGTTACCGGATGACTCAACCATTGTTGGAGAGCAAACTGCCACATTTCTGCACGACCAGAACTGGAATATCGTGCAATCTTTAAGATATTTTTTCCTGGATAGAGTTGTAAATAATAGTAGTGGGTCAGGTAGAAAATAACGTACGCAATCAAAATTCCTACAGCAGTCATCAATATAGATTTACGCTGCTGTGAACTCATTATGAATAAAATAAACATTGGAACAATAATACTTAGTATGGCTGCACGTGCACCATCGAAAAACAACCCTACAAACAATAAAAAGCTGAAAATGGGAAAGAATTTCCACATAAAAGTATTTTTATCTTTTAGATAAAAACCTAACCAAAACACTACAACTAAAACACTATCAATGATTCGTACAGATCCGGTGTTTAACTGCCATCGATACCAGATACCACTCTGCAGCAATTCAAAGATAGAAAAAAATAAATTTATAAAAGGGACACAACAAACAACCAGTAACAAAGTCATCAACATATTACTTCGATGGCTTGTCAAATCAGCACTACCTAAACAAATAAATAGTAAAAATAGACCTAATAACTGAAGCAGATCATAAATCTGATAAATGGAAAAATGCCAGTAACTTACAATAATTGCTAATACACCAATTAATAAGACGGTAAAATGATCCGCTCTAGAAAGATATCTTTGTTTTTTACTAGATATGAAAAACAGACCACAAAGGCTTATTAATAAGATTTCTAGAAGTCTTAATTCATCATATTCACTAGTGAGCCAAGCAAAGTTTATCCCTAACAAAAATAGGGACAAAAAGAAAATGACTAAGTACAACATTTATTTTTCTCATAAAAAAAAGAGGATTAAAAAATCCTCTTTTTTATTAATCTTAAATTATGAACCTGAAGTTGTTGTAGCAACTGCTAAAGATTGTGGTAAGAATTCTTTGATATCAGCATGATCTCCTTTCAAAGAAAGCACACCATTTTCAGATACATTTAAAGCAATTGTTTTATTTGCAACTTTATTCGATACCCCTGTAGAATTGAACTTGTACTCAATACCACAAGTTAATGTTTCATTTGCACCAGAGCCAGCTACAATTTTCGCTTCACCGTACTTACCTGTAATAGTTTCACTTCCTGATGCAGTAGTACCTGTTTGGAAACACGAATTATTTTGCAGGTTAGTTTGAATCGTTGTTTTTAGTCCACTAGCCAATGACAAAGCTTCACTCACTTGAGATTTAGCGATATAGTTCTGGTAAGCAGGAATCGCAATCGCAGCAAGAATACCGATAATTGCAACAACAATCATTAACTCGATTAAAGTAAAACCTTTTTGAGCGTTCATAACATCTCTCCTAATTTTTTTAAGTTCAAAGTTAACAACCTATCCCCAAAATAGATTTTGTTGTTGCTAACTAACTGATGCTATTTTCGGATAACGCTTCAAGGTTGCCAATAAATAATTTCCAAATTTATTTTTAATGTTAATTTATGTAAAAAAGTGACATTTTTTGTCACTTTTCTTAAATCAATTTAAAATAATTGGCTGATTACTGAGCTCATTTTCCAAATCTTGCACTTTATCATCATAAAAACGATTCAAAATTTCGCCGACTTCCATCACGCCAACAATAACACCATGTTTATAATTTTTATTTTTTAGCTCATTAATCATGTGATCACAGATTGCTTGCCAATCCTGTTGCGTTGTGGCCTTTTGAATTCCACGATCAATCACAATTTCAACTTTCTGCTCACATAGATTTAAATATATCAGTACCCCACTATTAAACTCTGTATCCCATACACCTAATTCAGCAAAAAGTTGTTCTGCGCGCTGACGAGTATTCATTGAATAAGCCAAGGCACATGGAATATATCCCTCTAGGACCACTTGGATCTCTCCAACATGACCTTGCTCCGCTTGTTTCACTGCCTCTGCAATCGCATTTTGATCCATTTTGGAAAAATAACGTTTAGACGCAGGCAAATAACAAAAGTGCTTAATCCAGCGCTTGAAGCTCTGTTGAGATGCTTGCTGCAACTTTGGTTCAGTGATAATTTCTGTCGTTTCAGTTTTTGTTACCATGAGCCTGACGCACCTCCCCCACCAAAGCCACCACCACCGCCACTAAATCCACCACCGCCAAATCCGCCTCGACCGCCACTGCCGCCGCGTCCTCCGCCAGATAAAAATGCTTGGAAAATCAACTGTGCGATGGATGTAAATAATAAAAAGAAAATTCCAATACCCACAATCAAGCTGATTAAAATCCCTGAACCATAAATCATACTCGCAGCAAAAGCAGTAACGCCCGCGACCGAAGCACTTAAACGATTACCAATAATAAAAGAACCAATCACACCAGCGATTAAAATAAATAATACCGTGTTAAATGTCTTTTCCTTTGCATATTGCGCTTTTAAGGCTTGTTCTTGTCTAAGTTTCAGCTCTTCAGCAGCCTGTTGGGCAATTTCAGGATCAAGGTTAACAATTCGTTCAATTTCTCTAACCCCTGCAATTAAACCCTGTCCAAATTCATTGGCTTTAAAATAAGGGGTGATTTGTTCGCGAATGATTCGACTCGCAACGATATCTGGAATCACACCTTCCAATCCATAGCCTGTTGCGATATGTAATCTTCGATCATTGATTGCCACCGCGATTAACAAGCCATTATCTTGTTGAGCAGAACCCAACCCCCAAGTCTGTGCAGTCCGCATTGCAAAATCAAAGATACCTTCCTGACCAGTTGTTGGAACGATGACGATCCCAATTTGAGCCTTACCCTCATTATATAGAACGCGAATTATTGTATCGAGTTCTGACTTTTCTTGAGGAGAAAGTATATTCGCCTGATCTATCACAGGTTCATTTAATGTAGGGAGTTGACGTTGTGTGTCTCCTTCCTGCATATCATTTGAAACAGTAACAGGAGGTACTGGCGTCTGGTTATTTTGCTGAGCACTTGATGATGGATTTGTTGAATTGGGTTGAATCACTTTTCCCAGCACAATCGCGTCAGACTCATGATCTACTGCTGTTGTAGTTTCTGCATGAACCATTTGCAATGTACAGGTCATCGCAAAGACAAATAGCCATGAAATCAATTTCATACTATTTTGTCTAAGATGCTGAGTTCTCATGCTCATATTCATCAACTTCTAATCATTGATTTAATCAAAAGAAACATTAGGTGCCTTTTGTGCACTCGCTTCAGCACTAAAGTTTTCTTTTGCATCCATGCCAATGACTTTCGCAGTTACGACTTGTGGGAATTGACGAACATAGGTGTTGTAATCTTGGACGGTAGAAATATAACGATTACGCGCAACTGCTATACGGTTTTCTGTACCCTCTAATTGTACTTGCAAATCACGGAATTGCTCATTCGCTTTAAGATCTGGATAGTTTTCAGTCACTGCCAGCAAACGTGATAATGCACTTGTCATTTGTGATTGCGCTTCTTGGTATCGTTTAAACAATTCTGGATTTTCAAGAACTTCTTTATCAACTTTGAGCCCTGCAACATTTGCACGTGCCTCTGTGACTTCAGTTAAAACTTGTTCTTCATGTTTTGCATATCCTTTAACTACATTCACCAAATTCGGAACAAGGTCTGCTCGACGCTGGTATTGGTTTTGTACCTCAGACCATGATGCAGTCACCGCTTCATCTTTCGCTTGAAGTGTATTGTACCCACAACCTGTGAAAAGCAAGGTACTTGATAATGCGAGCACAACAGCTGATTTTTTTAAAATTTGCATGACATCAACCTCATTATTTATTTGTATTTGTTTAATTAAAAATATTGTATACGCAAATTCAAAATTGAATGTAGCATTTATTTTATGGCTTTAATTTATATAAAAACATTAAGATAAAAAAAGCCACCCTAAGGTGGCTTTTTGTTTGAAATTACTCTTCGTCTTTTTTATCGTCAGCTGGAGGTAAGTCCTTCACAGCTTCAGCAATTAGACCAAACATGTAGTTTCCGTATGCATTAGTTTTATCATAATGGAAACGTAAACGAGGTGTGATACGTGTCTTAATACGACGACTCAGCTCATGACGCAGAAAACCTGATGCTTTATTTAAAACATCTAAAGTATCTTTATTTGCTGCTTCACTTTGCTCATCACCAAGTTCACGCCCCATGACAGTGACATAAACTTCAGCATAGCCTAAATCTGGGCTCACTTTCACTGCTGAGATGGTCACAAGACCACCTAAGCGTGGATCTTTCAGCTCCTGACGGATGAGTTCAGACAATTCACGCTGAACCGTGTCCGCCATACGCTTAAGACGTTGACTACCCGCCATTAAAGACTCCGTTTAATTAATTGAACATCATAGACTTCGATTTTATCGAGTACTTTGATGTCTTTATAGCCTTTGACTGCAAGACCACATTCCATACCAGCACGAACTTCTTCAACCACTTCTTTATAACGGCGAAGTGATTCAAGTTCACCTTGGAACACAACCACATCATCACGTAAGACACGAATTGGTTTATTACGGTGTAATAAGCCCTCAAGAACCATACAACCCGCTGCAGCACCAAACTTACTCGAGTGGAATACTTCACGTACTTCAGCCACACCAAGAATTGTTTCACGATGTTCTGGTGCAAGCTTACCACTCATGGCATCTTTCACATCATCAATCAATTGGTAAATGATTGAGTAGTAACGGATGTCGATACCATCTGCGTCAGCTTTTTGGCGCGCTGTATTATCTGCACGAACGTTAAAGCCTAATAAGAATGCTTCTGAAGATTCTGCAAGTGTGACATCAGACTCAGTGATCGCACCAACACCTGAACCAATTACACGCACTTTCACTTCATCAGTTGAAAGTTCAGCCAATGCAACATGAAGCGCTTCCAATGTACCGCGAACATCTGTCTTCAGAACTACATTCACAATCGGCACATCTTTTTTGCCCATTGAAGCCATTAAGTTTTCAAGACGCATTGCAGATTGACGCTCTAAACGTTTTTGACGTTCACGATCCATACGCGCATCAGCTACTTCACGTGCTTTCTTCTCATCATTTACAACAAGAACTTCGTCACCTGCCATTGGCGCTTCTGGAAGACCTAAGATTTCAACTGGAATCGATGGACCTGCAGATTTAATACGTTGACCATTTTCATCAGTCATCGCACGTACACGACCGTAAGATGCACCAGCTAGAACAAGGTCACCTACTTTTAATGTACCATTTTGAACAAGAATCGAAGTAACCGCACCACGGCCTTTATCAACACGCGCTTCGATTACAACACCTTGTGCCGCACCTTCTTCAGAAGCTTTAAGCTCTAGAAGTTCAGATTGAATCAAGATCAAGTCAAGAAGTTCATCAATACCTGCACCCGTGTGCGCAGAAACCATCGCGACAGGGACATCACCACCCCATTGCTCAGGCACGATTTCTTTCGTTGTCAATTCATTCAATACGCGATCTGGATCAGCAGATTCTTTATCCATCTTGTTGATTGCAACAATGATTGGCGTACCTGCTGCACGAGCATGGTCAATCGCTTCCGCTGTTTGTGGCATAACACCATCATCAGCTGCGACCACTAATACAACGATATCAGTTGCTTTCGCACCACGTGAACGCATCGCAGTAAATGCTGCGTGTCCCGGAGTATCTAAGAAAGTGATAATACCTTTATCCGTTGTAACGTGATAAGCACCGATATGCTGTGTAATACCGCCGGCTTCACCTTGCGCTACTTTCGCACGACGAATACGATCAAGAAGCGATGTCTTACCATGGTCAACGTGACCCATGATAGTAACCACTGGTGGACGCGTTGTTTGTGCACCACGTGCTTCTTCAGCCGCTTCAAGCAAGTTATCTTCCGCTTGAGTATCTGATACTAGAACTGGGTTATGACCCATTTCTTCAACCACTAGAACTGCTGTATCTTGGTCGATTGATTGGTTTTGAGTGACAAGCTCACCCATTTTCATGAGTGTTTTAATTACTTCACGAACCTTAATCGCCATTTTTGCAGCAAGGTCAGCAACAACAATAGTTGCACCGATTTCAACATCATAAACTTGCTTTTTAACTGGCTTCTCGAAACCATGTTTATTAGCTTGGCTTGATTTCAAACCACGTTTATGGGAGTTGTCACGGAAAGATTGCTCTTCTTGACCACGACGACCACCTTTCTTAGGAGAACGTGCACCTGGTGTGTTATTACCACGCTTAATGTCACGGTCTTCTTTCGCGAATGAATCTTCGTATGCTTGACCAACAAGACCAGCAGCCAATGGAGAATCATCGACCACACGAATCGTTGCAGTTGCATCTTCATTAGAGTACTTAGAAGCCATCTGACGCATTTGTTCAAGCGTACGTTGTTGTGCTTCTTCAGCTGCTTTACGACGTGCTGCTTCTTCAACTGCTTTTAATTTAGCAGCTTCAGCTTCACGTGCTTTTTTCTGTTCTGCAGTTTCAGTTGGCTTAGTTGCCTGTTTAACAATCGGTTTATTTGTTGACTTGCGCTTAACCACAACCGCAGCTTTAGCAACTTCTTGCTTCTCACTCGATTGTTTCGCTGCAGCACGCATTGCATCTAAGTTCGCTTTCGCTTTACTTACTGCAGGTTGCGCCTTCTCTTCAGCTTGAGCTGGTTTAACTTCAACTTTTTGCTGTGCTTTTGCTTCAGTTTCAGCTTTTGCTTTTGCCAATGCTTCAGCTTTAATTTGTTCAGGATCTGGCTTAGTAAACGTATGCTTCTTACGAACTTCTACGTTAATAGTTTTAGCTTTACCTGATGTACTTGCTACTTTTGCAGTACTCGTAGTTTTACGTTTCAACGTGATTTTTCCTGCGCTGCCGCTGTCTTGCCCATGCGCTTTTTTCAAATGAGCGACTAAACGGTCTTGCTGTTCTACTGAGATTGTGTCTTCTGCCTTAGATTGAGGCAACCCAGCATCTCGCACCTGATCTAATAGTTTTTCAACTGGAAGACCTACGCTGACTGCTAACTCTTTAATTGACTTATCCGTCATGTATGACCTCCTCGTTAATTAAACCATGATTCACGTGCTTTCATGATCAATTGACCTGCTTTCTCAGCACCTAAACCTTCGATATCAGAGATATCATCAGTTGCCTGATCTGCTAAATCATCTACTGTGATTACACCGCGAGCCGCTAGTGCATAAGCAAGCTCTGAACTCATTCCTTCCATCGCTAGAAGCTCTTCGCTCGGTTCTTGAATATTTTCTTGCTCTTTCAGTGCATCTGCTAATGCAACTTCTTTCGCACGGCTTTGTAAAAGCTCAACCGTTTCTGCATCTAATTCGATTTCATCAAATGTTTCAGCTGGAACGTAAGCAATCTCTTCAAGTGAAGTAAAGCCCATTTCTACCAATGCCATCGCAAGGTCTTCTTCAATATCAAGACGACCTACAAACATATCGAGATATTGCTGTGCTTCATTTTGTTGACGAGCACGGTACTCTTCTTCAAGCATCATATTGAGCTTGTAACCAGTTAACTCAGAAGCTAAACGTACGTTTTGACCTTGAGAACCAATTGCACGCGCCAATTGATCGCTTGTAGCAAAAATAATATCTGCTGTGCGTTCTTCTTCATCAATCACAATACCCGATACATCAGCTGGCTCTAAAGCACTTGCGATATATTGAGCTGGATCATCTGACCAAACTACAACATCAATACGTTCACCGTTCAATTCTTGCTGTACAGCTTGGATACGTGTTCCACGCATACCAATACATGCACCGACTGGATCAATACGATGATCGTTCGTTTTCACTGCAATTTTAGCACGAACACCCGGTTGACGTGCAGCAGCTTTAATTTCGATGATTTCTTCAGAAATTTCTGGAATTTCTTTTTTCATCAATGCCATTAACATTTCTGGCTTAGCACGAGAAAGTTGTAGCTGCGCACCACGACCTTCACGGTTTACGTTAAATAAAATCGCATTTACACGCTGTTTAGGACGTAAAATTTCTTTTGCGATCATTTCTTCACGTGCAAGATATGCTTCCGCATTCTCACCGAGGTCAATAATGAAACCATCTTTAGTTTGTTTCTTTACTTCACCGTAAATTAACTCACCAACTTTAGATTCATATGCATCTGCAATAAGCGCACGTTCAGCTTCACGAATTTTCTGAACAATAACTTGCTTCGCGATTTGAGCTGCAATACGACCAAATTCAATTGATTCTACTTCAAGCTCACGCACATCACCGATTGACCATTTCGCTGGGTCCACATCAGAAATCGCGTCTTGGCATGCAGGCATTTCATGATCTTCATCTGCTACTACAGTCCATTGACGGAAAGTACGGTATTCACCAGTCTTACGATCGATTTCAACGCGCAACTGTGCTTCTTCAGAATTTGTGCCTTCGTAGAATTTTTTCTTCGTTGCAGCAACTAGAGCTTGCTCGAGCGCTTCGAAAATCGCTTCACGACTAACACCTTTTTCATTACTAACCGTCTCAGCAACGGTAAGAATTTCACGGCCCATAAGTCACCTACTATTCAAATTCTTTTAGTTAAGATTAATTTAGTCTTGGTAGATCAAGTTGGCCTTATCGATATTGTGACTATCGATCTCGAGCACTTGTTGCTTTTCAACTTCAACTTGGATCATTTCATTTTCTACATCTACAGCAACTAGTTTCGCTTGGAATTTACGGCGGTTATCCACTGCAGAAATCAAACGTAAAGCAACTTGTTGACCAATATATGCTTGCATCTGTTCAAGTTTAAAGAAAGTACGATCCCAACCTGGAGATGACACTTCTAATGCATATTCACCAGAAATTGGATCATGAACATCGAGGATTGCACCAACTTGTTGGGTAACACGTACACAATCTTGCACACCCACACCACGACCAAGATCAATTTCACCGTCTTCGGAAATAACAGGTTCTTTGTTTGGATCTTCAGGCTTGTCAATGTAGATACGTACTAGCGAACGCTTACCCTGAGGTGTAAATTCTAAACCCCATAGTTCAACATCGCACGCCTCAACAGCGGGTGCGATCAGTTCATACAATGCTTGGGTTTTATTTGATAACTTCATTTACTCTCGTCATTTATGTGCGATTCAATCGGCCAACAGACCGACACAGACTAACTATAGTGATAGCATGATTATTTGACCAATTGATGTCCACACTACACGATAGATAACAAAAAAGGGCGCATTCGCCCCCATTATTGCACAGAAAAGCAATGCCCACTGTGCAAAAAGGCCCACCTAGTTGTGAGCCTCTTTAGAAACTTGGTAGCGGGAGCTGGATTTGAACCAACGACCTTCGGGTTATGAGCCCGACGAGCTACCAGACTGCTCCATCCCGCATCAACGTGCAAAATTATATCTAAATTTGAATCATTTTTCAATCAGAAAAACTTTCTAATTAGACTTGATTAAGTTGCACCTTAATCAAAAGTGGTAGCGGGAGCTGGATTTGAACCAACGACCTTCGGGTTATGAGCCCGACGAGCTACCAGACTGCTCCATCCCGCATCAACGTGCAAAAAGTATATCTCAACTCAAACTTTGTTTAAGTTGCCTATTTTAAGTTTGCATCTTAATTATAGGATTGATTGGTAGCGGGAGCTGGATTTGAACCAACGACCTTCGGGTTATGAGCCCGACGAGCTACCAGACTGCTCCATCCCGCATCAACAGATTTTGCTGCAAACACCAACTTAAACTTCTGGATTATAAGTTGGTGCGGAAGGGGGGACTTGAACCCCCACGCCCGAAAGCACTACCACCTCAAGGTAGCGTGTCTACCAATTCCACCACCACCGCAGCTGTGACGCATTCTAGTGGTTTCAATGAAAAATTGAAAGCGAAATATTCAATTATTCAGCTGGTTTTGGTGCAGTTGATGAAGTTTCAGGCGATTTTTGATCAACTTGCTCAGTTGTGTTAATCGTTTTCAAACCATAAGCATCTGTCGTTTGCTGCTTCGCAAAGTAAGCCAAGCTAATACTTGTGATAAAGAATAAAGCAGTAAGTATCCCGGTTAAACGAGTTAAGAAGTTACCAGAACCAGAAGCGCCGAATACAGTCGCTGCACCGCCACCGCCAAAAGACGCACCTGCATCTGCACCTTTACCATGCTGTACTAGAATTAAAATAATCATCAATAACGCTAAAATGATGTGTAGCACCAGTACAAAAGATTGCATGATGAACTCCTAATTATTTTGATTGGGCAAATGCTTGCGCAATTTGAACAAATGATTCCGCATTGAGTGATGCACCGCCTACGAGGGCACCATTGATATCAGGGCATGCTGCCAATTCAACAGCATTCTCAGGTTTTACACTACCACCATAAAGAATTGCTATGTTTTGACCTACAGGTGTAATTTGACTCAATCCTTCACGAATTTTAGCATGCATTGCTTGTGCATCATCCGGGGAAGCTGTTTTACCAGTTCCAATTGCCCAAATTGGCTCGTAGGCGACGGTAATATGCACCCATTGCTCTGGATTCACAACACCTGCAATGTCACAAATTTGTTGTAACACCACTTGCTCAGCTTGCCCACTTTCACGCTGTTCAAGGCTTTCACCCACACAATAGATGATATGTAAGTTAGCAGCTAAAGCATTTTTTATTTTTTCATTAAGAATCGCAGGCGTGTCATTAAATATTTCACGACGCTCAGAATGTCCAATTAATACATAATCGACTTGGCTATCCTTTAAAAGATCTGCGCTAACTTCACCTGTAAATGCACCAGTACCCGCAATACGTGATACATCTTGAGCGACCACAAACACTTCATGAGCATCTGTTTCAAGTTCATTTTTTACTTGGAGTAAAGCCAATAAAGTTGGCGCAACACCAATTTTACAAACATCATGAGCGATTGAAGCTTGCTCAAGCTGTTGTTTCAAATCAGCTAAAAGCTGTTGCGTGTTAGCCTGCATTGGGTTCATTTTCCAATTGCCTACAACCCACGGAGTAATTGTCGAACCCGACATAGATCTAACCTTCTATCAAAAATGCGCACATTCTACACGGATTTTAAAAAATTAACGTAAAAATTCAATGGATACAGATTCAGCACCTAGAATTCTTTAAAAAAAGACAACATAAGACACAATACCCAACAGAATAAGTGAAAAAATTCAATTTTTTCATAGTTTTCGGATAATATTAATGATTTTAAGTATAGAATTTTCTACTTATAACCGTATAATTTTACTATTCGAATTATAAAATGAATTTAAGGCGTATTGGGGATGACTTTAGATCAAAGTGGGCCAAAATTTTCTGGGTTAAGTCGTCGTTTGGTTGATGAAGGCATTTTGACCTCCCAGCAAATGCAAAATGCTATTATTAATTCAAAAAAATCTCATCAAAAATTAGTACCTTACCTCGTTGAACATCTCAAAATACGAGCAAATACGATTGCTGAAATGGTTGCTCAAGAGTTTGGGGAGCCATTGTTCGATTTAGATGCATATAATGTTGAGTTACTACCCAAAGATATCGTTGCAGAAAATCTTGTTACAAAACATGTAATCTTACCTTTGTATCAACGAGGTATATCTTTATTTGTAGCGACGAGTGATCCTACAGATATCGAAGCATTGGAAGCAATTCGATTTAATAGTAAATTAAACGTCGTTCCTATTACTGTAGAACATAATAAACTTGAAAAACTGATCGAAAAGCATTTTTCTGAAAATGAGAATTTCAATTTCGGTGACGAAGATCTTGACGTTAACGTGGTCGAGAACGATACACCGCAAAATAATAACGATGATGGTCCTTCAGGTGATGATTCCCCGATTGTTAAGTACATCAACAAGCTTTTGGTTGACGCCATTCGCATGGGTGCATCAGATTTACACTTCGAACCTTATGAAAAAACGTACCGAGTTCGATACCGCGTTGATGGTGTTTTAAGAACTATTGCAAATCCACCATTGCAACTCGCGAATCGATTAGCTTCACGCTTGAAAGTTATGTCTCAAATGGATATTTCAGAAAAGCGTATTCCGCAAGATGGCCGTATTAAGCTTAAATTATCTCGTACTAAAGCGATTGATTTTCGTGTTAACTCATTACCAACCTTATTTGGTGAAAAAATCGTATTACGTATTTTGGATCCTTCTAGTGCAATGCTCGGTATCGATGCATTAGGTTATGAAGAAGATCAGAAAGCTTTATTTCTTGAGGCACTTGAAAAGCCTCAAGGCATGTTACTGATTACGGGCCCAACAGGTTCTGGTAAAACAGTATCGCTTTATACAGGATTGAATATTTTAAATACTGAAAATGCCAACATCTCTACAGCAGAAGATCCCGTAGAAATTAACTTAGAAGGCATTAATCAGGTCAACGTCAATTATAAAGTGGGCTTAAGCTTCTCAGTCGCATTGAAATCATTCCTGCGTCAAGATCCTGATATTATTATGGTCGGGGAGATTCGAGATCTCGAAACAGCTGAAATTGCAATTAAGGCAGCACAAACAGGCCACATGGTGATGTCTACACTTCATACCAATAGTGCTCCTGAAACCTTAACCCGTTTGCGCAATATGGGGGTTCCCTCTTTTAATATTGCAACTTCGGTGAATCTCGTCATTGCTCAACGACTTGCTAGACGACTGTGTGTGCACTGCAAAGTACCTGCTGATATTCCTAAACCAAGTTTGTTAGAAATGGGATTCACAGAACAGGATTTAGCAGATCCAGATTTTAAAATTTATCAACCTGTCGGTTGTCCTGAGTGCCGTGATGGTTATAAAGGACGTGTCGGTATTTATGAAGTCATGAAAGTGACACCTGAAATTTCGAAGATTATTATGGATGATGGCAATGCATTAGAGATTGCAGCTGCATCTGAAAGACTGGGGTTTAAGAATCTTCGACGTTCGGGCTTAATTAAGGTCATGAACGGACTCACTTCTTTACAAGAAGTGAATCGTGTGACCAGTGAATAATTAAAAATAAGGAAATCATTATGGCGGTGAAAAAAGCACAGATGATGCCAACGTTTGTATATGACGGCGTGGATCGCAAGGGTACCAAAGTTAAAGGTGAAATGCCTGCGCGTAATATTCAACTTGCAAAAGTCATGCTCCGCAAACAAGGCATTACGGTGCGTAGTATCCGCGAGAAGCGCAAGAATATTCTTGAAGGCTTAATGAAGAAGAAAGTGTCTACTTTGGACATCACCATCTTTACGCGTCAGCTTGCCACCATGATGAAAGCAGGTGTACCACTTGTTCAAAGCTTTGAAATTGTTGCAGAAGGCTTAGATAATCCTGCAATGCGTGAAGTGGTTTTGGGTATTAAAACTGAGGTCGAAGGTGGTAATACTTTTGCAGGTGCACTACGCAAATATCCTCAGCATTTTGATCAGTTATTCTGCTCATTGGTAGAATCAGGTGAGCAATCAGGTGCGCTTGAAACCATGCTCGATCGAGTTGCGATTTATAAAGAAAAAAGTGAAGTTCTCAAACAAAAAATTAAAAAAGCGATGAAGTATCCAATTACTGTCATTGTGGTTGCAATTATTGTGACCATTATTTTGATGGTCAAAGTGGTTCCTGTCTTCTCTGAGATGTTTAGCTCATTTGGCGCAGACTTACCTGCGTTCACGCAACTCGTAGTGGCAATGTCTGAGTGGGTGCAAAAATATTGGTTTATTTTAATTATTGGTATCGCGCTGACCATTATCGGCTTTATTGAAGCCAAAAAACGTAGTCAAAAATTTGCGGATGCATTAGATCGCACGGCTTTAAGGCTGCCTATTTTTGGTGATTTGGTTTATAAAGCAATTATCGCACGTTATAGCCGTACACTTTCAACCACATTTGCTGCCGGCGTCCCTTTAATCGATGCACTCCAATCAACAGCTGGCGCAACAAATAACGTGGTATACGAGCAAGCAGTTATGCGTATTCGTGACGACGTTGCGACTGGTCAACAACTTCATTTCGCTATGCGCTCGACCAATTTATTCCCATCTATGGCTGTGCAAATGGTAGCGATTGGTGAAGAATCGGGTTCACTCGATGCTATGCTAGATAAGGTTGCAACCCATTATGAAAGTGAAGTCGACAATGCTGTCGATGGCTTAACCTCCATGATGGAGCCTTTGATTATGGCCATTCTAGGTGTCTTGGTCGGCGGCTTAGTCATCGCAATGTATCTTCCAATTTTTCAAATGGGTTCTGTGGTGTAATGAACGAAATAATTGCGTATTTAATTCAATCGCCTACAGCACTCTATTTAACTGTAGGAATCATCAGCTTATGTGTCGGCAGTTTTTTAAATGTTGTCATTTACCGCACACCTAAAATGATGGAGCAAGAATGGCGTCAAGACTGTCAGATGTTTTTACATCCCGACCAAGCCATAATTGATGAAGATAAACTCACGCTAAGTAAACCTGCATCGACCTGCCCAAAATGTAAAACACCTATTCGTTGGTATCAAAATATCCCCGTGATAAGTTGGTTATTTTTACGTGGAAAATGTGGTGAATGTGAAAATCCGATTGGCATTCGTTATCCACTGGTAGAAGTTTTGACTGCTGTTTGCTCATTAGTGGTCGTCGCGGTATTTGGTCCAAGCCTACAAATGCTTTTTGGCTTAATTTTAACGTGGACACTGATCGCACTCACATTCATCGACTTCGATACACAACTTTTACCCGATCGATATACTCTCCCCTTGGCTGCACTTGGTTTAGCGGTAAATAGCTATGCACTCTACACCTCACCTACCTCCGCCATTTGGGGTTATTTGATTGGTTTCCTCTGTTTATGGGTGGTGTACTATCTATTTAAAATCGTGACAGGCAAAGAAGGAATGGGATATGGCGACTTCAAATTACTGGCCGCGCTTGGTGCATGGATGGGTCCATTTTTATTACCGCTCATTGTCCTACTTTCATCCTTAGTCGGTGCAATCATCGGCATCATTTTGATGAAAGTCAAAAAAGAAAATCAGCCCTTTGCTTTTGGACCTTATATTGCGATTGCTGGATGGATTGCATTCTTATGGGGTAACGAAATTATGAAGGTTTATTTAGGCGGTTAAGCTAAAATAAGCCCCATTATGATAATTACAAGGTTTTTTACATGCGCTTTATTTTGGGCTTAACAGGTGGTATTGGAAGTGGAAAAACTGCTGCAAGTCAGTGGTTTGAAACACAAGGTATTACTGTTGTTGATGCAGATATCGTAGCACGTGAAGTGGTTGAAATTGGAAAACCTGCACTACAAAAAATTAAAGATCATTTTGGGGATTGGGTGCTATTGGAAGATGGCGCACTCGACCGCAGAGCGTTAAGAGACCATATTTTTAAACATCCTGAAGCTAGAAAGATATTAGAAAATATTACGCATCCTGCAATTCGCCTATCGATTATTGAACAACTACAACGGGCGACCAGTCCTTATGCCATTTTAGTTTCCCCACTCTTGTTTGAAACCAATCAACACCAACTTACTCAACGTACTTTACTGATCGATGCATCAACAGAATTACAAATCTTGCGTGCTTCGCAACGTGATCATCAAGACATTGAGCAAATTAAAAAGATAATGAGTGCGCAAATGTCTCGTGAAGAAAAATTAAAACGTGCAGACGATGTTGTTATAAATGATGGTGAACTTGATCATCTCTATCAACAACTCGCTGTAAAACACCAATATTATCTTAGTCTTGCACAACAAGCTTAGATTAAAAAAAAGCAGTCTAAGAAGACTGCTTTTTTTGTTGCTCAAGTTTTTGGCTTAGTGCATCTTGGCGACCCAGCCATCGCCATGGTTGTAATGCGCCTATCGCCATACCCAACAACCCAAATAACATTGCAATACTTAAAGGTTCATTTAACAAAGGCACTGCCAAAATTGCAGCTAAAAAAGGCGCTAAATTGGTAATGCTCCCTGCTTTAAAAGCCCCGAGTCTTTTAATCGCTTCCACATAAGTTAATGTTGCAATAATGACCACGAATATGCCATGAAATATTGTTTGAAACAGTAAATGCTGAGGCTCAGGAGTACTAAGATTTTTGGGTAAAAATAACACGTAAATGGGTACATAAATCACGGCTGACCAGATGGCAACTCCACACATCGCCTGCCATGCACTCAGTTGGAATTTACGCAGTAATACGGTAAATATTGCCCAAAAAATGGCGCTCAAGAAGAATAATCCATCACCAGCACCAAAAGGAATGCCTGATTCACGATACATCAGGAGACTCATAATACCGAGCACGGTGATCATAATGATCAAACTTGCCCATGTATGACGATCAAAAGCCTGCTTCATCAATATAAAAGCCACAATGGCAGTACAAATAGGAATACAACCATTGAGAAAAATTGCAGCATGCGCAGTCGGTGCATAGTGAAATGCGCTATAAGCCAACAAACAATAGATCACACCACCAATCATTGCCAAGATAAATGGTTCTTTTTTAAGTAAAAAAGAGGCTTCTCTACGATAAAGTAGAATCGGCATTAAGATCAAAAAAGCCAGTGAAAAACGCAGTGCCACAATGTCCCACGTATTGATATGCCATAGCGCATTTAATCGTGCAGTGAGGGTAAATCCCCCCCAGATGCACATGGTAGTAATAAGAAAAAAATAGCCTTGGGCTCGATCTGAAAGTGCCATCTCTAATTAGGCTTGACGTTGTCTACATGCTTCGTAAAGTGCCATGCCTGTCGCCACACTCACATTCAAACTTTGTAAATTGCCACTCATTGGAATATAAACTTTGTGATCGCATTGCGCCTGAGTAATCGGTCTTAAACCAGTATCTTCAGCACCCATAATCACTGCGACAGGACCAGTCAAATCACATTCGTGAATAGGTAGAGCATGCTCATCTAACATCGTGCCAATCACTCGTACATTAAAATCATCTTTGATTTTGGCTAAAGTACGAGCCAAATTCGTCACTTGGATAAATTTAACTTTCTCTGCACCACCAGCAGCAACCTTACGAGCCGTTGGTGTTAAGCTCGCAGAACGATCACGTGGAACAACGACCGCATGTACACCCATGGCTGCAGCAGTTCGAATACATGCACCCAAATTATGCGGATCCGTCACTTGATCAAGCGCCAGTAAAAAAACATTGTCTGTACTTTTGATTAATTGCTCAAGATCATTTTCATTCAGCGTTGGATGAGGACGAACTGCTGCAACAACACCTTGATGAAAAGGTTGTCCAGCCAGTTTTTCAAGGCTGTCTCGGCTCGCTTTTTGAATACTAATTCCGAAAGGTTCAGCCAACTCAAAAATACGTTTTAAACGTTGATCTTCACGACCTTTTAGTGCAAATAGAGTCAAAACGCGTTCAGGTTCTAACTCCAACAATGACTCCACAGAATGAACGCCATAATAATATTCGGGTTTAGCCATGAACGACCTCAACTCACTAAGACAATACAATAATATAGAAAAGAA
The DNA here is from genome assembly GCF_056783825.1 of Acinetobacter sp. 24-47-39. Classification (NCBI taxonomy): domain Bacteria; kingdom Pseudomonadati; phylum Pseudomonadota; class Gammaproteobacteria; order Moraxellales; family Moraxellaceae; genus Acinetobacter; species Acinetobacter sp. 24-47-39. The sequence continues at coordinate 123,455 of NZ_JBWYIP010000008.1, forward strand.
AAATCCCGCAAAGCCAACTTTACAGGATTTTATATAGCGAATAGTTTAACCGATTTGACCATTGAATGTTGGTCAAATTTTTTTTGGGTAATTAGCCTTCGAAATGACAAACGTAGTCTAATACGTCATCTGTTTCGATTTTGAAACGGCTCTCACCAGGCACGTAAAATGACTGCCCTGCACGGAAAAGCTCATGTTCTTCATTGTCTGCAATTGTGACACGACATTCACCAGAAATAATTTCCATACGCTCTGGTACATGTGTTTCAAAAGTAAGCGGTTGTTCCGTCGGTAGAATAACCCCAAGTGTTTTTTTCGTACCGTCTTCAAATTGAACAGTGTGGCTAATACACGTCCCGCCAAAATAAACATTTGATTTTTTTACAACAGATACATGATCAAATTGTGATGACATGCGTATTCTCCAAATAATGCGCATTTTATAAATTTTAATTGCCGTAGTTTAATTGCGCTCGAGCAACTAATCAATCAGTGTTTTGCAATGGTTTTTATAAGCAACTTTTATTCCCTATTGATGAAATTTAAAGATTTTTTTGATTTCTTCTATATATCTTTTGTACACAGGTAAAAGAATATATTCAGTCACTAGTAATCAACCTAATTTCAGTTAAAATGCAAACTAAAAGTTCTCATATTCAAATGTCGTGACTTGAGACTAAAACAAAATTTCTCTATCTTAGAATCCACACTTTCGCAGCTCGGATGCGTTTATGCTGACACACCTTAATCTGATCAACTTTGCTTTAGCCGATAACTTAGCCATTGATATTGATCAAGGTTTCAATGTTCTTACGGGTGAAACTGGTGCAGGTAAATCTTTATTACTCGATGCATTATCAGCGTGTTTAGGCGAGCGTACTGATACGAATTACGTTCGTTATGGTTCAGATAAGGCTGATGTTACAGCCGTATTTAGTTATCAAGATCAAAGTCCTGAAGCTGAATGGTTAAGCACTCATGAGCTGGCAGATGAATCGGGTGAAATTCATCTAAGACGGGTAATCTTTGCTACAGGTCGTAGTAAAGCTTGGATCAATGGACGTCCAAGTAGTCTTTCAGAATTAAAGGAAATAGGCAGACTCTTAGTCCAACTTTACAGCCAGCATAGTCAGCAACAATTGTTAGAACCGCCCTATCCAAAACATTGGTTAGATCGTTACAGCAACTTTGCTCAACATACGCTTGCTGTCAAAGACAGTTATAACGCATGGCAAAAAAATATCCGACAGCATCAAGCTGCGCTTGATGCACAGACCACCCGCCTTCAACGCATTGAGACACTTAATCTTCAATTAGAAGAATTAGAAGAAGTGGTTCGACTTGACTATAAAGAAATTGAACAAGAGTTCGATCGCTTAAGTCATCATGAACACATCATGCAAGATTGTAGTTATGCAATCAACGTTTTAGATGAGTCTGATCAAAATATCACTCAGGAAATTTCAAGTATTATTCGCAAGCTTGAATCTCATGCAGGTCGTAGTGATTTACTCTCTGAAATTTATAACTCATTATTAAATGCGCAAAGTGAACTCGATGATGCCAGTGCGAATTTAAAACAATTCATTGACCGTCAGAGTTTTGACCCTGAACGAATGGAAGAGTTAAACACGCAACTGGAAATATTCCATCGTTTAGCGCGCAAATATCGAGTACAACCCGAAGATTTAAAATCAGAATACGAACATTGGCAGGCAGAGCTAGAACAATTACATCAGCTTGAAGATCCAGAGACTTTGGCTGAACAAGTTGACATTTCACATCAACAGTTTATAGAGAAAGCTCAATATCTAGATGATATCCGTCGTAAAGCAGCAGAACCCTTAGCCAAACTCTTAACAGAACAAGTCAAGCAACTGGCTTTACCAGAAGCTCATTTTGAATTCCGTTTTGATCCTCTGGAGCAACCTTCATCTGAAGGGTTTAGTTTTATTCAATTATTGTTCACAGCAAACAAAGGGATTCCACCTCAACCGCTTGCGAAGGTTGCTTCTGGTGGTGAATTGTCACGTATTGCATTGGTCATGCAAGTCATGAATGCAGAAAAAACTGAAGCAGAAGTACTCGTTTTTGACGAAATTGATGTGGGCATCAGCGGTGGAACAGCTGAGATTGTCGGTCGCTTATTGGCTGGATTAGGTCAACATGTTCAAATTCTATGTATTACACATCAAGCCCAAGTTGCAGCGCAATCGGACCAACATTTGTTAGTGAAAAAACTGCAAACAGACCCTGCTAGCAGCACTATCGTTGAGCTTGATGAAGATCAACGGATATTAGAGCTTGCTCGTATGACTGGTGGTGTCGAAATTAGCGAGACCACCCTTCAACATGCAAAACAATTAAGACAATTAAAGTTTCAGGTCAGCACATCTTGATTATTTTAAAAGGATTGTTGAAAACCCATAAGTCTAGTATGTTGAAGTAAAGTGATACTCAAACATAGGAGAAGCCATTAGGTGAGTAAACAATTTCTAACGCACCGTTGCCTGATTGCCCCACCTGATTTAGCAGATGATTTCTTCGCAAATAGTGTGGTCTATATCGCTCGTCATGATCATGAAGGTGCGCAGGGAATTATGATCAATCGTCCAGCTGGGATTCAGGTTAAAGAACTCTTAACAGATCTTGATATCGTGGCAGATCATGTTCACCCACATGATGTCTTACAAGGTGGTCCTTTACGACCAGAAGCGGGTTTTGTACTTCATACGGGTCAACCTACTTGGCATGCGTCCATCGCTGTAGGTGAAAATCTCTGTTTAACAACTTCAAAGGATATTCTTGATGCAATCGCACACAATGAAGGTGTTGGTCGCTATCAAATTGCTTTAGGCTATGCAAGTTGGAGTAAAAACCAGTTGGAGCAAGAAATCGCTCGAGGTGACTGGCTCATTTGTGACTCTGATATGGATTTGATTTTTAACTTACCCTATGACGATCGCTGGGACGCTGCCTATAGAAAAATGGGGGTCGATCGTACATGGCTTTCATCTGAGATTGGACATGCCTGATTCAACTACCGCTCAACTTATTATGGCCTTTGACTTTGGCACACAAAAAACAGGAATGGCTGTAGGATCGTCTATTATTGAAAGTGCTACCCCACTTTCACTTTTACCGATGAAAGATGGCATTCCCAATTGGGATGATCTACTCAAAATTGTAAAACAGCATTCTCCAAATCTGTTTTTAGTCGGGCTACCACTGAATATGGATGATAGCGAATCGGAACTATCAACACGAGCACGTAAATTTGCCCGTCGTTTAAGACACCAAACCAATATAGAAACATGGATGGTGGATGAGCGATTAACAACTCGCGAAGCGCGTGATGAACTCGATCATTATCAGGCGCAAGGGCGTGGAAAAAAGTTGTCCGCAGACAGCTTGGCAGCCGCTTTATTTATTGAAAGTTGGTATCGTAATCCTCAAGGTATTCAACCTTAATAGAATACTTGCCATTTCATCTAGGATAAAAATAGCGAAAGGTTAAATTGATTCTAGGCTCTAATACTTTGGTTGATTTCGCTAAAGTGTGTTTCCAAAAACGCTGTGTTTGACCTTTCATTACAATTAACTGTCCTGATTGTAGATACATTTCCGCAGTATGAGTTTTATCACGATGTTTAAATCTAAATTTTCGTGTTGCACCGAGACTCAGTGAGGCAATGACAGTCTCGCCATGTTCAGGATCTCTTAATGCAGCCTCATCATCACTATGCCATCCTACACCTTGAGTTCCATCTTCATACAAATTAGCCAAACAAGAATTAAATTGAACTCCTGTTATAAGTTCAATTTTTTGCTTGAGTGCTAATAATTTCAAATCCCAAATCTGTGCTTGTTTATCCATTCCTGAATAGTGATATTGATAGTTTTGGTCACCATACCATACGACTTTACGACCCGTCTTAAAATATTGGCCGTATAAAATCACTTCATCCTGTTTCCAAGCCAAACCTTCTAAAAAATAATCGAAATAATCCTGTGATTCAGCATGAGTAAGTATAAGGCCGTAATCTTCTACAATCCCATCACAAGGTAGGAGGTTTGAATTGGGTTCGGGTGCAAACAGCTCGAAGTTCATAACCAATTTGCCATGAAAATATAACCGTATATTAGCTGAGTATTTTAACTGACAAATTGAAACATTGTGAACGCTTGTGACACTGGACAATCAAGCTTAGACTGGCATAAATCTAGACAATAAAAACAATCGCTTATGAATTTATGGCAACTTTTTCTAAAACTTAAACCTTTCGTTCGACCTTATCGCTTTTTAGTGATTGCCACTCTCTTTCTTACACTCATCGGCTCTTTCACAGCTCAAGTGAATGCACTCACTTTGCAGTATGCGGTTGATGAAATTAATGCGCTGGTTGAGAATGGTTTTGGCTTAGCTGAAGGCTGGAATATCCTGATTACCATTACAGCGATATTATTGGGTAAAGAAGTAATTAATGCTTTTGTCCAATTCGGACAAAAGTTTTATGGTGAAAAACTTAGAATTTTTATTTCACAAGATCTAGCACAAGGCATCATTGAAAAATTTCTGACCTATAGATTAGCTTTTTTCAATGAAGAGGATAATCAGGCGGGAAAATTACAAACAAGAATCGATCGTGGTATTGGCTCTCTGACTCGTCTAGTTCAAATATTCTTTATTGACATTTTGCCGTTATTTACCAGTGCGATCGTGGCTTTAGGATTAATGTACTACGCCAACTTTTATGTTGGCTTGGTGGCGACCACTATCGTTCCAATCTACTTCTGGTTAACTTATAAACAAGCACAAAAACTCGGAGGCTGGCGTCGAAATTTACGTGATGGTCGAGAAAAGAAAAGCCAAGGTATCCTCGGAATTATTAATTCAATTACGGTTATCAAATCTTTCAACCGCGAGTCAATAGAATCAACCAAACAACTCAAACTACAAAAAAAACTCACAGATAATCAAATGCAAACCCGTCAGGTCAGCTTTTTATTTGATGGGTTAAAAACCTTTATTGAACAAATAGGTATTGTTTTAATCATCATCCTAACTGCGTATTTTGTGCTTGATGGTCAGATGAGCATCGGTATGATCATGTTTCATGTACTGTTGTTCAATAATGTATCCGCGCCAATTCGCTCCTTACATCGTATATATGATGAAGTGAATGATGCCATGATCTATTCAGAAAGCTTCTTTAAAATTTTAGAAGCAGATGATCAAATTGAACCTACAGGTCAACTCAAACCGCAAATTCAAGGAAAATTTACGCTGAAAAATGTTGAATTCTTTTATCCAAACGGTCACCACGCACTAAAGAATATCAATATGGAGATTCGACCCAATAAAATTACTGCATTAGTTGGCTTATCAGGTGCGGGAAAATCAACCTTAATCAGTCTTTTAGATAAATTTTATGAACCTAATCAGGGGTGTATCGAACTCGATGGAATCGATCTCAATCAAATTGATACACAATATTTGAGAGATCATATTGGATTAGTCCTACAAAAAAATCATATTTTCCAAGGGACTATTTTTGAAAATATTCGCTATGGTAAAACAGATGCTACTGAAGAAGACGTGATCATTGCTGCTAAAAAAGCATCCATTCATGAGCAAATTTTACAACTTCCAGATGGCTATCATTCCGATGCATTGCAACTCTCTGGAGGACAACAACAGCGTATTGCGATTGCTCGTATGTTCTTGAAAAATCCACCGATTATCTTTTTAGATGAACCGACAGCGAGTTTGGATGCCATTGCTTCGGAACAAATTAAACAAAGCCTTGATGAGATTAAACAAGGACGTACTGTCATTATTATCTCGCACAGCCTGTCGCAAATTATTGATGCGGATTACACCTATGTCATGAAAGAAGGCGAAATTGCCGAGCATGGAGAACATGATGCTCTTTACCATCAAGACGGTGTATATAAACAAATTTTTGATGCGATGGCTAAAAGTTTGAATATCGAAAAAATTGCAAAAACTTTTGAAGACGATGGGGATGAGGAAACCCATAGTTAAAGTTTAATCTAGGTAACCTTGGCATTGAAGCAGTTGAATCAACACACAGCCATCTGCTTCATAGAGCTGACCTAACTTCGTGTAAGGATCACCATCGAGCGCTAACATCTGTGCAAATGCAGGTTCAGTTTTTATACCTTTTCGCTTAAGGCGAATGATTTCCTGTTTAAATTGGTCATTTGCCAAATCTAATATTTTACGTTCAACATAGAAGTGCTGGAATCCCGCCTGCTGATGAATTGGTGTTGTAGAACAAAATATCTCAATTGACCAAGCATAATATTCAAATCGGCAAATCCAAGTATCACGTTCAAAATAACTTCGCTCAATGCACCATGCCTTATATGTTTGAAATAATTTTAGTGTTTCAATCAAATGATTCTCTTGCTCAATCGGATAACTACAAATGAGGTCGATATCACTTTGTGCTGTTGCAATTTCTAAAGGTGGCGTACCGACCACTGTAACTTGATACCGCTTGAGTATTTCCATAAGGTTTAAGTCATCAATGACTTTTTGAAAGTGTATTTTTTTCATTGTTATTTTTAATCTCTAAGATGATTCAACTTTAAAGCGGTTGAATCCCCCAATATGAATTACTTTAACCCTCAGCAGAAAAGCTTAAGCAATTAAAGTTATTTTTGATTTTCGATAACATCTAACGCATAAACAGTTTTAATATAATTTCGATACTGCGTTGAATAAGAGATTTCCAAACAACGCATAAGGTATGCTTTCTCTTTTGAATATTGATAGCTGCCTAACGCTTCTTTGAGCGCTTGATCAATATAATTTTGCACTTGTTTTGCCGCCTCATGGCTATGCTCACCGAGTTGAAAATATCCACCTCTCGCAATATTTGCTTCATTTGCATAAATCTCAGAATGAGATAGACAATACGCGATTCCGTAATTATGCAAATACTCTTGTGCCCTTGATAAATCATCCGCATAAATGTTTGAACTCAACAAGATACTTAAACCAATAGCAAATTTAATTTTCATTTTTAGATCACTTTCTCAACACAATAAAAAAGCGCCTTTTGGCGCTTTAAATATATTAGGGTTGTTTTAGATATGGCCATGCCGCTCTTAAATAAATAAACATGGACCACAGTGTTAAAATTACAGCGGTATACAACAAACCATATGCAACTAATTCAAGTGGTTTCCAATTGAGTAAGAACACCGAAATAGCGATCATCTGAAAAGCTGTTTTATATTTGCCAACCGTAGATACAGCCACATTGGTACGTGCACCGAGCTCAGCCATCCACTCACGCAAAGCAGAAACCGTAATCTCGCGTGAAATAATCACAATCGCAGCAAAAGCCATCGAAATTGTAGGTTGCCATTGCACCAAAACAATCAATGCTGCTGCGACCATTAATTTATCCGCAACAGGATCTAAAAAACGTCCGAATGCAGAAGTCTGATTCAATGTTCTTGCCAAATAACCATCAAACCAATCTGTGACAGCAGCAATCACAAAAATTGCAGTCAGAATGATATGACGCGTCATACCCCCTTCATGCCCACCCACACCAATCGCAGGAGGCCAATAGGCAATAATTAAAAAAACAGGTATTAACGCAATACGTGCTAGCGTCAAGATATTTGGTATATTCAGGATGCGACCTGTAGACATAGACACCGCCAGTTTGCCCCAATTACAGCTAAAATTTGCAATAAAAACTTGAGCTTTGATTCTTTAATCCGCTTACTTTAAACGATTCACTACCCGCTGTCGACTAGGCAAAAATCGCGACAGTCTGTCTACAAATTGCAACGAGACGGTCATTATGGTCCCAAATATGGGCATATTCAGTAGAATAACCATGCGCAGAATGATCTGTAAATACTTTATATTTAAACCAATCTCGTCGGTCAGCTTGAATAGGTTCTAACAGCGTCACATACCAAGAAATTGAACTTCCCGGTGCTGGTTTTTTTAATATAGGAAAAATTCCTGCAGGCCAAATATCTAACATTGCTATAAATTCAGGCATGCTCAGCGGACCTGCTTCAAATTTAGATTCTGCATATCGAAACCATCCACCAAAATCTGGCTTTTCAGCAGCCGTACAAGGGTATTTCCCTTCAGCCCAAATCAGATCATAGTTCTGATAGCATTGCGGCATAAGAGGATGATAAGGCAACTTAACTAAACTTTCAGGTGAATCATACTGTGGTGCTGAGCGAGTTTGATCCATATTCACGACTGATTCACGGTCTGAACCAAAACTTGCCAGCAGAATTCCCTGTACAGCATCATCCTGCCAAATCCGAGCCTCAATATTGGTCACAGATTTACCTTGCCTTAAAATTTCCACTGTCACTTTGACTGGCTTTTCCTGAACAGGACCCACAAATACCACACTGGTGCTCAATAATCTTTTTTGAGGGTCATGAATCATTTGTGTTGCTTTGTGTAGCATCATCGCCGTGGTTAAACCACCAAAAATGGTACGACCTTGCAACCAACCCTCAGGGATCTCCACCCATTCTTGTTGATCAATTTCTTGAAATACCTGTCCAAATGACATGCGCAACCCTTTTATTTTAAATTTCTTATCGCGCTAGCATGCTGAATTTTCAGATTGAGGTAAATGATCAATGACTCACAGGTCAATGATCATTTTGGCAAATTGATATGCATGATTACTCATGCAAGATTTTGTACACAGTCCGAGCGAGATTTGCACCAAAACCAGGGACTAAATTCAGATCCTTTTCAGAGGCTTTTAATACCCCTTGAATCCCACCAAAATGTGTTAATAAATCACGGCGGCGTTTTGGTCCTAGCCCTGGAATGGCTTCTAAAACTGACTGCCCACGACGTTTATCGCGCTTGGCACGATGTTTAGTAATGGCAAATCGATGCGCCTCATCACGAACCTGTTGAATTAAATGTAGCGCTTTATGGTCTTCAGGCAGTTGAATCTTTGTACCATCAGTGAAATGTAAGGTTTCCAAACCAGGCTTACGCCCTTCCCCTTTTGAAACCCCCACCATGAATGCATCCAATCCAAGATCTTGCATGACCTGCATTGCCATATGTAATTGCCCTTTACCACCATCGATGAGAAGCAAGTCTGGTAACATTGCCTTCTTATAACGTCGTGTTAAAGCCTGACGCATGGCAGCATAATCATCACCGCCAGTGATATCTTCGATAGCAAACTGACGGTAATCACGCTTACGAGCCCCTCCACTATCAAAGACAACACAAGAAGCGATCGTTGCTTCGCCCATCGTATGGGATATATCAAAACATTCGATACGATCAATTGGACGTCCGACCACCTCTTCTAACTGATGAAAACGTTCATTCAATTCATAATGGTTAGCAAGTTGTCCTTTAATGGCATGCTGTACATTCATGGTCGCAAGCTCGAGCCATTCTGCACGGGTTTCTCGAACTTTTGATTTAATCAGAATTTTTTTGCCAAAATTTTGTTGTAGTGCCTCTTCTATGTCTTTTTTGTCTGGCAGCTCCACGTTGACGATTAATTCTGTTGGAATCTCATCGGCAACTTGGAAATAAAAGTTCGCGATAAAATCTGCCAGCATTTGTCCCAAATCATCGCCCAACATATCTGGGAAATAACTTTTTCCTCCCAACATCTTGCCATTACGCACATGCATAATCTGAACGCACGTTACCCCCGCTTGGTATGCGATCGCCAATATATCTGCTTCACCTTTGACTTTATAAATCGCTTGTTGCGTTTGTACATCACGCAATAATGCCATCCGATCACGATAAAAAACGGCTTTTTCAAATTCGAGAGCTTCTGCTGCCGCTTCCATTTTGGCAATTAATTCTTGATTAAGCTCACGTGTATCCCCTTGTAAAAAACGAATTGAGTTATCGACATCATCTTTATAATCTTCAGGTGATATCATGCCCACACATGGAGCTGAGCAACGTTTAATTTGATACTGCAAACACGGTCTTTTACGTTGCGCAAAATAACTATTTTCACATTGGCGGACATTGAATAATTTTTGTAAGACCACCAATGTATCACGTGCATTAAAAGCACTTGGATAAGGTCCAAAAAATTTACCTGCTTGATGTTTCCCCTTACCACGACCTGCTGCAATACGTGGATAAGGCTTATCACTGGACACAAAAATATAGACGTAAGATTTATCATCTCGCAGCATGATGTTATACGGCGGTCGATGAAGCTTAATTAAGTTTTGTTCAAGAAGTAATGCTTCCGTTTCTGAGCGGACCACCATGGTTTCAATATCATGAATGCGGGCAACTAAAGCCTGTGTTTTGGGATGCTCAATGGTTTTAACAAAATAGCTAGAAACACGATTTTTTAAATTCTTCGCTTTTCCCACATACAACAACTCTCCATCTTTACCTAACATGCGATAGACACCAGGCAAAGTCGTAAGATTGGCTAAGATTTTTTCAATGTGTTCACGTGCGTTTTCGTTCACAAGCAGCCTTTAATGTAGAGTCAGACATTCATGCAACAGCATGAGCTTATTGTGATGGTAACGCGCTCTATTTCAAGTGCATTTCGGTAGACGATTTTAAAACCTTGTTGATCCAACAGTTCAGGGCAATGATCGCAGATTTTATAATCAGCTGATTGTTAAAAAGTCTGAGTTGTTAAATTCAAGTTTGATATGCTTTTCAACTGATTCATTCATGGATGCGCCAACATGACTGCGACCGATCGTGCTTTTCACGCCATACAACCTGCACTCTCATCCCATAGTCCTTCAGAAAAAGATCGACTCATTGGAAAGTCTCGCTTTCATTTTGAACCAGCCAAAGTGATGCAGTTATTGCGTGATCGTATCATTGGGCAAAATCCAGCCTTAGATGAAATCGAAAAAATGCTTCACGTGGTCAAAGCTGACTTTTCAAGTCCTGAACGCCCCTTGTCCGTCACCTTAATGCTTGGACCAACAGGTGTTGGTAAAACAGAGACTGTTCGTTTGATTGCTGAAGCGATTTATGGTCGTCCTGATGCGTTTTGTCGTATCGATATGAATACACTGGCTCAAGAACATTATGCAGCCGCTTTAACAGGCGCTCCGCCCGGATATGTCGGTTCGAAAGAAGGTCACAGTTTATTCGATGAAACTGCGATTAATGGCTCTCATACCCGTCCTGGCATTATGCTGTTTGATGAACTTGAAAAAGCCTCTCCCGAAGTGATTCGTGGCTTAATGAATGTGTTGGATACAGGTCGTCTAACCCTTACTGCTGGAACAAAAACGATTGATTTTCGTAATTGTATGATCTTTATGACCAGTAATGCAGGAGCACGCGCAGCACAACAATATTTAGATAAATTAAATGTTTTACCGCAAAAACTTCAAAATCTATGTTTAAAACGCCTACCCACGAAAGCCATTATTGAAAAAATACTGCATCGCAGTTTTGATCCCGAATTTCTGAATCGAATTGATCGTGTCCTTCATTATCAACCTGTTCAAGATGATGCACTCCCTAAGTTGGTTGATATTGAACTGGAAAAACTCAACATTCGTTTGCAACATCAAAAACGTCAGGTTCATTTATCAGACCTTGCCAAAGTATATTTCTATCAGGGTCATGATATCCGCTTTGGGGCACGTCATTTAGCACGTAAAATAAGAACTGAACTAGAACCCATTATTGCGATCTACTTTCTAAAGCATCCAGATCAACTTCATCTCAAGCTGGATTGCAAAGACGGTCAGCTCACGATCATCAATTAATAAAAAAAGCCCATTATGGGCTTTTTTTAAACAAATCATCTTAAACCAGGAATCGTGACAAAGGATTCTGCTGCCGTTTTATTATAATACGTACACCCTTTTTCAATATTTGCCATTAACAACTGATAACGCTGTCTATTTTCTGCAACATCATCGTTCATTAACAATTTTTCATAGAGTTTATATTCATCATCAGTCGTACGCTTCAAAGTTTGATGATATTCAGCAGGATATAGTTTGCTTTCAAATTCAATGGCTGTTGAATCATCTAAACTAATCTTCATACTGGTGTCAAAAATACTGCTAAAATTCATACCCATCCAACGATCTTTAGCGAGTTGAAATTTAACAATTGGATTTTTGTCATTTAAAAGATCAAGATACAGCAAGTTATCTTCATAAAATTGGTTAAAACTCTCTTCCAATGGTTCACTCGTGTTTGGATAGAGTTGTAAATAATCTACTCTGTTTTGTTCTGCTTTCTTTCTATAACAATAGCTACCTGAAGAAAAATTTTTAAGACCATCTTTGGCGATAAACAATCTCACATTAGGGCTCAAATCATTTCGATCAATGTTGCGATAACCTGGTAAAACTGTATCAAAAACATTTTTACCCGATAGGTTTACACGCTCCATTTCGATATCCGTTTGGATGTCACCAATGATATTCATCGTCCAATGACTAGGACTATTCACACTGAGCGTATTTTGGGCTTGATCATAGGTTTGATAGATACGATTTCGCGTCACAATCACACTATTCAACGGTTTAAAACTATCCGTATAAGTAAATTGTCCATTTTGAAATTCAATATAATTTAAGCCGAATCGATCATTGGAATTATAGTAAATTGAATAGAGTTGATCACCGTTTCGAAATTGTGTACTCGGTGATGATTCATACGAATCTCCCGACCCACCGCCGCCACAGGCACTTAAAAAAAACGGTAAAACACTTAGTACTAATATTGTTTTTTTGAGATTCATTTGAATTTTCTTTTGTATATTTTACACACAAAAGAATAGCTTTTATTGAACAACTTCTCAATTTTAATTTACATCATTTTAAGTAAAATTAAAAAATGCGCCCTGAGGCGCATTTTGATCTAAATGGTCTTAAAACACATAAGGTCGAATAAAAATCAGGAAGAATATCCCTAACATCAAGAACCATTTTAAAAAGTAATATAACTGACGGTTCTTCGCTTTCAGTGCTTTTGCTTTCACACGCAAGCGATAAATATAACCAAATGCTTTGTTCAGACCACCCGTTTGATCCCCTGCTTCATTCGGTGAACTTGCCGCAGTCATTACATTTTTACCAAACCAATGATTAAACCGTTCCATCCAACGTGTCTTTAAAGGGCGCTCTACATCAGCAAAGAAAATAATACGATTTTGATCCGTCGTGTTTTCTGCATAATGAATGTAGGTTTCATCAAACACAACGCTTTCACCATCTCTCCATGAATATCGCTGACCATCTACATCAATAAAGCAACGATCATCATTTGGCGTCAACAACCCTAAATGATAGCGTAAAGATCCCGCATAAGGATCACGATGACGAACCAATCGACTATCAGGAGCAAGCTCAGTAAACATCGCCGCTTTAATGGTTGGCAATGTTTTAAGCAATGCTGTCGTTTTAGGGCACAGTTCTGCTGCTGAAGGATGTGCAGAGTCATACCATTTTAAATAAAAACGCTTCCAACCAGTTTTAAAAAATGAGTTAAAGCCTAGGTCATCATATTTTTCAGAGGCTTTGATCCCACCCTGCTCATATAAAGCTTTGGCTTCATCACGAATCATTTCCCAATTTTCATCTAACACTTTTAAATCTTTAAAATGCTGTGTGTCGATATAAGGCTGGTTTGGCACCTTAGAGAACATATACATCAAAAAATTAATAGGTGCCAAAATGGTCGAATGATCAAAGAATTGACGATAGAACGAATGTCGTACTTTTCCACGACGTTGAATATACAGTGCCGATATGATGAATATCGCGAGAATAATCCACTTGATCATTGATTGACTCGGTTTATCTTTGGTTAGCGGGTTAAATGAGGAGATGCTGCACCTAAATTGGAAGTGAATTGTTCCAATTTAGGTGTATAGATAATCACGTAAATTGTATAACGACTACCCCAAACAACGAAACATTGTGTTCTACAAATAGACTTTTGATGGCTTTATATTTCAGTTTATTGACTTTTATGACGAAATTTAAAGTGCAAAATAACTTGAAATTACCTACCTACCCCAGATATAAGTTGAAGTGTTTTTAAATAAAATGCCAATTGAAACAATCGCTTTATTGTAAGAAGAACAAACTCTACATTCGCATCTGCTGTTTTATAACGCATGCTGGTGCAATAAATAGATGACCATTGCGTCACGGCTTGATACAACTTGTTATGTTCTTTTTCGATATAGTTATCGTAAGATTAGCGAAGCTTTAATGTGCGCAGGAAATACGCACTTGCTTCACAACATCAACTTAGAAGTCCTCCAAAAAAAAGGAGATCAGGGCATGATCCACGCTGGCAATGCCATTACCGTCCAAATGCTTTCGGACGGAATTGCAGAATTCCGCTTTGACTTACAAGGTGAGTCGGTTAATAAATTCAACCGCGCAACAATTGACGACTTTAAAGCTGCAATTGCTGCTGTTCAATCAAACGCTGAGATCAAAGGTCTTATCGTTACATCTGGTAAATCTACATTTATTGTTGGTGCAGACATCACTGAGTTTGGTGAAAACTTTGCGCAAGGCGAACAAGTCATTGTAGATTGGGCAATGCCTGTTCATGAAATCTTCAACTCATTCGAAGATTTAAATATTCCTAAAGTTGCTGCAATCAATGGTATGGCATTGGGCGGCGGTTTCGAAATGTGCTTGGTGTGTGACTATCGCGTGATGTCAGAATCAGCACAAGTTGGTCTTCCAGAAATTAAACTTGGGATCATTCCTGGTTTCGGTGGTACCGTTCGTCTAAGCCGTTTAATCGGTATCGATAACGCTGTTGAATGGATGGCAATGGCGAACCCGAAAAAAGCACCTGCTGCACTTAAAGATGGTGCGGTCGATGCTGTAGTCGCTGCTGATAAACTACAAGATGCTGCGATCTCTATCGTTAAACAAGCAATCGAAGGTCGTTTAGACTGGAAAGCAAAGCGTCAAGAAAAATTAGATCCAATTAAGTTGAATCCATTAGAACAAATGATGGCTTTCAACTCGTCTAAAGGTGTGGTGCTTGCGAAAGCTAATCCTGCACAATACCCTGCGCCAAAATTATTGCTTGATTCTATGCAAGCAGGTTCAAGCTTAGATCGTGCTGGTGCACTTCGCCAAGAAGCTGAACACTTTGCAAAAGCAGCGGTAACGCCACAAGCAGGCGCGTTGATTGGTCTATTCATCAACGACCAAGTTGTGAAGAAAACTTCGAAAAAATATGAACAAGGCGCTCACCCTGTAAATCAAGCTGCAGTACTTGGTGCAGGTATCATGGGTGGTGGTATTGCTTATCAAGCGGCAAGCAAAGGCACACCAATTATCATGAAAGATATTGGTAACCCACAACTTGCTTTAGGAATGAAAGAAGCAAACGGTCTTCTGACTAAACAAGTTGAACGTAAGAAAATCAAGCCTGCTCAAATGGGTGAAACGCTTGCACGTATCCGTCCGACATTAAGCTATGATGAGTTTAAAGAAGTCGATATCGTGATCGAAGCGGTAACAGAAAATCCGAAAGTGAAAGGCATCGTACTCAAAGAAACTGAATCTAAAGTACGTGAAAACACGATCATTGCATCAAATACCTCTACGATCTCAATCACGCGTTTGGCTGAGAACCTTGAACGTCCTGAGAACTTTGTAGGGATGCACTTCTTTAACCCAGTGCATATGATGCCTTTGGTTGAAGTGATCCGCGGTGAAAAAACTTCACCTGAGGCGATTGCAACGACTGTCGTACTCGCTCAAAAAATGGGTAAAACTCCTATCGTTGTCAATGACTGCCCGGGCTTCCTTGTAAACCGCGTATTGTTCCCTTACTTTGGTGCGTTTGACCTTCTTCTTAAAGACGGCGCTGACTTCCAACAAGTCGACAAAGTGATGGAAAAATTTGGCTGGCCAATGGGTCCTGCATACTTAATGGACGTTGTCGGTATTGATACTGGCGTTCACGGTGCAGAAGTGATGGCTGAAGGTTTCCCTGACCGTATGAAGCCTGATTTCAAAGGTTCAATCCAAACAATGTATGAAGCACAACGTCTTGGTCAAAAGAACGATGTTGGTTTCTACAAATATGAATTGGACAAGAAAGGCAAGAAAGCAAAAACTGTTGATCCAACAGCGTATGACGTAATTGCTTCTGTCGTGACTGGTGAAAAACGTGAATTTGATCCTCAAGAGATCATTGACCGTATGATGATTGCTTTCTGTAACGAAACTGTTCGTTGCTTAGAAGACAACATCGTTGCAACACCAAACGAAGCAGATATGGCAATGATCATGGGTGTAGGCTTCCCTCCATTCCGTGGTGGTCCATGCCGTTACATCGATCAAACTGGTGTAGCTGAGTATGTTTCGCTTTGCGACAAGTATGCGCATTTAGGTAAGGCTTATGAAGCGCCACAAATGTTGCGTGACATGGCTGCTAACAACAAAAAATTCTACGGTTAAGGAGCAACGTGAATGGCTACTTTAAATCCACGTGACGTTGTCATCGTTGATGGCGTACGTTCAGCAATGGGTAAAACCAAAAATGGTATGTTCCGCAATGTACGTGCCGATAACTTATCTGCTGAATTAGTTCGTGCATTGGTTGCTCGTAACCAGTTTGATGTGAACGAAGTTGAAGATGTGATCTGGGGTTGTGTGAACCAAACTCTAGAGCAAGGCATGAACATCGGTCGTAACATCGTGTTATTGGCAGACTTACCAAAAACTGTTGCAGGTCAAACTGTTAACCGTCTTTGCGGTTCTTCAATGCAAGCAATTCATACCGCAGCTGCTCAAATTGCGACTAACCAAGGCGATATCTTCATCATCGGTGGTGTTGAGCACATGGGCCACGTTGGCATGATGCATGGTATCGACTTGAATCCACAAGCATCTAAACATTATGCGAAAGCATCTAACATGATGGGCTTAACTGCTGAAATGTTAGGTCGTATGAATGGCATTAGCCGTGAAGAGCAAGACGCTTTTGGTGTTGAATCTCACCGTCGTGCTTGGGCTGCTACTCAAGAAGGTCGTTTCAAAAACGAAATCATTGGTGTTGAAGGTCATGATGCAAATGGCTTCAAAATCCTATGTGATGTAGACGAAGTGATTCGTCCAGATGCGAACCTTGAAGCATTTAAAGCGTTACGTCCTGTGTTTGACCCTAAAGGCGGTACAGTGACTGCTGCTACATCATCAGCATTGTCTGACGGTGCATCTGCAATGTTATTGATGTCTGCTGAGCGTGCACAAGCATTAGGTCTTAAGCCACGTGCTGTAATTCGCTCTATGGCGGTTGCAGGTTGTGATGCTGCGATCATGGGTTATGGTCCAGTTCCAGCAACTCAAAAAGCGCTTAAACGTGCTGGCTTGAGTATTGGTGACATTCAAACTGTTGAGTTAAACGAAGCATTTGCTGCTCAAGGTCTTTCAGTATTGAAAGGTCTAGGTTTACATGACAAACAAGACATCGTGAACTTAAACGGTGGTGCGATTGCGCTTGGTCACCCATTGGGCTGTTCTGGTGCGCGTATCACAACGACGTTGTTAAACGTGATGGAACAACAAGATACACAAATCGGTCTTGCGACGATGTGTATCGGTCTTGGTCAAGGTATCGCAACTGTGATCGAACGTGTTTAAGTTTTAAATACGTGACCAAAAGAAACCCCGCTTAATGCGGGGTTTTTTCTCTTAAAAAAATCTTGTTAAAAAATTTATAAATATGAAGAAAAAAAAGACATATTTCTATCCAGTATTTTATATCATTCTCAGTCTTATAATTTTCTATTTTGGATGGAAGTTAGAAAATCAATATGAATTGCCTTTCTTTAATCCTCTATTAGTTTCTAGTATTGCTTATGGATTGGCTATTACTTTTTTAACTCCCATTTTTCTTGTTATTATCAATCAGTTTTATGTCCGAGAAATTGAGGAGAATCGCAAAAAATTCCGTTATAAAAAAATTAATAAATTCATGAATTATTTTATATTTATACTTCTTACAGGGTTTGTGTTATTTTTTGTTTGGAGGTTATTCTCCCCGCAATTTATCACGCTTTCAAACTTCGCTCTGATCAAAATAAATGAAGTCATTGGCAAGCCAGTTATCAAAGAATTTCTATTTAACGGTACGGTACAAGCTAATCCAACTCATCAACAAAAAATTAATATTGGCTCACACAAACATTCTATTTATGTTATTGATACTGTTACTCACAAGATAAATTTTACGCTATCTGATAATAAGAGAGAATACTCATTAAAGCAGTATTGCTTAACTCAAAATTTGAACCTTAATATTCAGAAATATAAAATTCAAATTGAAGGTTATAATTCTTTTTTGGGCTTTAGTGCTCAACAAAATCAACACTTGAGCAACCATGTATCTGCTCAACAAAATATCAATTTAGATCTTAACACTTTAAATTCATGTGAATTAATCTACTATAATTTACCTAGGCTTTAAGATAATTTGCAAATTATCAAACGTGTTTAAGTTTAGATACGTGACTAGAAGAAATCCCGCTGTTTGCGGGATTTTTATACTTTAGAAATCAAATTTTATTTTAGATTACTCCGCCATCCATCACCCAACAACTGATTTAAACGTTGCTCATCAAAGGTCATTGGAATCGCGCCTCCACCCTGTTGTATATGAGTCAATGCTTTGTCCCGATCAATCCCTAAAGGCTCCAACATTCTAAAAATGCCTGAACTCGGATCATTCGACTGTAAACCTGCTGCAACAGACAAAACATACTGCTGCTGTAAAGGTGATAGATGACTCATATCAGGCACTGGGGTTTTTGGTTGAATATTCAGTGCAGGTGAACTTTGCTCTAAAGCAGCATTTTG
The DNA here is from genome assembly GCF_056783825.1 of Acinetobacter sp. 24-47-39. Lineage (NCBI taxonomy): Bacteria > Pseudomonadati > Pseudomonadota > Gammaproteobacteria > Moraxellales > Moraxellaceae > Acinetobacter > Acinetobacter sp. 24-47-39. The sequence goes on from NZ_JBWYIP010000008.1 coordinate 142,331, forward strand.
AATATCCTGTTCTTTTTTGATCACTTGATGTTGCAAAGATTGACGCACCTTTTGATCTTCTTGAAAAGGTGTAACAGTCGTCACAACTTCATCACGTAAGTCATCGTCCGCCAACAATTGAATTGAAGGCAAGCTCGCAATATTTTCGGCATGAGTCAAACTCATCAGCAAAGCTGAGATCACACCGAACATCAAACATAATTTAGAATTAGTCATAAGCAAGACTCTGACATGCATCGTTCAAATCGAGCACCAAGAAAGAAGAATAACTAAACAAATAGAACCATTCTTTAATTAAACTACACCAATTTATTTACGTATTCATCAGTACTCAGATAAATGGTTTCAAGTGTTTTTTAAAAGTTTTGCTAAGCAACTGAATTTCAAGACTCGGTCTGATTTTACAAATATGGACTTCAAAGCTTAACTTCAATTCATTATAAAAATAGAAAACTCATACATATCCATCAGCCATGAAAACTAAAATAAAAAACAGCCTAGTCGTTATATTTTTATGTCTCACATCACTCTGGGCAATCTTATTCATTTGGACACATCAGCCTGTTAATGCCATTTTCACTTATGCACTGATCTTGTTTTGGGTTGGACTTACCATCATTACAGGGATATTCCATTTCAAGCAACACAGCTCTAAGCCCTATTTCACATGGGCGTATTTGATTATTTTTTTGATTGCCATGATTAGCTTTTTTTCCTTAGAACCACGCAATGATCGCGTTTGGCAGGATGAAACCGACAAAATTATTCAATTCCAATTCAAAGATGGCAAAGTGGAATTACAGAATGTCAGAAATTTTATTTGGCACAGTGATAAAGACTACGTGACGCGATGGGAAACACGACAATACGATTTAGAAAAGTTAGATCGTATAGATTTAGTGGTATCTCATTTTATGCAAGGTCCTATTGCGCATGTTTTTATTACATTTGGTTTTGATGATGGCGAACATCTCGCATTTTCTTTAGAGGTTCGTCAGGAAAAGGATGAAGGTTTCTCCACCATTGGCGGTTTTTTTCGGCAGTATGAATTAGCACTGGTCGTAGGTGATGAAAATGATTTGATTTATACACGCTCAAATATTCGCGAAGAAGATGTCTATATTTATCCAATTCAAATGAATCAAACCGAAATTCAGATGTTGTTTTTAGAATTCCTGAACAAAGCCAATCGGCTGAATCATACCCCAGTTTGGTATAACACCTATATCAGTAATTGTACGACCATCTTGTTTGATTTATTAGAACATGCAGTAGGACAAATTCCACGAGACTATCGAGTTACCTTACCAGGCTTAATTCCAAACTATCTATATGACAAAAAAGTCCTCGATAATGGTATCACCTTAGATCAATGGAAAGAAAAAGCGCATATTAATCCTAAAATTGAGCATGTTCATGATGTACATTTACTTTCAAGTAAAGCCTTTTCTGCCTCACTCCGTGAGTAAAGCAGGCGTCCATTGTTTATAACCACGCTGAAAGAAACAACCAAGAAAGAATGTTTATTGCGTTTCTTCCTGAACAGCAGGCTCTGAACTTGGACTTTGATTCACTGTTTGTGCTTCAATCACTTCGGCATTTTGATTTTTTAACTGATCAATTTCACGTTGTAATTGATTTAATTCACGATATAACTCGTTAAAACGATTCACACTAAGATCACTTTTAAATAGGATCATTTCATTACGGCGTTGCCAGTCATGATTCTTCAAAAACTCAAACATTTCTTCAGCTTTTTTTGTGATTTTAAGTTCTAAAGCAAACAAAGCTTGATCATTATTATGCTGTCGGCTAAATTTTAACTTTTCTTTCATTGGCTCACGCAAGTCTGCTTTCATCTCCAAAGCATCAAGCGCTTGTAAAGCTGTCGCATAAATTTGTTGGTCACGCGTTTGATATTCAGATTGAATTTTTTTCACTTGGACAAACATCTTTTCGGTGTCTTGATATTTATTCTTTTTATCTAATTCTAGGCGACGAACGTTCAGAAACTCATCCCACTTGGCTTGATCTAACTCACGTAAATACATATTTCTTGATTCAATATTGTCTACCCAATACTTCAAAATAAATTCAGAAAGTACCTTATAGTCACCATCCAAACGCTCATCTTCAACTTTAAAATTCAGAGGGGTTTTCCAATCCTTCGCTTGAACATAAAGCTGCTCAATTTTTTCCGTCATCACCAAATCAAATTGTTGACGTTGCACTTCATCATTTTTTTCATTTTGCGCGTAGGCACAATAACCAAATAATAAGGTCACCATGACGATAACCACCGCTAAAATTCCGCGCATCTCAAACTCCTATCCTTTTTTTGTTTGAGTAATGAATCACTTGCGAACAATGACAAGCACATGATGTGTATTGTATAGCATATTTTTTAAGCAGAAATAGGAATGAATTTAGTGGATATTGCTGTGATTTTGTCGATTTATTCGTGATTCTGTGATCAAGTTTCAATAATTTATTACGCAAAATTCATATTTTTGACAGAAATATATCGGGTTGAAACTCTGCGTTTCAGATTTAGACCTTTAATTTTGTTGTCATTGCCCACACTATAGATTCATAAATGATGATTAGAGATTTTTTATGCGTGTAGATGTGTGGTCAGATGTAGTATGCCCTTTTTGCTATATCGGAAAAAAACGTTTAGAAGCAGCAGCTGCTGCAACTGGTGTAGAACTTGAAGTCCATTGGCACAGTTTTCAGCTAGATCCTGATGCACCGCCACGTCAAGAAGTCTCAAATAGCGAACGTTTGGCATTGAAATATGGGCGTACTGTCGCTGAAGTTGAAGAAATGCAATGCAATATTGCGGAAATGGCAAAAGCAGAAGGCATCGAGTTCAATTGGGAAAATGCCAACTCAGGAAATACATTCAACGCCCATCGAATTATTCATCATGCACAAAGCTTAGGATTGGGTTCGGAAGCAAAAGAAGCCTTTTTCTATAGCTATATGACCCAAGGTTTAGCCATTGGCGAGCGTGAAACCCTCGAAGATGTTGCTTCGCGCATTGGTTTAAATCCAGTTGAAGTGGATGATATTTTGGATTCTGATCAATATGCCGATTTTGTCCAATTTGATGAAGAACTTGCACGTGATCAATTGAAAGTGACTGGCGTACCATTCTTTGTATTCGATCAGCGTGTGGCTTTAGCTGGTGCTCAACCGACTCAAGTCTTCCAAGATGTGATCAACAAAGTATTAACGACTGCCAATGAACAAGCAGATCAACCCACTGTTGAAGATGCAGAAACTTGTACTGATGAACATTGTGAAGTACCACCAAGCAAATCATAAAACATCTTCGAGAACCTAAATACTGGCTTAAGATTGCATGACTTAATCAATATTTAGACTGTTATAAAAATAGAATTCAGCGTTGCATAAACAAGCCTATTCAAGTGAATTGGAACTGAATATACTTCATGTATAGATTCACTGCATGACTCTATACATGGTAAATTTTTATAGACCTCTTTCCCCAAGGAGGTCTTTTTTTATCTATAAAACAATCATTTAATAAAATTATTTCAGTTTCAAGTCTTCTCATTATCTGTTCCAATTTTAAATCACTTTAAATTCATTGTTGTTTATTGTGAATTTTGTTGAACAATTCATTAGAATAGATCAAATATTGATTTTTAATAATATCACGATGCTTAAGCCCATTTTTTTAATTTTATAAATAAATTCAGTGGCTTAACAATGAAAATGACTTAGAGCGAATATGAAAAGAATCATGCAGCAATTCAAACCGTCAACCTTAAGTCTTGTCTTAAGTTGTAGCTTTTTAAGTACTTTCGTGTATAGCCAAGATCAGATAGATCACTTGACTGATCCTTATCAAACAGATGAAATTAGTGTCAGTAGCGAATTCCCTACTTTAGACTATCCTTTAGAATTTCAACAAAAAGACTGGCCAACATCGGATGAAAATAGCTTAGGTTGGATTAACTACGTTCCTCGCATGGTTGATGCAACGCCGACACTATTCCCAGAACAATCCAATAAAAAAATATATGCCCCGACCCAAGCGACTGAAGATTTATCATGGATTGACCGACGTCAAAAATCGATTCGTCACTGGGCAGACCGAACGGCACAGCGAATCGATGGTTGGTTTGGTGAAGGCTATGAAGATGAAACTGCCAAAGCAACGCTACGTGTAATCTTTGATAATAAATGGAATAAGTATGATGATTACGAATTCAAGCCACGTATACGCGGTAAAATCGACTTACCAACCTTAGAGCGTAAATTAAGTTTAGTCTTTGGTGATGATTCACTAGATAATGAAATTGACAACAACATTGCCATTACCAATGAAAATCCCGCTGGTGATCCCGACAAAAATGTCGACACTAAGCGAATCCGTGAAGATAACAGTTCGATCGCATTACGTTGGTCACAACTGTCTGATAAGTTACCTTACGATTTAGATGCTGATTTAGGTATTCGATCTGGAGATGACATTTATGCCCGCTTAAAGGCAACAAAAGATTGGACTCTCGGGAATGATTTTTCCTTTCACGCTGAACAAATCTATCGTTATGGTATAGATAGTGAAAATTATCTAAGAACCAATTTGGAACTCACCCACGCACGTCCAAATGAAGCATTTATTTCAAATCAGCTTTATCTAACTTATGCGGATGAGCAGGATGATGATTGGACTTGGGATAATCGTACCTATCGCCAACATCAGTTTTTCCATGATAACCGCTTTAACTACGGTATGTATGTGGGTGGTTATTACAACGAAGATGATTTACGTATGAACAGTTGGGGACCTTTTGTTTCTTGGCGCCAACCCTTATTCCGCGAATGGTTCTTTGTTCAAGGTGATCTTAACTATTTTAATGACAAGCGTGAAGATCGATCACACTATCCTCGTGCATTAGTTCGTCTTGAAGCTAGATTTTAGCGCTCGATAATAGTCATAAAAAAAAGCCCATCACTGATGGGCTTTTTTTGGATCTTAGATTCTCAAATGACAGGCTTTTGAATCACGATACGATCATTACGTGTAATACGTGTTTTTTTAGGAGACGCTTCAGCTTCAGTTTTAGGTAAAACATAACCGACGCGATCTGTGCGTGCGATACGTTTACTATCCACAAAAGGATTAATATCAAATTGTGGAATTTGGTGCTTCACTACGGTTACACGATCATTTCGAACAATTTTCTTCACATCTTGTTCTGCATAAGTGACATTGGTTAAGCTCAAACAAAACATGCTAAATGCGAGCATCATTGAAGTTTTCATAGAATATTCCCAATATTTAATGATCGTTATTATAGATTAATTATTATTTTTTGATATGTTTTACAAATCGAAACTTGGACGTATTTTTTTATCATCAACATCGAAAAAATTTATCTAGTTTAACTCAAAGCTTAAATAGTTCCTTTTGCATTCTACGACGGCGCTGCATTAAAAAAGCCTATCCGAAGATAGGCTTTCGATCACAATTTAAAATATGCGCTTATTTCAATAATAAGCTGTTAATGCGTTTTAAATATGCAGCTGGATCTTCTGGTAAACCACCTTCCGCAATCATCGCTTGATCAAAAATCACATTTGCAAGATCGTCAAATTGTGCTGAACCTTCCAATTTTTTCACTAATGGATGCTCAGGGTTAATCTCTAAAATTGGCTTGCTTTCTGGGACTGCTTGACCTGCTTGTTTTAACATGCGAATCAACTGTGGAGACAATTCGCCTTCACCAGTTACCAGACACGCTGGAGAATCAACCAAACGAGTGGTTACGCGCACTTCTTTGGTTTTGTCTTTTAATGACTCAGAGAGCTTTTCAACCACAGGTTTAAACTGCTCAGCCGCCGCTTCTAATGCTTTTTTCTCTTCAGCATCCTGTAAATCACCTAAATCGACAGCACCTTTTGCGACATTCTGCATTGGTGTCCCGTCAAACTCATGAACAAATTCCATTGCCCATTCATCTACACGTTCAGTCATTAGCAGAACATCGATGCCTTTTTTCTTGAATAACTCAAGTTGTGGCGAGTTTTTAGCAGCGGCTAAGCTTTCCGCCGTTACATAATAAATCGCCTTTTGACCTTCTTTCATTGCGGCTTTGTAGTCAGCCAATGAAGTGGTGACCTCATCATTGTTTGAAGTTGCAAAGCGTAGAAGCTTCAAAATTCGGTCACGATTGGTGAAATCTTCACCCAAGCCTTCTTTTAAGACAGACCCAAACTCAGCATAAAACTTCTTAAATTTCTCTTGATCTGCTTCATCTTCAGATTTAGCTAAAGTATCTAAAGTTGTTAAGATTCGACGTGTGTTGCCTTCACGGATGGTTTTAACATCTCGACTTTCTTGAAGTAATTCACGACTCACATTCAACGGTAAGTCTGCGCTATCCACAACACCTTGTACGAAACGTAAATAGTTCGGGATGAGATTATCTGCATCGTCCATGATGAAGACACGTTTCACATAGAGCTTGATACCTGCTTTTGCTTCACGTGAGAAAATGTTGTGCGGTGCTTTACTTGGGATATACAGTAATTGCGTATATTCAGTGCTCCCTTCTACACGGTTATGCGCCCAAGTAATCGGTGCTTCAAAGTCGTGACTTAAGTTTTTATAAAACTCAATATACTGTTCTTCAGTAATGTCATTCTTACTACGTGTCCACAATGCGCTGGCAGAATTGATCGCCTCCCATTCACCCGTTTTGACATACTGGCCTGGTTTCGCTTCTTCGCCCTCAGCTGCTTCTTCTTGTTGCCATACCTCTTTTTCCATTTGAATTGGTAAACTAATATGGTCTGAATATTTATTGATAATTTGCTTTACTTTATAACTTTGCAAATAATCTAATGCGTCTTCACGCAAGTGTAGAATAATATCTGTACCGCGACCTTCTTTTGTAATTTGCTCAACTTCGAACTCGCCTGTACCACCACTGATCCAACGTACACCTTCTGAAGCTTCAGCCCCTGCACGACGTGATTCAACTGTGATTTTATCAGCAACAATGAAGCCAGAATAAAAACCGACACCAAACTGACCAATTAACTGTGCATCTGACTTTTGATCACCGGTTAATTTAGACATAAAGTCTTTAGTACCAGATTTAGCAATCGTACCCAAATTATCAATTGCTTCTTGTTGACTTAAACCAATACCGTTGTCGGAAATGGTGATGGTTTTATTATCTTTATCCAATTGTACGCGTACACGTAAATCTGGATCATTTTCATAGTATTCAGGATGATTAATCCCTTCAAAACGTAATTTATCACATGCGTCTGAAGCGTTTGAAATTAGCTCACGAAGGAAAATTTCTGGATTTGAATAAAGTGAATGCGTCACTAAATGTAAAAGCTGAGCAACTTCCGCTTGGAAACTATGTTTTTGTGTATTCTGCTCGCTCATAAACTACTCCTTAAACACATCAAAACAATTTTTTTGAATGCTTAATGAATGGTGTAGCTTCTAATTTTTTCAATGGTCAAAATTAAATTTTTTTAAAAAGGACCTTGTTTGTAAATTCGATCAAGATGTATTTCTAGTTTTTGCTGACGCATTTGATAGACATGATTTAAGCATTGCAAATTTGCTTGGCATTGATCACGTAATTCCAGCCATTTGACTTGTTCATTCTGAATGATTGATCGCATTCCCATCGGTACTAAACGACGTAGAATTTGATAAGTCGCAGCCATTTTAACATCAGCATCATTCAGGATACGATGTTCACAAACAGCTTTCTCAGTTTCGGACTGCGCCTTTTTGCAATCAAAACTCGCTGCAAATACTGGAACACTTCCACATGCAGCCAGCACAATGATGAGCTTTATGAATTGGTTCTTCATGCATACTACTCGGTTATGAGCTTTCTAGATTATTGAAAAAAATTGTTTTTTTATATGGTATTTTCTACCTGTTATAGTACAACAAATAAAAAAAGCCCTATTGAATAATAGGGCTAGGCGCAACTTTATTTTTAGAATTTGTAGCTGTAACCAATGCTATAGATGACTGGATCTATATCTAGCTTGAACTTTGTTGTTCCATCTACATTCACTTCAGGGTTCAAATCTGCATAACGTACGTCAGCGAATACACCCCAGTTTTTTGCATCAGCTGGTTGGAAATTGAAACCTAACTGCGCTGCATAACCAAAATCTTCTTTTACACTTTGAACGCCTTGCTCATCCCAAGCAATAAATGCTGTTGCACCAAGACCAACATAAGGTGTAAATCCCGAGGTATTTTTAAAATGATATTTCGCAGTCAGTGTTGGTGGTAAATGTTTAATCGTCACTGCATCAGCGCCATTAATCAAAACATCATGGCGAACTGGTGTGGCTAATAATAATTCAGCAGAAATTTGATCATTAAAGAAATATTCCACCGAAGGGGTAAAAGCAAATTCATCATCGGCTTCCACTTTAGCTCCTCCTAGAGCGGCCACAGTGGTATCTTGCGTTGGAGAAATTGCAGATGCACCTAACTTAAGTTGCCATTCTCCTGCCAGTGCATTTGCAGACATTCCAAGCAAAACAATCAGTGCAATTTTATTTAACATTATTATAACCTCTGGAAGATTGATCTAAATAAAACACTATTTAAATATAATAAACATGCCAAAAATTAATATGCAACTCTTAAAAATTAAATAAAATACATTACATTTATAAACAATTGATTATAAAAATAATTTATTTTAAATCATACCAATTTAGTCAATTATAAATCCACCAGTTATTTTAAATAACCTATTAATCATATTATTTTACTCGGAATTTTTTTATTTAATCCTACTATTTTAATCTGATTTAAAATAAAAAAAGGCGATTATATTAATCGCCTTTTATTCAATTATTTTTAAATATAGTTATAGCACCATTGCCGCGATCCAACCAAAAATCATCAATGGAATATTGAAATGAATAAATGTCGGAATCACACTGTCTTTCATATGGTCATGTTGACCATCCATATTCAAACCTGATGTTGGACCTAAAGTCGAGTCTGAAGCTGGAGAGCCTGCATCACCTAGAGCTGCAGCAGTACCTATGAGCGCAATTGTTGCTGCTGGACTAAAACCAAACTGAATACATAATGGGACATAAATGATTGCAAGAATAGGAATTGTTGAAAAAGAAGAACCAATACCTAAAGTAATCAATAATCCGATCAGCAACATCCAGAACGCCGCCCAACCTTGGCTATCACCAATCCACGCGACTGAAGCCTCAACTAGCGTTGGAACCTGACCAGTAGCACCGATCACCGCTGCAAACCCTTGTGCCGCGATCATAATAAAACCCACGAGCGCCATCATACGCATACCGGTAATGATGACATCGTCAGCTTCTTTCCACTTGAAAATACCCGCACAGCTTAGGATCGCCACACCGACTAAACCAGCTAAAATCATGGAGTCTGAGTACCATTGCACACCAAGGGTCACAAATACAGACACAATGGCCATAAAGATGGTAAATGTTGCAATTTGTGGTCTTTCATCCAAAGATTCTTCAGCCAATGTGTCAGAGATTCTTTGAGATTTAATCTCTGATCTTACCGTTTCATAGTCACGTGGCTTACGATATGTATAAAACATGGCGATGAGCAAACCAATAAACATACCAAAAACAGGAATTGCCATCGCTGATGGGATATCAGTATATGAAATCTCAAAACCCAAAGCTTTACCAAACGTATTGATGTTTTGACCCAAGATATCGTTTAAGAAGATCGCACCAAAACCAAACGGCACCAACATGTATGTACCCACCAAACCAAATGTCAGGATACATGCCACCAAACGACGATCTAAACGTAGATGATTAAATACCCCAAGTAATGGTGGAATCAATACTGGAATAAATGCGATATGAACTGGAACTAGATTTTGAGAACAAATTGCAGCAAATGCCAAAGTTGCAAAAATCATGTATTTCACAATATTCTGTGATTTCTGATTGCTGCTTCCTTTAAGCATAGTCACCATTTTGTAGGCCAACAAATCTGGCAAACCTGAACGAGCCAAAGTTAAGGCAAATGCACCAAGTACACCATAAGCTAAAGCAATCTGGGCACCCTTGCCCAAACCACCATTAAACGCTTCCATAGTGCCTTGTAAACCAAGACCAGCCAATAGGCCTCCTGTTACAGCACCAATGATCAGTGCAAATACCACAGGCACACGAGCCAAAGAGAGGCCAAACATGACCCCAATGGCAGCAAGAATTGCAAACATAAGAAATAGGAATCAGACAAAAAAACTATTTTATCAGAATTTGTTTGTAATAAATCTGCTCATCAGGGGTTGAAACCTTCACTCGTCAAATTCTATTCGCCTTGCGCATTTTTTTTTGCAAATTGTTTAATATACGATGCGATCTCTTGTGCACGACTTAAAACTGCCCAGTGATTCGCATCTACCTCAACACGTTCAAAAACTGTCGCCCATTTTGGAATTTCATCAATCAACTCAGGACTCACATATTTATCACGTTTTAAGACCACCGCTTGAATGGGACAAATCGCATGACGTTGACGAGGCATCGTTAGACGTGGAATAAAGTTCGCGCGATATAGCGCCACACCATACTCACCATCCTTAGAGATATTTTGGTTTACAGGTAAGCCTTTTGTATCTTCAAGAATTTCAAATATTTTGCCCCAGCGATCTGGATTGAGAAAATTCCACATCGTCGGTGCAACTACGGGTAGCTGAAATAGTACGATGTACCAAGACTTAATCAATTGCTTAAAGAACTTTGGTTTTTGATGTTTGAATTGTTCACGCATCCAAAAAGCAGCATGGTCCAAGCATGGTCCAGAAATGGTAGTATAGGAAAGAATACGGCCTTTAAATTTAGATTCTGTTACGGATTCCCATGTTTGAATTGAGCCCCAATCGTGTGCTGCAACGTGAAAGTTACGATTTGGCAACAGATGATTTACCACACTTTCCAAATCTAAAGACAGTTGAGCTAATGCATAAGCGCGAATCTTTTTCGGTATGCTCGATTGACCAGCGCCACGCACATCATAAGTCACAACAAAATAATCTTCGATTAAATTCGAAATGATTGGTTCCCATACTTCTTGATTGTCAGGATAACCATGCACAAGCACCAATGCCTGCTTATTCCGATCTCCCCATGTTTTAGCATAGAGTTTTTGTTGATCTGTCGTGTTAATCCAATGTGACTCAAATTGCATAATATGCTCAACCTTTTTTGTTATTGATTGACCGTTTTCTTGGTCTACGATGATTTTCGATCAATGCCAGAATATTTTTTGTACTTTAGTATGCTAACTAATGAAATAAAAATAATTGACCTAAATGAGTATTTTGAAAAAGCTAACGACAATTCCGTTGATCTCCAAGTATATGTTTAATAGCTTTGCACCCTTCCAAGGTGCAGGCATTTCTATCGATAAAATCGACTTAAAAAATCATCATATACGTGTGAAAATGCCACTTACACGAAAAAATAAAAATATTGTGGGTGTCCATTTTGGCGGTAGCCTTTATTCTATGGTTGACCCATTCTATATGACATTACTCATGTATCACTTAGGTGATAAATATATTGTTTGGGATAAGGCTGCAAGCATCGATTTTTTAACTCCTGGTCGTAGCACTGTTTATGCAGATATCCGCATCGATTCCAGTGAAATACAACTCATTAAAGAGCTCGCTAGCAATCATGCTCCTGTTTACCGTAACTATACTGTGAATATTATGGATGAATCAGGCTTACGGATCGCAGAAGTTCACAAAACTGTGTATATCCGTCGCAAGAAGGCAAAAGCCACACGTTTCCGTTAATAAAAAAAGCGCTCTATGAGCGCTTTTTTTATCACTTTAGCAAATTAACGATTATTTTGTTCTATCGCTTTTGCTCTATCGCTGCTCCTGCACCACCGCCAATTGCACCACCAATTGCAGCGCCAGAGTTACCACCAAAAATACTTTTACCTACTGCAGACCCGATTGCACCGCCTACACCACTATAAGTGGCATTACGATCTGAGCCCCCTTGAGCTTTACTACCTACAGCGGCACCTGCACCACCACCAAGCGTTGCACCAACACCACCACCAACATTATTACCAACACCACCACCAAGTGCACCGCCTGCAGCAGCTGCACCAATACGCTGTTGATTCGGCGTCATGCTTTCACAACCTGCAAGTAGCATTGTAGATACGGTTGCCATCGCCATGACAGCTGTTAACTTTTTCATCTTGATGTCCCTCTTTGTCTATTTATATAAGCATATCGCGATCTAGAGAATAAAATTTTCAATTTCTGTTACAAGACAACGCGAAAATGATGCTATTTGTAAAGAGTTTTTTTCAAAATAGATATTTAGCCTCAAATTCACATTATCAAACTCAATAAAAAAAGGCACCCGTAGGTGCCTTCTTAATTCAGTTTAGATTAAAACTGATCTTCATTTAATGCTTGTGAGAACGCTTGGTCAACTTCAGAGAAGTCATTAACCAATTCGTGTTCAGCAGCTTCTGCTTCTTGTCGACGACGCTCTAAGTGGTAAGCCAAACCTGTACCCGCTGGGATCAAGCGACCAACAACCACGTTTTCTTTTAGACCGCGTAAATCATCTTCTTTACCTGTTACAGCAGCTTCAGTTAACACACGTGTTGTTTCCTGGAACGATGCAGCAGAAATGAACGAGTCAGTAGAAAGTGAAGCTTTCGTGATACCCATCAATTGACGTTCAAACTTCGCAGGGAACTTGTTCTGAGCAAGTACTGCTTGGTTTTCTTGGACAACACGGATGTAATCCACTTGCTCGCCTTTGATGAAGCTTGTATCACCACCATCGATGATCTCAACTTTACGCAACATTTGACGTACGATGACTTCAATGTGCTTATCGTTAATTTTTACACCTTGGAGACGATATACGTCTTGAACTTCATTCACGATGTAGTTTGTCAACGCCACTTCACCTTTCAAACGTAAGATGTCATGTGGGTTTTGCGGACCATCAGAAATCGTTTCACCACGGTTCACATGCTCACCTTCGAACACGTTAATCGTACGCCACTTAGGAATTAACTCTTCGTAAATCTCTGAGCCATCATCCGGTGTGATCACAAGACGATTCTTACCTTTAGTTTCTTTACCAAAGCTTACAACACCTGAAACTTCTGCAAGGATCGCATGTTCTTTCGGCTTACGTGCTTCAAACAAGTCAGCTACGCGTGGAAGACCACCGGTAATATCACGAGTACGTGAAGTTTCTTGAGGTACACGACCAATTACATCACCCACACCAATTGTTTCGCCATCACGGACAGTCACAATTGTATTTTGTGGTAAGAAGTAGAACTGTTCACCACCATCAACTGTATCTAATACAATCGCTGGACGTAAGTCTTTACCAGAAGCTGGACGAGACGTTACAGGTAAAATTTCAACTGTCGTCATACCAGTTGCATCATCTGTTTTAGATGTTGCAGTTACACCATCAGCGATTTGGCTGAAACGTGCTTTACCAGCAACTTCTGTTACCAATGGATGCGTATGCGGATCCCAAGTCGCTACAATACCGCCAGCTTCTACCGCACCACCATCTTTAATCAAGATTGAGGCACCGTAAGGAAGTTTATAACGCTCACGCTCACGACCGATGTCATCAGTGATACCAATCTCACCAGAACGAGAGACAGACACCAAGTGACCTTTAGCGTGTTGAACTGTCTTCACATTATGGAATCGGACAAAGCCTGCATTACGTACTTGAACACTGTTCGCAGCAGAAGTTCGGCTCGCAGCACCACCCACGTGGAATGTACGCATCGTTAACTGTGTACCTGGCTCACCAATTGATTGAGCAGCCATTACACCCACTGATTCACCTGGATTCACCAAGTGACCACGTGCAAGGTCACGACCATAACATTTCGCACATACACCAAAAGTAGATGCACAGTTTACAACTGAACGCACTTTAACTTCATCGACACCTTGCTCTTCTAGGTAGTTTGCAAGTTTCTCATCGATGAGTGTATTACGTGGTAGTACCACTTCATCAGAACCTGGTCGCTTCGCATCTTCAGCTAATACACGACCGAGTACACGAGTACCTAAGTTCTCGATAACATCACCACCTTGAATGAATGGCGTCATTACTAGACCGTCAAAAGTACCGCAATCTGGCTCAGTAATCACTAAGTCTTGCGCTACGTCTACAAGACGACGTGTCAAGTAACCCGAGTTCGCTGTCTTCAATGCTGTATCGGCCAAACCTTTACGCGCACCGTGTGTTGAAATGAAGTACTGAAGTACCGTCAAACCTTCACGGAAGTTCGCTTTAATTGGTGTCTCAATAATTGAGCCATCCGGTTTTGCCATCAAACCACGCATACCTGCAAGCTGACGAATCTGAGCTGCCGAACCACGGGCACCCGAGTCAGACATCATGTAGATCGAGTTGAATGATTTTTGTTTCTCGTCTTCACCCTGTTTGTTCTTAACAGTCGTGTAAGACAAGTTATCCATCATCGCTTTCGCTACTTGGTCGTTTGTACGCGCCCAAATATCGACAACTTTGTTATAACGTTCGCCGGCAGTTACGAAACCTTGTTCGAACTGTTGCTCAATTTCACGAACTTCAACTTCAGCTTTCTCGATAATTGAATACTTCGCAGGTGGAATCACCATGTCTTCCATACCAACAGACACGCCTGAACGTGTTGCTTGACGGAAACCGAGGTACATCAATTGATCAGCAAAAATAACAGTATCTTTCAAACCAAGCTTACGGTAGCAAGAGTTGATCAATTTAGAGATGTTCTTTTTGGTCATCTCAACGTTGATTTGCTCGAAGCTTAAACCTTCTGGCACAACTTCCCAAAGTAAGCAACGGCCTGGTGTTGTATCAACGATAATGGTTTGTTGCTCACGCTCACCATTTTCATTAATCACAGTTTGATGTACACGAGCTTTAACACGAGCATGTAAATCAACTTGACCTGTTGCAAGCGCACGGTTTACTTCGTGAGTATCCGCGAACACCATGCCTTCACCTTTGGCATTGATTGCATCACGGGTGATGTAATACAAGCCTAAGACAACGTCTTGCGATGGAACGATGATTGGTTCACCGTTTGCTGGAGACAAGATGTTGTTCGTTGACATCATTAACGCACGAGCTTCTAATTGAGCTTCAAGTGTTAATGGAACGTGTACCGCCATTTGGTCACCATCGAAGTCGGCGTTGAACGCAGCACATACGAGTGGGTGTAGACGGATCGCTTTACCTTCAATCAGTACAGGCTCAAATGCTTGAAGACCTAAACGGTGAAGTGTTGGCGCACGGTTCAACATCACTGGATGTTGACGAATCACAGATGCAAGAACGTCCCAAACTTCTGGAGTCTCACGCTCAACCATTTTCTTCGCAGCTTTAATGGTAGTTGCTTGGCCAGACGCTTGTAATTTCGCGAAAATAAACGGCTTGAATAACTCAAGTGCCATTTTCTTAGGAAGACCACATTGGTGAAGACGTAAAGTAGGACCTACAGTAATTACTGAACGACCAGAATAGTCAACACGCTTACCAAGTAAGTTCTGACGGAAACGACCTTGTTTACCTTTGATCATGTCTGCCAAAGATTTAAGAGGACGTTTGTTCGAACCAGTAATTGCACGACCACGACGACCGTTATCTAACAATGCATCTACAGATTCTTGCAACATACGTTTTTCGTTACGTACGATGATATCTGGAGCAGCTAGATCAAGAAGACGCTTTAAACGGTTGTTACGGTTGATCACACGACGATAAAGATCGTTCAAATCAGATGTCGCGAAACGACCACCTTCAAGTGGTACAAGCGGACGAAGATCTGGTGGAAGTACAGGAAGTACAGTCAACACCATCCATTCTGGTTTGTTATTCGACTCTTTGAACGCTTCCATTAACTTCAAACGCTTAGATGCTTTCTTAAGCTTCGTTTCAGAAGTTGTATTCGGAATTTCTTCACGTAAACGAGAAATCTCAGCCTCAAGATCAATGTCTTTCAACAAATCTTGAACTGCTTCAGCACCCATTTTCGCAGTGAATTCATCACCGTGCTCTTCTAATGCTGTGAAGTATTCTTCGTCATTCAGAAGTTGGTATTTTTCGAACGGAGTCATACCAGGATCTGTTACAACGTAAGATTCGAAATACAATACACGTTCGATATCACGTAGCGTCATGTCTAAAAGAAGACCGATACGGCTAGGCAGTGATTTTAAGAACCAAATGTGTGCAACTGGTGAAGCAAGCTCAATGTGACCCATACGTTCACGACGAACTTTCGCAGTTGTTACTTCAACGCCACATTTTTCACAAATGACGCCTTTGTATTTCATACGCTTGTATTTACCACACAAGCATTCGTAATCTTTTACTGGACCAAAAATTTTGGCACAGAATAAACCATCACGTTCAGGTTTGAACGTACGATAGTTAATTGTCTCTGGCTTTTTAACTTCACCATGAGACCATGACTTAATCATTTCTGGTGACGCAAGACCAATACGGATGCGATCAAACTCTACAGGAGCATGACCGTCTGAATCCGTCTTTTTGCGCATGATATCGAGCAAGTCTTTCAATTTTTTTCTCCGTGTGTTGTGGAGATTTTCACTTCACAACTGGGTCACAAATATTGTTTTTTAACTGAATTGGTAATCTCCCCTAACCCCTCTTTTTTAAAGAGGGGAAAGTCTCCCCTTTATCAAAGGGGGGATTGAGGGGGATTTAGTCACCATTTTTCAGTTCAATGTTGATACCTAAAGAACGGATCTCTTTGGTCAATACGTTGAACGATTCAGGCATACCTGGGTCCATATAATGGTTACCATCTACAATGTTCTTATAGATACGGGTACGACCCTCAACGTCATCCGACTTCACAGTCAGCATTTCTTGAAGCGTATAAGCTGCGCCATATGCTTCGAGTGCCCAGACCTCCATCTCACCGAAACGCTGACCACCGAATTGTGCTTTACCACCAAGCGGCTGTTGCGTTACAAGCGAGTAAGAACCTGTAGAACGCGCATGCATCTTGTCATCAACCAAGTGGTTCAATTTCAACATGTACATGTAACCTACAGTTACAGGACGGTCAAAACGTTCACCAGTACGGCCATCATACAGTACTGTCTGACCAGTACGTGAAAGACCAGATAGTTCTAATAACTCTTTGATTTGACCTTCTTCGGCACCGTCAAATACTGGTGTTGCAAGTGGAACACCTTTACGGAGGTTGCCTGAAAGTGCCAAGATTTCATCATCAGTTAAGCTATCAAGATCTTCTTGCTCGCCACCAACTTTGTTGTAAATCTTGTCTAAGAATTCACGAAGTTCAAGTACAGTACGTTGTTCTTTCAACATTTGATCGATCTTGTCACCAAGACCTTTCGCAGCCATACCCAAGTGAGTTTCAAGAATCTGACCCACGTTCATACGTGAAGGTACACCTAGTGGGTTCAATACGATATCTACTGGAACACCATTCGCATCATGTGGCATGTCTTCAACTGGCAAGATGTTTGATACAACACCTTTGTTACCGTGACGACCCGCCATCTTATCACCAGGCTGAATACGACGTTTTACTGCTAGGTAAACTTTAACAACTTTCAATACGCCAGTTGTTAACTCATCACCAGTAGAAAGCTTACGTTTTTTCTCAGCGAATTTCTCATCGATTTCAAGACTCTTTTCTTTCAAGAATACTTGAATTTGAGTTAAACGCTCCGCGATGCCTTCATCTACTGGTTGGATATCAAGTAGATCAACAAGTTCTAGATTTGAAAGAATTTCATCAGTTAACTTGTCGCCACGTTTTGTTGTACCGCCGCCATTAGACTCTTGACCATTCAACAAACGTACAACGCGCTCACGTGCAGCTTCTTCGAAGATTTTGTATTCTTCTTTCAAGTCTTTACGGTATGCATCAAGTTGAGCTTTCTCAATCGCTTGAGCACGTTCGTCTTTCTCGATACCATCACGAGTAAACACTTGAACGTCGATAACTGTACCCTTCGTACCAGATGGAACACGAAGTGAAGAGTCTTTCACATCAGCTGCTTTTTCACCAAAGATTGCACGAAGCAATTTTTCTTCAGGAGTCAACTGCGTTTCGCCCTTAGGTGTTACTTTACCAACTAAGATGTCGCCAGCAGTTACTTCAGCACCGATATAGACAATACCTGATTCATCAAGCTTAGAAAGAGCAGCCTCACCTACGTTAGGGATATCAGCAGTAATTTCTTCTGAACCAAGTTTAGTATCACGCGCGACACAAGAGAGTTCTTGAATGTGAATAGACGTCAAACGATCTTCTTGAAGAACACGCTCAGATAATAAGATCGAGTCTTCGTAGTTGTAACCGTTCCAAGTCATGAACGCGACACGCATGTTTTGACCAAGTGCCAATTCACCGCCATCAGTTGATGGACCATCAGCAAGTACATCACCACGACCAACTTTGTCGCCTAGGTTCACAAGCACTTTTTGGTTAATACATGTGTTTTGGTTTGAACGTGTGTATTTAATCAAGTTGTAAATATCTACACCTGCTTCACCCGCAACCATTTCATCTTCATTCACACGAATAACGACACGAGATGCATCTACGTATTCAATACGCCCGCCACGTTTCGCGATCACACACACGCCTGAGTCATGCGCCACGTTCGCTTCCATACCTGTACCAACAAGAGGCTTGTCAGCAATCAGCGTAGGAACAGCCTGACGTTGCATGTTTGAACCCATCAATGCACGGTTCGCATCATCGTGTTCAAGGAATGGAATCAGTGACGCAGCCACAGAAACAACCTGCTGAGCAGATACGTCCATGTGCGTTACTTTTTCTGGCGGCATACGTACGAAGTCACCTTGGTGACGAACAGATACGAATTCTTCTGTTAAGTTACCATCTTTATCCAATTGAGAATCGGCCTGTGCAATCACAGTACCTACTTCTTCAATTGCTGATAAATATTCAACTTCATCCGTTACACGACCATCAACAACTTTACGATATGGAGTTTCTAAGAAACCAAAGCTATTCGCTTTCGCATATACAGATAATGAGTTGATCAAACCAATGTTTGGACCTTCAGGCGTTTCAATTGGACAAACACGACCGTAGTGAGTCTGATGTACGTCACGTACTTCGAAGCCCGCACGTTCACGTGTTAAACCACCTGGACCTAATGCTGATACACGACGTTTGTGTGTAATTTCAGACAATGGGTTGTTTTGATCCATGAACTGAGATAACTGGCTTGAACCAAAGAATTCTTTGATTGCAGCCGCTACTGGTTTTGCATTAATCAAGTCTTGTGGAGACAAGTTATCTGTCTCTGCTTGTGATAAACGCTCTTTCACAGCACGTTCAACACGAACTAGACCAACACGGAATTGGTTTTCTGTCATTTCACCAACAGAACGTACGCGACGGTTACCTAAGTGGTCGATATCATCGACTTCACCTTTACCGTTACGGATTTCAACCAGTGTTTTTAATACGTCAATGATGTCATCGTTTGAAAGAATACCTTCAACTTCACGTGACTTCTGATCCGTACCCACTTCGTAAGGACGGCCCAAACGACGGTTGAACTTCATACGACCAACTGGTGATAAGTCATAACGTTCAGAAGAGAAGAACAAGTTGTTAAATAAGTTTTCTGCAGCTTCTTTCGTTGGTGGCTCACCTGGACGCATTACCTTGTAAATTTCTACAAGCGCTTCTTCACGACCAGAAGTCGTATCAGCACGTAATGAATCAGCTACGAATGAACCGCGATCGATGTCATTGGTATAAAGTAGGTTAAATTGCTTAACGCCGCCTTCAGCGATTTTAACCATTACTTCATGACTAAGAACTGTGTTTGCAGCAATCACATCACCATTGTGTAATGTAATGTCTTCAGCAGTAATACGCTCATACAAATATTCATCAGGTACTGGAAGTTTAGTTAAGCCTGCAGCTTCCATTTGACGAACATGACGCGCATTGATACGTTTACCTTGCTCAACGATTGTCTTACCGTCATTATCTGTGATATCAAATTGTGCCATTTCACCACGCAGACGCTCTGGAACCAAGTCAATTTGATAGCTGCCCATGTCTAGATATACAGGAACTTTTTCATAGAACATGTCTAGAATTTGTTCGTTTGTATAGTTCAAGGCACGAAGAATCACAGTCGCAAGTAACTTACGACGACGGTCAATACGTACGTATACTAAATCTTTAGCATCAAATTCAAAGTCCAACCATGAGCCACGGTAAGGAATGATACGTGCAGAATAAAGCACCTTACCACTTGAATGCGTCTTACCTTTGTCATGATCAAAGAACACACCAGGTGAACGATGTAATTGAGATACGATTACACGCTCAGTACCATTGATCACGAACGTACCGTTCTGTGTCATAAGTGGCATTTCACCCATGTACACTTCTTGTTCACGTACGTCTTTAATTGATTTCGTTTCGCGATCTTTAATGATCAAACGAATTTTTACGCGCATTGGTGCCGCATAAGTTGAGCCACGAAGAATACATTCGCGAACGTCAAACTCTGGTTTACCAAGGCTATACTCAACGAATTCTAAAGCAGCATTCCCAGAATAACTTTCAATTGGAAAAACTGAACGAAATGCGGCTTGGAGACCGATATCTTCGCGGTTTTTTGGTGTTTTGCCATCTTGAAGGAACGTTCTGTACGAGTCGACTTGAATCGCGAGCAGGTACGGAGCATCCATCACTTGGGGCAATTTACCAAAATTCTTACGGATCCGTTTCTTTTCGGTATATGAGTATGCCATCTGGAGTCCTCGGAAAGTAAACTAAACCCGCCTGCAGAACGGGTCTAGAAGGAATTACGCAGGTCGATATGACCACCACTTTGTTCAAATGCTGCAATGTTCAGTGGTATTAAAACGCTTAACAATATTTTTAAACATGGAAAAATATTGGTAAGCGTTTGATTTTATTCAATTATAGTTAGTATTGATGATTTTTACATCAAGTTAACAAAAATCGAGCCGATAATTGTAACGCAAAAAGGCTGATGACCCAAGAGCCATCAGCCAATTTTTGGGGTCAAATTAATATTGGCCCCATGGCGAAATTACTTAACAGTAACTTGAGCACCAGCTTCTTCAAGTTTCTTCTTAAGTTCTTCAGCTTCTTCTTTAGAAACACCTTCTTTAAGAAGAGCTGGAGCGCCTTCAACTAAATCTTTAGCTTCTTTAAGACCAAGACCAGTAGCTTCACGAACTGCTTTAATTACAGCAACTTTGTTAGCACCGAAAGAAGTCAACTCTACGTTGAATTCAGTTTGTTCTTCAGCAGCAGCAGCGCCAGCACCTGGAGCAGCAGCAACAGCTACAGCAGCAGCAGATACATTGAATTTCTCTTCAAAAGCAGAGATAAGTTCAACAAGTTCAAGAACAGTTTTTTCAGCAACTGCGTTTAAGATTTCTTCGTTAGTTAAAGCCATGAGAATAACTCCAAATGGATATTGAATGGTGTGGAAATTGATTTATTAAGCTTAAGCAGCTTCAGACTCGTTTTTCTCTTTGAGCGCAGTAATAAGGCGACCCAATTTCGAAATAGGAGCTTGAAGAACGTTTGCAAGCATAGTAAGCGCTTTTTCTTGGTTCGGAAGGTTCGCGATTACGCTAACTTCAGCACCTTGATAAACCTTGCCATCGAATGCAGCAGCTTTAAGTTCAAATGCTTTATTAGTTTTAGCGAATTCTTCAAACAAACGAGCAGCTGCGCCCATGTCGTCTTCAGAAGTCGAGAAAGCTAAAATTGTTGGGCCAACAAGGTTGTCGTTCAAGATATCGAACTGAGTATCTTGAAGAGCACGTTTAGCTAAAGTATTACGCACGATACGTGTAGTAACACCTAGTTTACGAGCTTCAACACGAAGAGCAGTTAATTGCTCAACAGTTAAACCTTGGTAGTCAGCAACAACAGCAGTGAAAGCAGTAGAAGCAACAGCGTTAACTTCAGCTACGATCTGTTTTTTGTCTTCGATAAGAAGAGCCATTGTAAAACCTCCTAACGGTGATTCATGTACTCACGCGAAGTACACTCCCAGTTCGTTAACTCATCACTGAGTCAACACGCGGAGGATGAACTAAATCACACCACCGCGTCTACGCAGGCTGGAATATTAAGAGCGAAGCATAAAACTCCCCTCGCCTGAGGTCTTTGACGCTGATAAATTCTCATTTACCAATTCAAAGTTTGCCTAAGTTCGCAAGAAATCCAAAACCGGTATCTTGCGTAAGATTTGAAGCAACGCTTCAAATCTTACTCAGGGCTTTAAAATTCTGTCTAAGTTAAACTTAGTTAGAAACGTTAGTTACATCAATAGTAAGACCAGGACCCATAGTTGAGCTTAAAGTGATCTTTTTGATATAAACACCTTTAGAAGTTGCAGGTTTTGCTTTCTTAAGGTCAGCTACAAGAGCTTCAACGTTTTGACGAACAGCTTCAGCAGTGAAACCTACTTGACCGATCGCAGCATGGATGATACCCGCTTTGTCTACACGGTAACGTGCTTGACCAGCTTTTGCATTTTTAACTGCAGTCGCTACGTCAGGAGTTACAGTACCCACTTTAGGGTTTGGCATTAAGCCACGTGGACCAAGGATTGTACCCAACTTACCTACAACGCGCATTGCATCTGGAGCAGCAATCACTACGTCAAAGTCAAGGTTACCCGCTTGAATGCTTTCAGCAAGGTCATCAAAACCAACTACGTCCGCGCCTTCAGCTTTAGCAGCTTCAGCAGCAGCACCTTGAGCAAACACAGCTACACGTACAGTTTTACCAGTACCTGCAGGAAGTGTAGTCGCGCCACGAACAACTTGGTCAGATTTACGAGGATCAACACCTAGATTTACAGCTACATCCAAAGATTCTTTGAATTTAGCAGCTGGAAGGCTAGAAAGTACTGCTACAGCTTCTTCCAAAGTATAAACTTTGTTCGCTTCTACAGCAGCTGCAATAGCTTTTTGACGTTTAGTTAATTTAGCCATGTCTTAAAGCTCCACTTCCAAGCCCATAGAACGTGCAGAACCAGCAATGGTACGTACACGCGCGTCTAAGTCAGCACCAGTTAAATCTGGTTCTTTAGTAGTCGCGATCTCTTCTAATTGAGCACGAGTCAACTTACCAACTTTAGTTTTGTTAGGTACAGCTGAACCCTTTTGGATACCAGCAGCTTTCTTAAGCAGAATAGCAGCAGGCGGAGTTTTCATGATAAATGTGAACGACTTGTCGTTGTACACAGTGATCACTACAGGAATCGGAAGACCAGCTTCAAGTTTTTGTGTAGCAGCATTGAATTCTTTACAGAATGCCATGATGTTTACACCACGTTGACCTAGTGCAGGACCGATTGGTGGAGATGGATTCGCTTTACCAGCTGGAACTTGCAGCTTGATATAGCCGTCAATCTTCTTAGCCATTTCAATTACCTCTGGGTACAAACGCCGATTAAGGCTCCCCAATATTTACAAGTAACGATACCGTTACAACAACAATGCCCGATTAATAAAATCGGGCGTTTTCAACCAATTCAGATTAAATTGTTTTTTCGACTTGGCGAAATTCCAATTCAACTTGAGTTGGTCGATTGAATACATTAATCGTCAACGTTAAGCGTGACTTTTCGTACTGAACTTCTTCCACCACACCTTTAAAGTCTGTGAATGGACCATCAGTAACCAATAATTCTTCGCCTGGCTCGAACATTGTCTTAGGACGAG
Organism: Acinetobacter sp. 24-47-39; assembly: GCF_056783825.1. Classification (NCBI taxonomy): domain Bacteria; kingdom Pseudomonadati; phylum Pseudomonadota; class Gammaproteobacteria; order Moraxellales; family Moraxellaceae; genus Acinetobacter; species Acinetobacter sp. 24-47-39. Next base: position 166,199 of record NZ_JBWYIP010000008.1, read on the forward strand.
GTGCTTCGCCAGTATTGCGTACACGTGCAAGAATCGCGTCAGCTTCTTTTTGCGTAATTGGAGCAGGCTTTTCTGCCGTACCACCAATAAATCCGAGTACTTTTGGACATTCTTTAACAATGTGCCAAGTATCGTCATTCATTTCCATTTCAACTAACACATAGCCTGGAAAGAATTTACGCTCTGACTTACGTTTCTTACCATCCTTCATCTCTACCACTTCTTCGGTAGGAACAAGGACTTCACCAAAGCTATCGGCAACAGCGCTACGCTGGATTCGATCATTAAGCGAACGCATCACTTGTTTTTCATAACCTGAATAGGCATGAATAATGTACCAACGTTTCATAGCTCTTTTACCCGATAATAAACTTCATCAACCAACTAATAATGTAATCAAAACACCATAAACCAATAGCGGTGATTACAACAACAAGTAACACTTGCCATGATGCAGTTACTGTTTCTTGCTTTGTTGGCCAAATCACTCGACGCAGTTCAATGCGTGAGTCTTTCAACAAACGAACAAAGCCTTTGCCTTGATGGGTGGCGTATAATAAACCTAAAGCCACAACGATACAAGCCAAAATTACCCCAACACGCACCCAAATATTGTTTGCGGGAACCCAATATGCTGGAAGATGTTGATTTACCATAAGTGCACCAGCAAGTAATGCCAATGCAATAATCCATAAAATCACGTCAACTGGTGAACCAGATTTAACGACTTCAGCGGAATTGTTTCTTTGAGGAATTGGCGCGTCGCTTAATGCGTCACGCGATTTATCATTCGACATTTTTGTACTCGTCGTTGAATTCGCGACTTATTATATGACCAGTTTAGCCAGCATCAAGCTTTTTATCAAAAATAATTTGGCAGGCCAGGAGGGACTCGAACCCCCAACATTCGGTTTTGGAGACCGACGCTCTACCAATTGAACTACTGACCTATAACAAAACCGAGAATCGAAACCCTCGGTTTTCGTTTATACTTCTATTATGCAGTTACTTTAGCAACAACACCAGCACCAACTGTACGACCACCTTCACGGATCGCAAAACGTAGACCTGGGTCCATTGCGATTGGGTGGATCAATTCTACTGACATTTCTACGTTGTCACCAGGCATAACCATTTCAACGCCTTCTTGCAATTGAATCGCGCCAGTTACGTCAGTTGTACGGAAGTAGAACTGTGGACGGTAACCGTTAAGGAATGGAGTGTGACGACCACCTTCTTCTTTAGAAAGTACGTATACTTCTGCATCGAATTTAGTGTGTGGCTTGATCGCACCTGGTTTAGAAAGTACTTGACCACGTTGTACGTCTTCACGCTTAGTACCACGTAATAAGATACCACAGTTCTCGCCCGCACGACCTTCGTCTAGAAGTTTACGGAACATTTCAACGCCAGTAACTGTAGTTTTAACTGTGTCTTTGATACCTACGATTTCAACTTCTTCGCCTACTTTCACGATACCAGCTTCTACACGGCCAGTTACTACTGTACCACGACCAGAAATAGAGAATACGTCTTCGATTGGCATTAAGAATGCTTTATCAATAGCACGCTCTGGCTCTGGGATGTAAGTGTCAAGCGCTTCAACAAGAGCAACAACTGCATCTTCACCGAACTGACCAGCTTCACCGTTAAGTGCAGCAAGAGCAGAACCACGGATAACTGGAGTGTCATCACCTGGGAAGTCATAAGTAGAAAGAAGTTCACGAACTTCCATTTCAACTAGCTCAAGAAGCTCTTCGTCGTCTACAAGGTCACATTTGTTTAAGAATACAACGATGTATGGAACACCTACTTGGCGAGAAAGAAGGATGT